>CAMTXZ010000124.1:0-1743 GCA_947085765.1 uncultured Chromatiaceae bacterium | reverse complement strand
TTTATAACTTATTGATATTAGTGGAGCTGGCGAGAGGATTCGAACCACCGACCGGCTGATTACAAATCAGCTGCTCTACCAGCTGAGCTACGCCAGCACCACAGCGGCGAATTATACACACCCTGCCAGAGGATTGCCACTATTCACAGGGCTGTTCTGTGCGCTTAATGTCAGGGAACTTCTTTATCACTTTTTGCCACAGTTCTGCCGGAATTGTCTGCGTATTCATTAACTCAACATCGAGCCAGTACTGCGGTTGTGTACGAAAAAGCGCGTCAATTTCTACTCGGTAACCGTACGCGCGAATCGCGTCGCGCCGCTCTTGTGCTTGCGCCTCGGCATTATAAACTCCAGCTGAGATTGCATTTGCCTTTGCCCCTTCAGAAATCACCAGCACATCACGAACCTCACGATTTTGCAGATCACGCAGCACTGCCCGTGCCGCCGACAAGGTATCAAATGGAGGTACGTAGACCCAATAACCTGCCTGAGTACGCTCTGCCGCCGCGCGCTGCTGGGTGGCAATGCCCTCCGCTGCCGCAAAAATTTTGGCACTATTACTGACGTCGTTCACTTGTAAAAATGGGCCTACGCTGTAACAGGCTCGAATAGAAGGAGGCGCTATCTTAGGTGCAGGTGGTTCATCTGTTTTTGTCGGTGGCGGTGTGGAGACCTGTTGTTGCGCATTGTTGAATGGCGGCTCTTGTGGCTGTGCAGGCTCTGGAACGACTGAAACATCAGGCGCTGGATTTTTGCCTACATCAGCAGCAAGCCGTAGTGCCTTGTCCATTGCCGGACTAGACGATATGGCCACCTTGGGCGTTGCCATAAACTGCTGCTGCCAAATAAAATAGGCGGCATTAATCACAACCAGTGTTATAACAATCCATCTCATTTGCGACTAACGCCCAGACAGTAATTGCAGTCCATGTAATACAAGATGTGGTGAGTGCTCATATTCACCACCTAGTTCAGCCAGTACCCTTTTGGCATCCCCTCCCGTGATGATTGATGTTATCGGCGCATTGATCTGAGTCTTGACCTTAATAAGAGTATGCGCGATACCCCCCGCTACCGCGTATAACGCGCCACGCTCTACGCCACTCTGAGTATCACTGCCCAACACCGCTGCACTTGTCTCATTGATAATGTTTATCCCACGATTCACACCACTCGAACGTTGCATCAACGTGCCACGCATCAGATCGAGCCCTGGTACGATCACACCGCCTAAATGTTTGCCATATCTATCAACTGCATCAATGGTCACTGCTGTGCCGCAGTCGATGATACAAACGGCTCCACTGTATAGATGACGTGCCGCAATCAGTGCCAGCCAGCGATCGACACCAAACAGTTGCGGCTCTGGATAGGCAATCACCAACCCTTCCCACCCCTGCTCAACGGCTGCGTACTGCACACGCAAAGACCAATGAGTCTGAAGAAATTGCTCCAGTTGGCGGGCAAACTCATCACCCGCGACGTTGGATGCAACGATATTTTTTGGTTTGGGCAACCCTTGCCACGCAGCGGTCAGCACCGGAAACAGATTATCATCGCGCACCGCAGCACCATGATGAATCAACTGCACCCCATCGCTGTAGGCCCACTTGATGCGACTGTTGCCGATATCCAAAAGTAGATTCATCTGGTTACACCGCCGGTCTCAGGCTTACTTCACCGGAATGAAAACGACGCGCCACTCCATCCACCTCAACTATAATAGCGCCACTCGGATCAATC
>CAMTXZ010000123.1:0-3590 GCA_947085765.1 uncultured Chromatiaceae bacterium | reverse complement strand
CGTAAAAAACCGGTATTCATCATTATGGATGGCCACCCTGTGCACAAAAGCAAAAAGGTTCGAGAGTTTGTCAGAGATCAACAAGGGCGCCTCAGTATATTTATTCTGCCGCCCTATGCGCCAGATCTGAATCCTGACGAATTGGTCTGGAACTACATTCGACAAACGGGTACTGCGAGGTCTCCGCTCAAAAAAGGGGAGTCACTTTGGGAGAGAACGTTTATAGATTTGGAATTAATCGCGCAGGACAAGGACTTGGTGAAATCATTTTTCAGAAACGAAGCGGTATCCTTTGCTGCTGACTAGTTAGTATTAATGATTTTTATTAAGAGCGAAAAGAAATGGAAGTTTTTGCACAATTAAAGATTACAAGCAATGAACTTACTCCAACGGAGATAGAAAGTCAGCTTGGTATTCCATGCGACCGGAGTTGGTTGAAAGGTGACTCTCGCCCAAATACAATAATTAAAGAAAAGAATAATGGCTGGGTTATTGAGTCGATGCTAGATCGATCTGAAGAGATCCCAAAACACATAATAAATATTCTTGATCGTGTTCAAGAAATCACGAGCAGGATTGTTTCGTTGTCGCCAAGAGCGGCAGTGCTATTATCGTGTGCGGTATATTCGGATGAAACCCCTGCGCTTTACTTCGATAATGATGTGGTAAAGAAAATATCATCTATTGGGGCTGATTTTGACATTGACCTTTACATAAACTGAACCAGCCGCTGCCGTACGGCGTAATAAATCGTAAGGTGCAATAAACGCATGTGCATTGCACCATGAATTGAAATGATGGCGTTGGATTTGACTTCGGTTTGGCGTAATGCGCTCTGCTTATTACGCCAAACCTATGTCCCGCGCGCGGTAGCAAGGTGATCCGCATGAAGTGAAACGCAATGTGGGGAGTATTCGGTCGGAGTTGGTTACGGTTAGCGCGGAATCTCTGCCGCCTGCAAATCACGTCTCTTGTGAATTACAGCCAGAATGTCGATGTGGGAGGTATTGATCTCGTAGAGGATGCGATAGGAGTACAGCGATAATTCCCGAACGTGCTCTTCGTCGAACTCTGGCACTATTTTCCCCAAGCGGGGCAGTTCATCAAGCAGGAGTGTTTTGCGCACCAGCGCATCCGATACGCGCTTGGCGTAGAGTGGTGAATCTTGGGCGATGTAATCGTGAATGTGGCGAAGCTGGGTTAGAGCATGGCGGGTCCACCTCACCATGATTGAATATCCCGCAACACCTGGTCGGCGGGCGTGGCGTTTTCTTTTTCGGCGTCTTCCTGGCCGCGACGAATATTTTCCAGCACATAGAGGCGATACATGATCTCCTCCATATCTGCGTCTTCGGGCAGGCTGGTAATGACATTGATGGCTTCTTGCTTCAGGGGTTCCATGGCAGATTCCTTAAAATGGGATGAAAAAACGTTCTTGTGTCATACAGCCTGAGCTGAGCGGGGTACACTGCCTATTATGAAATATTTTGCAAAGGATTGCTGGTTCCAATTTTTATTATGAACAAATGCAAGGATTTACATAACTGTTTGCCGATGGGCAACCGCATCGCCATAGGAGTCAACGGCCGTACGGTGCAATAAATCGTAAGGTGCAATAAACGCATGTGCATTGCACCATGAATTGAAATGATGGCGTTGGATTTGACTTCGGTTTTAATGCATTGGTGTAAGTGTAAGCATCACCTCACAGACTCAATCATATCAATATCCCTACGCAGCAGTTCGTTAACGAGCTGGTTCAGCTCAACCCCTTTTGACTGAGCGCGTTCACGCAGATAGTTCTGCACCTCGCTATCCAGGTAAACCGGCAGGTTCAGCTTGGCATTGGGTTTGAAGAACTTGCCCCTTACCCCTTTTGAAAAGTCATATTCCTTCTTCATCACTGTGCCTCGTATTGCTGTTGTTCATGGTTAGTGGCGGTACGTGCCGAGATAATGCGGATCAAGGTCTCATTATCGTGGATTTCGCGGTAGGTATGGACCACTACCAGCACGTCGCTTACTGTTTTCCCCAGGGTAATCCAGCGCTCTTCCGTTTCGCTGTGTTCCTCGTCATAGATCGACAAGGCCAGCGAGTCACTGAAGACCAAAGTCGCCTGCTCAAAGCCGATGCCATGCTTGCGCCGGTTGCTGGCCGCCTTCTTGGGGTCCCACTCAAAGGTATATTGAAATATCTCCACCATATTTGTCTCAGAGGTTAAAACCCCACATTAATCTCGCGGATGTGGTTGAAACTCATGGCCATCTCAAGCTCTCCTAAACGTTTATCTGGCACCCCGGTAGGTCTGGCGGGCTTTGGCGTCGCGCACTAGGCTGTCTAGCCGCGCAGGGGGCACTGTGTACTATCTTCACATTATATGGAATATTTTGAAAAGGATTGCTGGTTTTAATTCGACATGAACAAATGCACGGTGGCGCATAAGGGGTTGAGGTGTTGGGATTGGCAAAGCGAGTAGCTCGAATGAAATGAAATGGAATCCGGGGTGTGCGGAGCGCTGAATTTCCCGGATTTCGTTGCGCTGCACTCGAGCTACCCGGTGAACTGCTAAGCAAGGTAGCCGGCATGAGGTAAAGCGTTATGCGGGAAAAAACCTGGGTATTCTGTCAGGCTGCACGATAATATGTGAAGCGCCGTTGCCGTGCTATCAGTGAGGATTGATCATGTTGCTGGATGAGCTGAGAAGCAAAAAAGAGGCTATTGAGGCGTTGGGTGGTCAATATGGCGCCCGGCATATCCGTGTGTTTCGTTCCGTTGCCAGACGTGAGGAGCGGCCCGATAGCGATGTGGATTTTTTGGTGGATTTTCCCCGCGGCTATGATCTGTTTTCTCACGGCCGTACGGCGTAATAAATCGTAAGGTGCAATAAACGCATGTGCATTGCACCATGAATTGAAATGATGGCGGTGGATTTGTCATTAGTTTGGCGTAATGCGCTCTGCTTATTACTCCCTACCTATATCCCTTCGTAGCAGATGCGGTAATGCGCACGCCACCGGGTAACAAGCGCAATGTTTTACAAAGACCCACCAGCGGGTGAGGCAGAGGTGAATCGATGAAAATAATGAATATCAAACAGAGCAACCTGATCAGGTTGTGGTTGGTATTGTCGGCTGGCTTCTGGTGTTTCGCCGCCAGTAGCGCCAATGCGGTGCCTGGTCTCAGCCTCGGCTTTTCTCTTAACGGCCAACCGGGCAGTAGCGTCAATGTGCCGCTTAGTTTCACTAACAATGGCAGTGTTGCCAGCCTACAATTTGATGTTCACTATGATGCGACTCAGCTCTCGCCCGGCACCGTTTTAAGCAGCAGCACACTCACGGCGACTGGCCATGGTGCTTCTGCTGCCATTGTTAGCCCCGGCACATTGCGTGTGGTACTCACACCGCCGTTGGATAATGCTGCCATTAATTCAGGCATGGCTGCAGCGTTACCCTCTACCTTAAGTGCTGCACCCCTGCGGCTCGCATAAGGCCGTAATGTCTACTAATCTAGTCTAACAGTGCATTGCAAGGATGGGCATGCGGCCCGTTCCTGCAACAAGATCGGAAGAGCGTCGTGTAGGGAAAGAGTGT
>CAMTXZ010000122.1:0-6157 GCA_947085765.1 uncultured Chromatiaceae bacterium | reverse complement strand
GGCTGACCCACGCCGAGGCCTTGCGGCAACCAGTCCTGGTTGGAGTAGATCTGGTTATAGAGATTTACAATACTCGGGGTACGCTCTTCACCCACCAGAAACTGCACGGTGAGGATCGACATGCCGGGGCGTGAAACGGAGTAGACATGCTCCACCCCCTTGATCTCGGAGAGCACCTGTTCGGCCGGAGTACTGACCAGGCTCTCCACCTCCACCGCCGTGGCGCCGGGGTAAGGGATGAAGATGTTGGCGAAGGTGACATCGATCTGCGGCTCCTCTTCGCGGGGGGTGACCAACACCGCAAAGATACCCATCAGGATACCGACCAGCGCCAGCAGCGGCGTGATCTCACTACGCAAAAATTTCTTGGCGATGGTGCCGGAGATTCCCAACTGTTTGTTGCTCATCTCAGCGGGCCTGCTGTTTTAGTGCAATCCCGGCGGCGATCGGATCGAGCACCACCTTCTCGTCACTCTCCAGACCGGCCAGCACCTCGACCTGATCGCCACTGGCACGCCTCTGAATATTTCCTAGGCGCACCTGCCTGAAACCGATGCGACCATCATCACCAATAATATAGAGTGCAGTCAGCTCGCTGCGATGGGCCACGGCCGCCATCGGTACCTGAAGTACCTCGCTTGTGCCAGTGACAAAACCGACCTTCACAAACATGCCGGGGTAAATACCATAATCACCGGCAGGCAGATTGACACGCACATTGACGGCGTGGCTACTCTCGTCGGCATAGGGGAAAATGCGCATCGAGTCAGTCTCAAGACGCTGGCCATCGGCCAACTCAACCGTCGCCTTGCCGTGGTCACGCATCGCCTTTACAAAGGCTTGTGGCACACTCACAACCGCGCGCAACTGCTCCAGTGACATGCCCGCCACCAGCGGTTGACCGGCGGTCACGCTCTCGCCCAACTCAACAAAACGTTTTGTCAGTACACCGCTGTAAGGGGCACGAATGACGGTATAACCCTGCTGCTCCTGAGTCTCCCTCACCCGCGCCTTGGCCTGCTCCAAGCGTGCCTTGGCAGCGTCGAAGGCGGCTTTGGAGCGGTCCAGATCAGACTTCGCCACCAACCGTTGCGCGTAGATATCCTGGATGCGTTTGTAATCCGCCTCGGCCTCTTTGTAACGCGCCTCGGCCTCGTTCAGTCCGGCCTGGGACTGCTGCGAACGGGAGCGTTGCTCGGTATCGCGAATCCGCAGGATCACCGCCCCCTTGGGCACAACATCATCAACATCAAAGTTGATCTCGGTGACACGACCGCTGGTCTGGGCCGAGACCGTCGACTGGTTGACCGCCTCGATCACACCATCAAACAGCCGCTGCTGCGGCACTGCCTGCTTCTGCACGGTAATCGAGGCCAACTCGGCGGCCGAGGCAACACCCGCTGCGGCGATTGCAGCCAACCCAATCAACCACTGTTGCGGATAGTTACGCATTCTGAGCCCCCTCATCATTGTCAGTATAGATATTGACTACTGTATAGCAGAGATTATATTAGTATTTTCTAATATATCAACCCTTTAAAAACCCCCTTGCGGGGGTCCGGCGCTGCCTGAAGGGTATCACCACCCAACAGTGCACTATATATACAATGTGATATCCGCACTGCCGGCGAACTCCAGAAACGAGGCTGCCCCGGCATACTCAACACCTTCAACAAAGTCCTCTCTGGCGAAGTCAAACAGATCAACTGTCATCTGGCAGCCAATCATCTTTACACCACACTCCATGCTGATCTCACGCAGCTGTTCAATACTGACCACCCCTTTGGACTTCATCTTTTTTTTCATCATCATCGTCATCATGCCCTGCATGCCGGGCATCGCCTGAAGTATTACAGGCATGGGGATGGGCATCGGCATGCCAGGATTACCCAGCGAAGTGACCTGAAGATCCAGCTCCTTACGCAGCAGTTGCAGGCCATAAAAGGTGAAGAAGATACGGGCGTCATAACCCAAGGCCGCTGCGGTTGAGGCGAGAATAAAGGGCGGGTAGGCCCAATCCAGAGCGCCTTTGGTGGCGATAATCGCGATCTTTTTTCCCGCCATTATCTCTTCTCTACCACGTAATAAAACTTGCCCGCCTCGGCCCGTGACTCCACCAGACGATGACCAGTCTGCGCCGCAAAGGCAGCAAAGTCGGACTGCGAACCGGGATCTGTAGCGATCACCCTCAGCCGTTGGCCACTCTCAATGGTGCCCAACGTCTGCTTCAAACGCAGGATCGGCATTGGACAGCTCAAACCACTGGTATCCAGCTCTTTTACAACAACTTCACTCATTACAATCACCCTTTATCCAGATCACTTCAGCCCCAGCGGGGGGCGGCAATGATAACATTACTCACAGGAACTCCCTACCCACAGCCGTGTCTGAGAAACCGTGAAAACAATAAAACTGAGCCAACGCCGCCTCGCCCTTCTGCTCTCACTGACACTGCTGGCCAGCACACCTGTTAACGGCTCGGGCGCCGGCCTCAATCTGCCGGAGATGGGTGACGCCTCCGCCACCATCCTCTCAGCCGAGGAGGATAAAAGATTGGGCCAGGCGTTTATGCGTAACATCCGCAGCCAGGTACAGCTGGTCGAATCACCAGAGATCAATACCTACATCAACACCCTGGGGTACCGACTGTTGGGCAGCGCCAACAGTCAACAGCCCTTCACCTTTTTTGTCGTGGATGATCCAAGCATCAACGCCTTTGCCGGGCCAGGCGGTTATATCGGCATCCACACCGGGCTGATCCTGGCCGCCGAAACCGAAGGGGAGCTGGCCGCGGTCTTGGCCCACGAAATCGCCCATGTCACCCAGCGCCACCTGGCCCGCGCCTTTCAAAAGGCCTCGGGAGGCGGCCTGCAGACGGCCGCTGCCATTCTTGCCGCCATCCTGATCGGCAACCCCAATGTGACCCAGGCTGCTATCGCCCTTAGCGCCGCTGGCAACATCCAGAAACAGCTCAACTTCACCCGTGACCATGAACGCGAAGCGGACCGGGTGGGCATCGAGACCCTGGCCCAGGCCGGTTACGACCCGCGCCAGATGCCCGCCTTTTTCACCCGCCTGCAGCAATCCACCCGCTACATGCAAAGCGATCTGCCGGAACTGTTGCGCACCCATCCGGTCACCCCGTCGCGCATCGCCGACTCCAGCAACCGCGCCGAACAGTTCCCGCCCGTTAAGGCACAGGAGAGTGACGACTTCTACCTGATTCAGGCGCTGTTACACACCCACCATGACGAACGTCAGGAGCGCCTTAAGAGCCTGACCGCAAACAGAGAACCCACCATCGCCCAGATATATGAACAGGCCCTCTGGCAGCTCAGCGCCGCCAATCTGCCACAGGCCGAAGCGTTGAGTCAGAAACTACTCAGCAAGGCCCCGGAGAAGGATCTGTTTATCGCCCTGCAGGCCGAGATTGAGTTGCAGCAGAACAGTCTGGCGGCCGCAGAACAGCGGCTCGCAGCAGCGCTTAAACTCTACCCCAACCACCCATTGCTGACGACACTGCAAATCGAAACCCTGCTACGCCAGAATAAGGCTGCAACGGCGGTGGCGTTACTCCGCCAACTGATCCTGCAACAGGAGCGCTTCCCGCTTCCTGGCTACTACCAGCTGCTGGCCAAGGCCGAAATGGCCAACGGCCGCGACAGTGACTCCTATCAAGCCCTGGCTGAATTTTATTACCTGATTGGCCAGACCCGTACCGCCGTCGAGCAGCTTAAAATTGCCCTGGAGCGTACCAGCAAAGAGGATAGTTTCCGCTGGCAACGGCTCAATAGCCGTCTCACGGAACTGCAAGGTGAAGTGTTGGAGCTGGAGGCAAAAGAGGGAAAGAGAGGCCCCCACCTGAGCTGAAAATAGAGTGGAAAAATAGAGAGGGCGCTGTCACTCACATGACAGCGCCCTCATCACTACCGCACAGCGGGTTGTTTAACGGCCCAGTACATCCTTACGGGTACTCTCGGCAATCGCCGCCGCTTCGCCAATCAGATCAGCCGGCACACCCAGTTCGGTCAGCGTAGCACCGAGGTGCTCCATCACTGCATCAAAGTGGCTGTCGTTCAACCCCTTGGCAACAAGTGGGGCATGGGCTGCACGCATATCCTTGCCACTGTAGTTGTGTGGGCCGCCCAGCGCCATCGTCAGGAAGGCCTTCTGTTTGGCCGCCTGCCTCTCCATATCAACAGTTTCAAAGAACTTGTTGATACGATCATCGGCCAACACCTTGCGGTAAAAGACATCCACCGCAGCTGTGACAGCGGCATCACCACCGATGCGTTCAAAAAGACTCTGCTGCTTGGCGGCCATCGCCGCCTTCTCCGCCGGGGTATAACCGGCCAGCACATCCTTGCGCACGCTTTCGGCAATCGCCGCCGCTTCACCGATCAAATTACCCGGCACACCCAGTTCAGTCAGGGTTGCACCGAGGTTTTCCATCACCGCGTCAAAGTGGCTGGCGTTCATGCCCTGCTCCACCAGACGAGCATGGCCCAGGCGCATATCTTCGCCGGTGTAGTTGCTGGGACCACCAAAGGCCATGGTCAGGAAGGCCTTCTGCTTGGCCGCCTGTTTGCCCATGTCCACCCCTTCAAAAAACTTACTGATGCGCTTATCGGCCAGCACCTTGCGGTAAAAGACATCGACAGCCGCATTGACCGCTGCATCACCACCAATGCGCTCGAAGAGACTCTTCTGTTTGGCGGCCATCGCCGCCTTCTCCGCCGGAGTATAACCGGCCAGCACATCCTTGCGCACGCTCTCAGCAATCGCCGCCGCTTCGCCTATCAGATTACCCGGCACACCCAGTTCAGTCAGGGTAGCACCGAGGTTTTCCATCACCGCGTCAAAGTGGCTGGCGTTCATGCCCTGCTCCACCAGACGAGCATGGCCCAGGCGCATATCTTCGCCAGTGTAGTTGCTGGGACCACCAAAGGCCATGGTCAGGAAGGCCTTCTGCTTGGCCGCCTGTTTGCCCATGTCCACCCCTTCAAAAAACTTACTGATGCGCTTATCGGCTAGCACCTTGCGGTAAAAGACATCGACAGCCGCATTGACCGCTGCATCACCACCAATGCGCTCATACAGAGACTGCTGTTTTTGTGGCACTGACTCACCGCCGAAAAGTTTTTTCAAAAAGCCCAACATAATTTCCCTCTCCTCAAATAACCGATTATCTCGTCTGAGTGATCCTACCCCTTAAAAGATGTATTGTAAATATATCTTGACATGGCCGCTGAGGTATTCACCGCTCACCCACGACACCGCCACAACGTTGCTAACTCACATTAAATCCACCCTTAACCTTGATAAACCCAATGACGATTTTGATGAGGCGACTGCCGCCTTCGCTGCCCAGGTCAATATATTCCTGGAATATTCTGAACAGCAGAGTGACGTTAACAAAGAGATGAATAAAAACCTGCTCGAGATAAGCAAACTCAGCGATCAGAGCAACAGTGAAAACAACGATGTGACACGGGAGGTAAATCAACTGACCGGACTGCCCCAGGAGCAACAGCGTATTGCCGGGCAGCTCACACTGGAACGGGTATCGCAGGGCTGACGGCGACGACTGTTGTCAGCCGCGCCCCTGCTCCCGCAACCGCACAAAATCTTTGGGTGAAACATAAAGCAGATCACACACCCGGCGAATCAGGTGCTCTTCGTACTTATCCTTATCGAGATCGGCAAAGGCAACCTGCCATAGGTTTTCAACCACTTTAAGTTTCTGTTCCTGGTCAAAGTTGTCGTTGACCAGACGGGTAAACTCATACAGACAGGTAGCATCCTCCATCTCACTCTCGGCCAGCGCCACCAGCTCAGCCGTCTCCTGCACCGATAGCCCAAACATCTGCTGCACAGCGTTGGCAATCACATCCCGTTCACCCTTTGCCACATGAAAGTCAGCGCGGGCCACCTCCAGCAACAGCGCCGCCGTCGCCAGTTGCAGTGCCCGTTGAGGCTGCTCCTGGCGCCGCTCTCCACTGGCTGACTGGATATGAGTATCAAAAAACTGACGTATGCTTTTAATCATAATGTGCCATCACTTACTCTGGTATTTTCGTATGATCAGATCAACTTCAGCATTATCATCCACGACTCCCTGCCCCACCGTGATTTGCGCCGTCGCCACTGATTTATC
>CAMTXZ010000121.1:0-7263 GCA_947085765.1 uncultured Chromatiaceae bacterium | reverse complement strand
TCGGCGCTGGGCTGATGGTTGATGTCGCGCAGGATGGTCATGGTATCAACCATCGCCTGCATCATATCCATGTGCATCTGTTGGCGCTGCTGCATGTGCTCTTTGTAATTTTCCATGTGGCCAGCGCTCTTGTGGTCGCCCTCTTTGTCTTTACCTGCGAAGGCTGGGGCGGCGATGAGTGCACCGATCAGGCTGGCGGTGATCAATAGTGTATTTTTAGACATGGTTATTTCCTTATGTGGTGAATTGTTTAACGCTTTTCGAAACTATTCGGGGCGTTATCGTCTACTCGATTAACATCAATGTTCTCGACTTCGGAGTGGGGTGATCCCTGCCAGAGCCACTGCTCCAGCTCCGCCACACTATCATGCTTACCGCAGGCCAAGACTTCAACCCGACCATCAGGCAGGTTTTTGGCATACCCGGTAATACCGAGGCTGAGCGCTTTTTGCTGTGTGGCCGCACGGTACCAGACGTCTTGAACCCGCCCTGAGATAAAAAAACGTGTGCAGTTGCTCATTGGAAAGTGTGGTCCTTTGGCGATGGTTGTTGCCAGCATAGTTGATCACGGAGTGGCAGGCCATGACGATAACCTGTTGACGTTGCTTTGGTGTGACACCCTCATGGTTTAAACTGGGCGCAATTTATGACATCAGTATCTACAGGAGATTCATAGTGAGTGACAAAAATCAGTTTCGCTTCGAAAAAGATAGCCTGGGTGAGGTGCGTGTGCCCGCCGACGCGTGGTACGGCGCCCAGACCGCACGGGCGGTGATCAACTTCCCCATCAGCGGCCGTCGTCCGGATGCCGATTTTGTCAAAGCCCATGTGCTGATCAAGCGTGCTGCCGCCATTGCCAACCATCAACCCGGCTGGCTCGATGACGCCATGGCCGGGGCGATTGTTGATGCCTGCGACAAGATTCTGGCCGGTGAGTATCTGGATCAGTTTGTGGTTGATCGCTTTCAGGCCGGTGCCGGCACCAGCCACAACATGAACAGTAACGAGGTGGTCGCCAATCTGGCCAACGTCGCCCTTGGCGGCGCCAAAGGTGTTTATCAGCCGATCAACCCTAATGACCACGTCAACATGGGGCAGTCCACCAACGACACCATCCCGACCGCTCTGCGTCTGACGGCCCTGATGAAGTTGCCACGGCTGCTCGATGCCGTGCAGAGCATGGCCAACGAGTACGCCCGCATCGCCGCCGAAGAGGTGGATACCGTCAAGTCAGGCCGCACCCATCTGCAAGACGCGGTGCCCACCACCATTGGCCGCGAGTTTGGTGCCTATGCCTGGACCCTGCGCCGCGCCGCCCGCAACGTCGAGGCGTGCCGTGATGGCCTGTGTGAACTGGGGTTGGGTGGCAGTGCCGCCGGTACCGGTCTTAATACCTCGCCCGATTACGCCAATCGTGTCGCTGCCGAACTGGCACTGCTGATGGGTGAAGAGATTCGCCCGGCCGATGATCTGGCGGCGCAGATGCAGTCGACCCACGACATCCAGCGCCTCTCCTCCGCGATTCGTGACCTTACCCTGGAAGTGACACGCATCAGCAACGACATGCGACTGCTCTGCTCCGGTCCACGTACCGGTATCGGCGAGATCCAGCTGCCACCGGTGCAACCCGGCTCCTCCATCATGCCCGGTAAGGTCAATCCGGTGATGTTTGAGATGTTGAACCAGGTCTGCTTCCAGGTGCTGGGGCAGGATGCCGCCATCGGCTACATGACCCAGGCCGGTCAGCTTGAACTCAACGTCATGATGCCGGCCATGGGTTCGGCGCTGTTTGACCAGATGGAGTGGCTGACCAACGCCATCAACGCCGCCACCGAGTTCAACCTCAAGGGGCTGAAGGTCGACCGTGAGCGCTGCAAGGAGTTTTTGCACACCAGCTGCGCGCTCGCCACTTTGCTCAATACCAGCATCGGTTACATGAAGGCCGGTGAAGTGGCCAAGGAGTCGGAGAAGAGCGGCCGGCCGGTGCGCGACCTGGTCGCCGAGCAGGGGCTGATGAGTGCTGAGGCGTTTGATGTGTTGGTACTCAAAGCGGCGCGTGATGGTCGTGTTGACTAGTCTGTTTACTCTTTGATGGTAAAGAGCGCAGGGGCCATCTGGCCCCTCGTTTGTATGTACCGCCAGCAGCATCGCTGTGCTGGCTTCGGGGCGGTGGGGCGACATAAAAATTTCCTTTGTCACCCTTGAAACGGCCAACACTATTCCCCATATAACAGGCACCTTCTCGTCCGAGAATGTTGCATCTGATATTTATTATCTTAGATAACAGTGTCTTATGTTTTTTAGGAGGAACATACCGTGAATATTCGTCCATTGCATGATCGTGTAGTAGTTAAGCGCCTTGAGAATGAGGCAACATCCGCCGGTGGCATCGTTCTGCCCGGCTCTGCCCAGGAAAAGCCCATGATGGGTGAAGTGGTTGCCGCAGGGACTGGCCGTGTGCTGGAAAACGGCGACAAGCGCGCCCTGGATGTCAAAGTTGGCGACAAAGTGCTGTTTGGCAAATACTCCGGCACCGAGATCAAGCTCGATGGTCTGGAGCTGATGGTCATGCGTGAAGATGACCTGCTGGCAGTGCTTGGATAATTCAGTTTTTAACTGAACACAACTCAATAGTTTCTGGAGATTCGTATACAAATGGCAAAGATTATTAATTTTTCATCCGAAGCCCGTCACAAGATGCTTGATGGTGTCAATGTGCTGGCCAACGCTGTTAAGGTCACACTCGGTCCAAAAGGCCGTAATGTTGTATTAGAAAAGAGCTACGGCGCTCCGACCGTTACCAAGGACGGCGTCTCCGTTGCCAGAGAGATCGAGCTGGAAGATAAGTTCGAAAACATGGGCGTGCAGATGGTGAAGGAAGTTGCTTCCAAGACCGCCGATGTTGCCGGTGACGGTACCACTACCGCGACTGTGCTGGCCCAGTCCATCCTCAATGAAGGCATGAAATCTGTAGCTGCCGGTATGAATCCGATGGACCTGAAACGCGGTATTGACAAGGCGGTGATTGCCGCTGTTGAAGCGTTGAAGAATATCTCCAAGCCCTGCACCGATACCAAATCTATCAATCAGGTCGGCACCATCTCCGCCAACTCTGATGAAGTGATCGGCAGACTGATCGCCGAAGCGATGGAGCGTGTGGGTAAGGAAGGCGTTATCACCGTTGAAGAGGGCACAGGCCTGGAAGATGGTCTGGAAGTGGTTGAAGGTATGCAGTTTGATCGTGGTTACCTCTCCCCGTACTTCGTCAACAACACCGAAAAGATGCAGGCTGAGCTGGAAGAGCCACTGATCCTGATCTACGAAAAGAAGGTTTCCAACATTCGCGAACTGCTGCCAATCCTGGAAGGTGTTGCCAAGTCTGGCCGTCCGCTGATGATCATCGCCGAAGATGTTGAAGGCGAAGCGTTGGCGACCCTGGTTGTAAACAACATGCGCGGCATTCTGAAGGTGACTGCTGTTAAGGCGCCTGGTTTCGGTGATCGTCGCAAGGCGATGTTGCAGGATCTGGCGATCCTGACCGGCGCGACTGTCATCTCTGAAGAGGTGGGTCTGTCACTGGAGAAGGCAACGCTTGAAGATTTGGGTACTGCCAAGAAGGTCGTGGTTGGTAAAGACAACACTATCGTTGTTGACGGCGCAGGTGTTAAGGCCGATATCGACAGTCGCATTGCCCAGATCCGTGCACAGATGGTTGATACCAGCTCTGACTATGATCGTGAAAAGCTGCAAGAGCGTCTGGCCAAACTGGCTGGCGGTGTTGCGGTGATCAAGGTTGGCGCCACTACCGAAATGGAAATGAAAGAGAAGAAAGACCGCATCGACGATGCGCTGCACGCAACCCGGGCAGCCGTTGAAGAGGGTGTGGTTCCTGGCGGCGGCGTGGCACTGATTCGTGCCTTGCAGGCGATCAAAGACCTGAAGGGTTCTAACCACGATCAGGATGTTGGTATCAGGATCCTGCGTCGCGCCATGGAAGAGCCACTGCGTCAGATCGTTGCCAATGCTGGCGACGAGCCATCTGTCATCGTCAACAAGGTAGCTGAAGGCAAAGGTAACTTCGGTTACAACGCTGCCACCAGCGAATATGGCGACATGATTGAGATGGGTATCCTTGATCCAACTAAAGTTACCCGTACTGCGTTGCAGAACGCTGGTTCTATCGCGGGTCTGATGTTGACCACTGAAGCGATGGTTGCTGATAAGCCAAAGGCTGACTCAGCCGGCGGCGCACCAGATATGGGTGGCATGGGCGGAATGGGCGGTATGATGTAAGCCTAAAGACCAGCAATAACGGTCGTTAAAAAGGCCCCGCCAGTAATGGTGGGGCCTTTTTGTTTTTGTGCTTACTGAGAACAAATGGTCAGTGCTAAAAAACTGAAGCCGCAAGAGCGGCTTCAGTAAAGTTTCAGCGTTTATCAGCTAAACAATACACTCATGGGCGAACCATCGAGAAGTTAAATGCGCCGCTGCCTGACGCACTGTTCAAACCCCAGCGGTAGGTACCAGGGGTACCGTTGTAAACGATATGCTCTGAGGAGGTTGTGCCTGTTGATGTGGCGACGGCAGTCCATCTGTTATGTCTAGCCTGACGATAAAGGGTAAGGTTGAAGTTGGTGCCGGCGGCTCCTTCCAGCCACGCCTCATGAACGCCGCTGACGTTACTGAAGTAAGATCCGCCATTGGGTTGATAAACAGTCTGCCCCGCAGACAGAGTACCAGTGTAGCTTTCACAGGTGGTGCAAGGCTGGCCGCCTGCCTGTCCGGAGGTCACGGTAATTATTGAGCTACGGCTATCGCTGGCACCGCTATTATCAGTGGCAAAAAGCGTGACGGTATAGCTGCCACTTGCAGCGTAAGTACGGCTAGGGTTTTGTAATACGGAGCTACTACCATCACCAAAGTTCCACAGCCAGCCAGTGATGCTGCCGTCGGTATCGCTGGAGCTGTCAGTGAACTGCACGCTCAGACCTGTGATGGCTGTGGTGAAGTTTGCCACCGGTATCTGATTGGCAGCTGTTGATGGGGTATAACTCACGTTTAAGCTGACTCCTGAATAGGCCGCTGTGGCGTGAAGCATTACGTAATAGACCCCGGCTGTCGGTGTGGCAAAGCCACAATTTTCAGTATTGCTGGCACCTGCAGACTGGCAATCAAAAGTATTGAGTTGTGGTGCACTGCCGAGGCGTACATAAATATCGGCATTTCCACTACCACCGCTGCTGCTGATGTTCAGATTGGTTGCGCCGCTTGGTACGCTGATTGTGTAGAGACGATCGCCATCTGCTACATCGGTGATGTTGGTGACGTTATCACCATTATTGAGTGCCACAGTTGGGCGAACCCCGGTAGTTGCAAACAGTGATTGCAGCAGCAGGTTAGGTGAACCGTTACCCGCTGAAGTAACTTTTCCTACGGCAATTCCTTTTAATGCGGTTTCTACTTCGGCAGGGGTCTTGGTGGGATTGGCCGCCAGATAGAGCGCAGCTACACCGGCAGTGTGTGGCGAGGACATAGAGGTACCGCTGATGGTATTGGTAGCTGTGTTGCTGGTATTCCAGGTGGAGGTGATGTTGACACCAGGGGCAAAGAGATCCAGGCAGCTACCAAAGCTGGAAAAGGTAGCGCGTACGTCATTGGCAGTGCTTGCTCCCACGGTGATGGCCTGGGTCACCCGCGCAGGGGAGGAGTTACAAGCGTTAGCGTTACTGTTGCCCGCCGCTACAGCAAAGCTCACACCACTGGCGATAGCGTTACGTATAGCATTGTCGAGTGCATTGGAGGCCCCACCGCCAAGACTCATATTGGCCACAGCAGGTGACTGATGATTGGCTGTTACCCAGTCAATCCCGGCAATCACCCCTGAGTTGGTGCCAGCGCCATTGCAATTCAAAACCCGCACGGCATGTAGCTGCACACCCTTGGCAACACCGTAAGTACTGCTGCCGATGGTGCCCGCAACGTGTGTGCCGTGACCATTACAGTCGTTCCCATTACGTCCGTCACCGATGCTGTCAAAGCCCGGCACTGCCCGTCCGCCAAAGTCAGAGTGGGCGAAAAAAATACCGGTATCGATCACGTAGGCATGTACGTTAGCGGCAGTATCGTTATAGGTGTAGTTAGTGTCGAGCGGCAGATCGGCCTGATCGACGCGATCCAATCCCCAGGTGGCATTGGCTTGAGTGGCATTAATGCTCATGATCTGATCCTCTTCCACCAGCAGAATGGCGGGATCAGCAGCCAACAACTCAGCTTGGCGTGCACTCATCCTGGCAGAGAAACCGTGCACCGCCGTTTCAAATACTCGTTGCACCTGCGCTCCGTGTGTACGTGCACGGCCATTGGCAAACTGTGCCACGCTGGGTTTGGACCGTGCCGTAACGCCGACATCCTTGGAGCCACGCACCTGGTCTGGTTTAATCAGAACTATGTATTGATTAGCAATCGGATTTTTTACATGTTGCAGAGGCGCTGCCTGCGTCGTCGCAGAGAACGCCAGTGAAAAAACAATGACAGTAAACAGACGTGTATTCATGTGAGTATCACCCTCAAAAATTTAATCTTGCGCCAAAAAAGGCGAGGTAATCCCGCTCGAATTTAGGTGTAAGGCGGGACGCTAGTTTTTTAGATAATGCTATATGAGACTAGACGAACATTGGTGAAATGAGAACTTAGCAACACATTTTTAATCTGATGATGGCCAATAGTATTGGCAAGGCAATACTCAAGCCGGATGAAAACCGGTGATATTTAAAACATGCCTAACACTTCATTAATCAACCAATGGGAGTGAAGGATGATAGTTAAATTACATTATGTTGCGCTTAAAATTTTAAATAATATTTTTTAGTCTGCATGATTTGTAACTATATACTAATAAGTCGGTAATAAACAATACCAAAGGTTGTTGAAGTGCGATAATGCATCCATGAAATATGATGCAAGACAATTACCGACACAAGAACAAGCGCTGCTGCGTCGTCTGGCAGTTCAACGAGTCTTTGATGGTGAGTCACCTAGTGCAGTGACGCAGAGTTATGGGCTGGGTGAGAAGACGATTTTCAAATGGTTGAAAATTGGAAAAGAACAAGGTCTTGATGCCTTGGCTCCCAAACCCAGACCTGGCCGGGGAAGGACATTAAGCGACTTTGAGGCTGAAGAAGTAAAGCGTTGGATACTCACTGGCGATCCTCGCCAATATGGTTTTGATTTTGGTTTATGGACACGACAAATCGTATCCGACTT
>CAMTXZ010000120.1:0-4991 GCA_947085765.1 uncultured Chromatiaceae bacterium | reverse complement strand
TTTTGTTTGCGAGTCTGATTTACTGACATCTTAATAGCGGATAGACTATTTGTTTAACTAATTATATTTATACAAAGGATCAGTAATCTTGATATGAGATTTTCCCTACGCCAACTTGAGGTCTTTGTTGCAGTCAGTCGCCATGAGAGCGCCTCCCGCGCAGCGGAGGTGCTGTCGCTGAGCCAGTCCGCCATCAGCATGGCGTTGATGGAACTGGAGCGCCAGTTCGATACCCAGCTCTTCGACCGTGATCGCAAGCGGCTACAGCTCAATGAGATCGGTCACCGGCTGCTGCCAAAGGCGATCGAGCTGCTGGACCGTGCCCACGAGATTGAGGCTCTGCTCGCCAATGACAGCGGTTTTGGACCGTTGCGGATCGGCTCCTCGCTCACCATCGGCAACTATCTTGCGCCACTGCTGATCGGCAATTTCATGCAGCAGCACCCCAGCTGCCGCGTTCATCTCGACGTTGCCAACAGCGCCGCCATCATCGAGCGTATCGCCCATTTTGATCTTGATCTGGGGCTGATTGAGAGCGATTGCCAGCACCCCGATATCGAGGTGATCCCGTGGATAAAAGATGAGCTGGCGATTTTCGCCGCACCGGAACATCCGCTGGCCAAAAAGAGTGAGCTGGCGCTTGCTGATTTAGTGGGCGCCAAGTGGATTATGCGCGAGCTGGGTTCGGGCACACGCCAGACCTTCGACCACGCCATGCGCAGCGTTCTCTCCCAGCTCGATATCCTGCTGGAGCTGGAGCACACCGAGGCGATCAAACGGGCGGTCGAGTCGGGACTGGGTATCGGCTGTGTATCGCGGCTCACGCTTAAGGATGAGTTTCGGCGTGGCAACCTGGTGCCACTGGTGATACCCGGCCTCGACTTTAGTCGCCATTTCAAATTTCTGCTGCACAAAAAGAAATTCCGTACCCATGGCATGCAGGAGTTTCTGGCGCTCTGCCAACGGGTCTCCGCCACGGTGCAGTACAGCGATGAGATTGTGCTGCCCCGAGTGACCTGATGAAATGTTTTGGGTGCAGAGTTAAGTAGATATCATCTAATTTCAATACCAATGAGGTGGTGTGTGGAACGCGATTCAATGAGTTATGACGTGGTGATTGTCGGCGCTGGCCCGGCCGGGCTTGCAGCCGCCATCCGGCTTAAACAGCTGGCGGCTGAACGGCAGCAGGAGATCAGCGTCTGTGTGTTGGAAAAGGGGGCGGAGGTAGGCGCCCATATCCTCTCGGGTGCGGTGATCGACCCTATTGCCCTTGATGAGCTGATTCCAGAGTGGCGGGCTATGGGCGCGCCGCTGCACACGCCGGTGTGCGAAGACCGCTTCCTGGTGCTTTCACGTAACGGCAGCTGGCGGATACCCAACGGCCTGCTGCCACCGTTGATGAAAAACGCTGGTAACTACATTGCCAGCCTTGGCAGGCTCTGCCACTGGCTCGGGCAACAGGCAGAGGCGTTGGGGGTCGAGATCTACTGCGGCTTTACCGCAGCAGAGGTGCTTTATGATGAGGCTGGCGCGGTGCGCGGCATTGTTACCGGTGATATGGGCGTCGCCAGAGATGGTTCACATAGCGCCAATTACACCCCGGGTATAGAGCTGCATGCCAAATACACCCTGATCGCTGAGGGTGTGCGTGGCTCGCTGGCGCAGCAACTGGAACAGCGCTTTAAGTTGCGCAGCGATGTCGAGCCGCAGAAATATGGCATCGGTATTAAGGAGCTGTGGCGCGTTGATCCCTCTCGCCATCAGCCGGGTCTGGTACTGCACTCTCAGGGGTGGCCACTCGATCAAGCTACGGGTGGCGGTTCGTTCCTCTACCACATGGAAGAGAATCTGGTGGCGGTAGGGTTTGTCGTGCATCTCAATTATCAGAACCCTCACCTCTCGCCCTTTGATGAGTTCCAACGTTTCAAGACCCATCCAGCGATTCGCGAGTTTTTCATAGACGGAGAGCGGCTCGCCTACGGTGCCCGCGCCATTAACGAGGGTGGGTTGCAATCAATTCCCAAGCTGGTCTTCCCGGGCGGAGCGCTGATTGGCTGCTCAGCAGGCTTTGTTAATGTGCCACGCATCAAGGGCAGCCACAACGCCATGAAGTCTGGCATGCTGGCGGCAGAGAGCGTAGTAGAGGCGCTCGCGCAACAGCGAGCTAACGATGAGTTGAGTGCATATCCACAAGCGTTGCAGGCGTCATGGATTCAGCAGGATCTCTACCAGGTGCGTAACGTCAAACCGGCGTTGACAAAATTTGGCACTGTGCTCGGCACGATCTATGGCGGTGTTGATATGTGGCTGCACTCGCTGGGCATAAAATTGCCGTGGACCCTCAAACATGGTGCAGCCGACCACAGCACTCTGAAACCGGCAAGCAGCTCCCCTGCCCTTATCTATCCCAAACCGGATGGGGTGCTGACCTTCGACAGGCTCTCATCCGTTTATCTGTCGAATACCAATCATGAAGAGAATCAACCTTGCCACCTGCAACTGAAGGATGCCGCAGTGCCGATCACCATCAATCTGGCACGTTACGATGCCCCGGAACAGCGCTACTGCCCGGCCGGTGTTTACGAAATCATTTGGGATACAGAGCAGCCCCGTTTGCAGATCAACGGCCAAAACTGCGTGCATTGCAAAGTTTGTGATATCAAAGACCCGACGCAGAATATCGTCTGGACAGTACCTGAGGGGGGCGATGGACCGAACTATGTAAACATGTAACAAAAACAGCGAAGGGAGATATAGCTCCCTTCGCCACCATCTCACTGCCTATTTTGCATGATGTTTGCGGTAGTTTTCCAGAAAGCGCGCAATACGTCCGATCGCCTCTGTCAGATCATCCAGGCTAGGCAAAAATACAATGCGCAGATGGTCGGAGTCTGGCCAATTAAAACCACTGCCCTGCACCACCAATACTTTCTCGACTTCAAGCAGCTCCAGGATGAATTGCTGGTCATCTTCGATGGGGTAGACTATCGGGTCAAGACGCGGAAACAGATACAACGAGGCTTTGGGTTTGACGCAGGTCACGCCGGGGATTTCTGTCAGTAGTTTGTGTGCCAGATCCCGCTGTTTGGTCAGGCGTCCGTGGGGGGCGACCAGATCATTGATGCTCTGATATCCACCGAGTGCGGTTTGAATGGCGAACTGTCCCGGTACGTTAGAACAGAGACGCATGGATGCCAGAATCGCCAAGCCATCGATATAATCCTGCGCGTGTGTTTTACCGCCGGAAACGATCATCCAGCCCGCGCGATAACCACAGGCACGATAATTTTTCGACAGTCCATTCAAAGTGACAAACAAGACATCATCCGCCAGCGAGGCGATGGAGGTATGCGTAGCACCGTCGTATAACATTTTGTCGTATATCTCATCGGCATAGATGATGAGCTGGTGCTCTCTGGCGATCTCAATAATCTCTTTCAATAGTTGATCGGAGTACAGCGCACCGGTCGGATTGTTTGGGTTAATAACAACAATAGCGCGGGTATTGGGGGTGATTTTGCTGCGAATGTCATCCAGATCTGGCATCCAGTCGTTCTTTTCGTCGCACAGGTAATGACGTGGCGTTCCTCCTGCCAGTGTTACTGATGCTGTCCACAACGGGTAGTCTGGTGCGGGTATCAGCACTTCATCGCCGGTATTAAGCAACCCCTGCATCACCATCACGATCAGCTCCGAGGCACCGTTGCCGATAAATATATCCTCCATGCCCACTTTGGCGATGTTCTTCTGCTGTGCGTAATGCATGATGGCTTTGCGTGCCGCAAACATGCCTTTGGAGTCGGAATAGCCGGATGAGTTGGGCATATTGTGGATCACATCCTGCTGAATCTCTTCCGGCGCCTCAAAGCCAAACGGCGCCAGGTTGCCGATATTGAGCTTGATGATTCGATGACCATTCTCTTCCATCTGCTTTGCACGCTCCATCACTGGGCCACGAATGTCGTAGCAGACATTTGCCAGCTTGGTGGATTTTAGTACGGGGCGGAGTGAGTCTGTCTTGGATGGCGGGGTCTGTTTCATCTCGTTCTCTTGGTTGTATTTTCATAGGGTCGAGCCTGCACGCTTACAACGCGACTAGCAGCAAAGCAATGGCGGGGTTCAGGAAATATAGAGTGGCCGCGAATGGTTACCCTGCTACCCCAATGGCCGGTGTAATTGTAATTGGTTCATATACAAATTGCATAAACACCTTGTATTTTAGCGGTATGTCTGAGGTTTTGATGAATTAACAGCTATATTTTACAAGCGGCTCCTGCGAAAAAACCACAAAGGTATCCACTCCACTGGGGCATTTTCCCATTAATCTGTTAAATTTTTCAATCTTTACAACATACTATAGTAAGCACTCAATAGTGGTTGTTTGAGCTGTAATTGATTGCTGTGTAGCATAGAGAGGTGGGTGATTAACCTATAAACAGATCATTAAGGGGTGCCGGATAACCTCTATCGAGTAGGCAGTCGACATAACTGCCCCTTGCAGGATGGCATGAGGCTACAAGAGAGACTAGAGTCTGTTAACGATAATGAAATGGATCTGCATTACTCTGTTGCAATAGCACTGCCCCTGAAGAGTATTTGGCAACTATTGCAGTAACAGCACTATCTGACTCAGGGAGTGAGGCGGATTGGTCAAATGAAGAGCTGCTTCTCGCGAGAAGCAGAAAGATGCACGGTAAAAGGGACTTAAAATGAATGGCATCAATATCGTTAACCAGACGCTTGAAATCGGTCAGCCACCATCTGACCTGCTAGCTCACTATCAAGCTGTACGCAGACAGACGGAACATCTTTGTACACCGCTCGAAATTGAAGACTATATGGTACAAACGGCCGCATTTGCCAGTCCGGCCAAGTGGCATCTAGCCCATACTTCATGGTTTTTTGAGACGATGCTGCTCAAACCCTTTTTAAAAGGGTACCAACCGTTTCATCCACTCTATGCCAAACTGTTTAACTCCTATTACGATACT
>CAMTXZ010000119.1:0-8895 GCA_947085765.1 uncultured Chromatiaceae bacterium | reverse complement strand
GCTGCATAGGTTGATGATTCGGGCGAGGAGGTGAGGCCGCCGTCGAGAATGAAGGCGTCGAAGCCGTGGCGGTTGAGCAGGAAGGTGGCGACGGCGCTGCGGCTGCCATCATTGCAGCAGACAATATATTTGCGGTTGTGGCTGAGCTGTTTGAGCTTGAGGCGCAGCAGCGCCAGTGGGATGTTGATGCTGTCGGGCAGATGCTGTTCCGCAAACTCCTCGGGCAGACGGATATCCAGGAAGGTGGCGCCCAGGGCGATCAGGTTGTGGCTATCGCTCCAGCTGACGCTGTTAAGTAGCGGTTCGGCCAACAGTTTTGAGAAATCGGCCTTGGCGAGGCGCATCAGATCGCCATCTTCTATCATGGTGATATTGGCACTGCGCGGGGCGTTGGCCAGTAGCGCCTCCTCGCCAAAGGCGTCGCCCTGCTGCAACTCGGCCAGTTTGATCCCTTTGGCGCCGGCGTGCGGCTGGCGGGTGACGCTGCAACGGCCATTTTTGATGATGTAGTAGTAATCATCAGGATCGTTCTGGTGGATGATGACGTCACCGGCCAGGTGATGCACCTCGCTCATGCGGTTAAGCAAGGTCTGGATCTGCTCTTCGGAAAAGCGTAGCAGGCCGCGTGATTGCAACAGCCGTTCGAGCCATTCGCCACTGTGGCTGGTCTGCATCTCGCTGACCAGATAGGCATCGGGGTTGGTCCAGCTCAGAAACAGCTCCAGCATATCGGCATCAAAGCTGATGACCAGTGACTCCTGTCTGGCGGTGGCGGCGAGCTGGCCGGTAATGCCGCGCCCCAACGGTTTTCTCGCCTCCAGCGTACCGCCCCTGATCATGCGGCGGCCCTTGTCGCGGGTCAGCAGCTCCACTTCGCCACTGATCAGATAGAAGATCTGCTTGGGCAGGTCGCTATTGCGAAACAGGGGCGCCCCCACCGCAAACCGGGTGGTGATGGCGGTGCGCAGCAGCTCTTCGGTATCGTCCTGGGTCAGTTTTTGCAGCGGAAAGAGGTTGCGTGCCTGTTGGCTGCTGATCTTCTGGGCCGATTGCTGCATTTGCGTAACTCCATAAAACATAATAAATCTGTTGTGAGGGGTACTCTCCCTGCGTACCCATGTTTACGGATCGAGCGGCCATAAGGATTAGCGGCGAATGTGAACGCTGTCACACAGTGGTTGTGACGGCGATGGGATAAGCGGAAAAAATAGTTCTAGAAAGGTGGTGAAGTGGCATTTCTGGCGCTTCGCCGTGCCATTAACTAAGCTAGATTCTGCAAGTGGCTGTTGTGGGTGATTGTCCGGATAGTTAATTTTTACGGGGTGCGCGCTATGCAGGAGATTGAAGCTAGAATTGGAAATTGGTACCAGACACCAGATGGCCAGACCTTTGAGGTGGTGGCGATAGATGTGGATGGCAGTATCGGCATCCAGCATGTCGAGGGCGAGGTGGCGGAACTCGACCAGGAGATGTGGGAGCAGATGTCGTTAATGGAGATAGATGCCCCCAAGGATTGGGCGGGGGCTTACGATGATATGGATCGTGATGATCTCGGCCATAACGATGAGGGGAGACATCCCGAAAACTGGTCTGATCAGCTGCTTAGTCTTGATACGGAAGACTAAGCGAACGCCTGCGACAACATCTGGCATCGACATCGGAAGAGAGTAAAGAAAAGGGGCTATCTTCACGATAAGAGTAGAGATGACAGTAACAGTTAAGGGTGGGAAGACGGGCATGACAGTCAAAACGGGTTCTCTGTTTGATAGCATCGAACAGCTCGGCAGTGGCAGCGGCTACATTGCTGAGATTGCCGACATGCTCGAAAGTGCCGATATGTTCCGTGAATTGAACCGCCATGATGTGGAGAGATTTGCCAACTATTTTCAAGCCTATGCGGCCCCCAAAGGGGTAATAGTGCTGGAGGAGGGGCGGCGCGAGAGCTACATGTTTGTCATCGCCACCGGCAAACTCGACATCTTTAAAAATAGTGGTGGTCGTGATGAGAAGAAGATCGCCACCGTGCGTGCCGGCAAGACGATTGGCGAAATGTCGATCCTCGACGGCATGAACCACTCCGCCAGCGCCGTGGTGGTGGAGCCTGCTACGCTACTGCTGCTGACTAAAAACAAGTTTGAACAGTTCATGCAGGCGGAGCCGGAGGTGGCGCTCAAGGTATTGCGCAAGATGGCGCAGCTGATGAGCCTGAGGCTGCGCCAGACCAGCGGCATCTTGATCGACCATCTGCCAAAATAGCGGCCAGCGCAGGTAATGTTGGCCGCACAGCAGCTTCGCCTGAGACTGAATATCCCCGCCAATGTCATTCACTCTTATTATGAGGGTGGCGTCCGTGAGATCGTAGCCAGCGCCATAGATGGTCGCGTGGTGCGCTTTCCTGCTAACATTTTACGACCCTTCGTCACCCATGACGGGGTGCATGGCGAATTTGCGCTTGAGTTTGATGCCAACCACAAATTTGTCGCCATCCATCGTTTGGCCTGAACCGGCCGCCAGCACAATCGGATTTGAATGATATGAGCGATATGAGTCGTTTACTGGAGATCATGGCGCGGCTGCGTGATCCGCAGCAGGGCTGTCCGTGGGACAAACAGCAGACCTTTGAAACCATTCTGCCCTTCACGCTGGAAGAGGTGTATGAGGTGGCTGACGCCATCGAACGTGGCGACATGGCCGAACTCAAGGCTGAGTTGGGTGATCTGCTGTTTCAGATTGTCTTCTACGCCCAGCTGGCGCGGGAGCAGGGGCTGTTTGAGTTTGCTGACATCGTCGCCGGCATCGCTGACAAGCTGGAGCAACGCCATCCGCATGTTTTTGGCAGTGATGAAATCAAAGATGCCGAGGCCCAGAGCCACGCCTGGGAAAAACATAAAGAGCAGGAGCGGGAGCACAAGGCGGCGAGTGAGGCGCGTCCTGTCAGTGTGCTCGACAACATCCCCGTGGCGCTACCCGGTTTGATGCGCGCCGCCAAGTTGCAACGACGCGTCGCGCGGGTCGGCTTTGAGTGGCCCGACATCATGCCGGTGCTCGACAAGATTGAAGAGGAGATTGGTGAAATACGTGAGGCGCTGGCCAACGGTGGCAAACGTGATGAGATGGAACACGAGATCGGCGACCTGATGTTTGCCTGTGTCAATCTGGCGCGTCACGCCGACATCGATCCAGAGGTGGCGCTGCGCAGCATCAACCGCCGTTTTGAGAGACGTTTTCGGCGTGTGGAGGTATTGGCCAGCGAGCGTGGCCGACCCCTGCCAGAGATGAGTTTGATAGAGATGAATGAGTTGTGGGAACAGGCGAAGGTTGAGGAGGTCCTACGCAAGCAGGCCAAATCAGAAGGGACAAAGGGAACATGATGCTAAATAAAATATTAATGACGGTAGCGTTGGTGATTGTCAGCGCTGTCGGTTGTGCCGGGGAGAAAAATATCACGCTGGTCTACTCCGGCAATCTTGATGGCGAACTGGAGCCGTGTGGTTGTAGCATCGAGGGTGATCTGGGCGGGATTTTGCGTCACGCCACTATTCTTAAACAGCTGCGTGAGACAACGCCGGAGCTAGTTGCACTCTCCACCGGCGGCATGCTTGCCAGCATGGCGGCGCAGGATCGACTTACCGGTGAATACATCCTCAAGGGTTTCGCGCAGCTCAATTACGATGGTGTGGGCGTGCAGTGGAGTGATCTTGCCTACGGTGACGGCTTTATCCGCGACACCAAACTCCCATGGCTCTCCACCAATCTGCTAAGCCAAGGTTTTGCAAAATCAAAAGAGATCAAACGTAATGGTGTGAAGCTCGCTTTCTTCTCCTGGCTTGATCCGGCACAGGATCCGCAAGCCGCCATGCACGGCAAACATCAAAGCGTCGATCCCGATCTGAAAAAACTGCGACAAGCGTTGCAACAGGCGCGTCAGCGTGGCGTGCTGACGCTGCTCTCCACGACCATGACCGTTGATGAAGCCAAGGCAACATTGCCACTGGAGTTTGTTGATGTGCTGTTTATTCGTGCCGCCTACGAACAGTTTGGTGAACCACAAAAAGTGGGTGATACGTTGGTGTTGCAGGCTGGTTCACGTGGTATGCGTCTCGGTCGTATCGATATCACCATCAACAGCAATGGCCGCATCGGTCAGTGGAAAAATGAGGTGATCGCCATGCCCTCCACCATCGCCGATGCCGAGTGGCTGCGTGGCTGGTATGACGAGTATAACGCCACAGTGAAAGCCAGCTACATGGCGCGTGTCGCCGAACGCAAGACGCGTGAAACTGGCCAGAGTCCCTACGTCAGTGAAGCGGTGTGCAAGAGCTGCCATGTAGCAGAACACGACAAGTGGAGCACCACGCTGCACAGTGGTGCCTTTAGTAAATTGGAAAAAGTGGGTAAATCATTCGATCCTAGCTGCATTCAATGTCACACCGTTGGTTATGAAAAGCCGGGCGGTTTTATCGATATCGATGCCACGCCGCAGCTGATGAATGTGCAGTGTGAAAATTGCCACGGTGCCGGGCGTGATCATGCCGAATCAAAGGGCACTAAACCAACCACGAATAAAGGCTGGCAACCACAGCAGATGTGCGCCCAGTGTCATATCCAGTCTCATAGTCCAGCATTTAAATTTGACAGCTACTGGCCCCGTATTCGTCACGGCGCGGCGCAGTAACTTATTATGCGACTACTATTGGTAGAAGATGATCTGCTGTTGGGTGATGGCATTAGTGCTGGATTAAAACAGGATGGTTACACCGTCGACTGGGTGCAGGATGGCGAGTCCGCCGACCACGCCTTGCAGAGCGAACATTTTGATATCCTGGTGCTCGATATCAATCTGCCGCGGCTCTCTGGCATTGATGTTTTAAAACGGCTGCGTGATCGGCGCAGTGCTGTGCCCGTATTGTTGCTAACGGCACGCGACACCATCACTGATCGTGTCCAGGGGTTGGATTGTGGCGCCGATGACTATCTCACTAAACCGTTTGATCTGAATGAACTGAATGCCCGGTTGCGGGCGCTGTTGCGGCGCAGTAGTGGCCGGGCTACGCCGCTGTTGGTAAATGGTTTGATAGTGCTCGATCCAGCCGCACGGCGGGTAACACTGGATGGCCAGGAGATTGAGCTGTCGCAGCGTGAGTTTGTGCTGTTGCAGGCGTTCCTGGATAACCTGGGGCGGGTATTGTCACGCACGCGGTTGGAACAGATGCTCTACGGTTGGGAGGTGGAGGTAGAGAGCAATACCCTTGAAGTACATATTCACCATCTACGAAAAAAACTCACCACCACGCTAATACGTACCGTACGTGGTGTCGGTTACGCAATGGAGAAGGCGGACGCATGAAGTCGATCCGTGTTCGCCTGCTGCTGTTTGTATTGCTGGCCTTTGCGGTAGTGTGGATGTCAATGGCCGTGATCGCCTATAAGAGTGCGCTGCATGAAGTGGAGGAGCTACTGGATGCCGAGATGGTGCAAATGGCTCAGGTGTTACTGACTACAACTCTGCACGAAATTGAAGAGGGTGATGGCAAGAGTGTCAAACTTGTAGGTCAGAATGATGGCCACCGTTACATCGCTAAAATTGCCTTTCAGGTTTGGGAGGGCGAGGCGCTGTTGTTTCACTCTGACAATGCACCACTGACGCGGTTGACAACAACTGTTGGTTATAGCGATCAGTGGGTCGAAGGTAAATATTGGCGTCTGTTTGTGTTGAAGGGACCCAACGGCAACTACAGCGTACAGGTGGGACAGCTCCATGAGGTGCGCAATCAGCTGCTACATGAGATTGTGCTGATCATGAGTCTGCCGGTGATTTTGGCGTTGCCACTGCTGGCGCTGCTCTTCTGGTGGGGTATCAGTCGCAGCCTGCGGCCATTGCAGCGTGTCGCTAATGAGGTAAGGCAACGCTCGGCGCATGATATGAGCCCACTGCCAGACAACGCTACTCCAGTGGAGATCAAACCGTTAACAGATGCAATTAATGAGTTGCTGCAACAGCTGCGCAGCACTTTCGAACGTGAGCGTCGTTTTACCGCCGATGCAGCACATGAGTTGCGCACACCTCTGGCGAGTATCAAGACCCAGGGTCAGGTAGCGCAGCGTGCTGTGGTTGATGAGGAGCGTCAGCAGGCGCTGCGACAGATCAACGCCGGCGTTGATCGCGCCACCCATCTGGTTGAGCAGCTGCTGACCCTGGCACGGCTTGATCCTGCCAGCGCTGTAGATGAGTTTATGCCGTTCAATCTCTGTCGTCTGCTGTCCGATGTGATTGCCGATATTGCGCCCTTGGCACATGCCAAAAAAATAGATATTGGCATGCTTGAGTGTCAGGATTCCACGCTCTTTGGCAGTGAAGGCGCAGTGGCGATTTTAATTAGAAATCTGCTCGATAACGCCATCTGTTATACCGCGACGGGTGGTGTTGTCGATGCGGCGGTGGTGAGTGATGGCGAGCGGTTAACGCTTACTGTTAGCGATAATGGCCCGGGTATTGTGGCGGAGCAGCGGACGCGGGTGCTGGAACGTTTTTATCGGGCAAATGTGGCAGGGGCCGCACCCGGGTGTGGGCTTGGACTCTCCATCGTTAAACGTATCGCTGAATTACATGATGCCACGCTCACGCTCGATCAGCCCGAGAGTGGTCGCGGGCTGCAAGTGACGGTGCTGTTTCCTAACCGCACAACACGCTAACCAGAATTGCCGTGTCACTTGTTTGCTACAATCTGCCGGAGTGACGGCAGACGGAGTAATAGGGCAATGGACAAAGATAGCATTCAAGCAGCAATCAGGGCGCAGGCGCAACTGTCTGCCCCGCCAGCCGGGTTTGCATGGAAGTTGTACGGCGATGCGACATTTCTCAAACCAGTATCCTGGTACGAACGGGAACGTATTGAGACCGGCAACCCTTTCCCGGTCGCCACCTACTCTGCCAGTCCCGAACGGTTTTCTGAAACCAGGCAGTTCGAGATGGGGTTGTCGCTTCAGGTGATCCGCGACACACAGAAGCTTATCGGGGTGGATGCAAAGAAGATGGTGGATGTCTATCTGAATCCCCACCTGAACGAACCGACGAAAAAGATAATTTTTCTTAAACAGGATACGGTCAGCAGCTTCGACCTTACATTTCTGCGCTACAAAGATGCCCCACCTGGCCAGAAGCCGATCATTGTTCACAAATACATCATGGCCAGCAGTGCCGCAGACGCTCTCCATATCTTTATCTTTGAAAGCCCGGTAAAAACCTGGGATAAAAACTGGGTCAGATACGGCACTCCTATTTTAAGTAATCTGATGGTTGAAACGGTTGTGAGTGTTGACGAAGAGACCGCCAAACAGTTCAGCAATCAAAAACTTCAGTAACAGATTAAGGAGCGACAGAGATGTCTCAGATAGGAGAAGCGTCCTACGACCCACCAGAAGCTACGGAACAGAAAAACCGTAAAGAGCATATTAAAATCCGTTTTGATATCTTCAACGATGGCACCCTGAACAACCGCACCAATATTGATGCGCGGCTGGTAACCATGTTGGCAAAAGAGGGGCGAGACAATAAGCAGTACCTGACGGATGAAGAGCGCAGAGCCGCCCTGGAGTTGCAAAGAAAAATGTCGGCGGATCAGCACCAGAAGGCCGTCAAGGCCTATCAAAAACATGGCGCGCCGCCGCCCAGTGAGAGTGAAAACAGCTACGAAGGGTACTACACCAATATCGTCCGAATGGAACGTAATGTGAACGTTCGTCCTAACGGGGGGTATCAGTATAGATTTAAAGCCTATGTCGAAGGGGTGGGTAGTGAGGACCTGGCGGGTGACGAAATGTTTGGTTATGCCTTTGGCAGCTCTTTTCTGCTCTGGCGCGCGGGCATTCTCGAGAAGGTGGAAAAAGGGATCCTCGAAATGATCAAACAGATCATCGAGCAGGTTCAGGATAGAGACAATGTGGTCCTCGACGAGATCGTTGTGGCTGTTTATGGCTTCAGCCGTGGCGCGCAAGCTCATTCATGAACTCCTGTTTGGCGGTGATGATGAGGGACGCCGCCTTCAGGCGCGGCTGGAGAAGCGCGGATTCTCCGTCACCAAGGTCACTATCTGTTTTGCCGGACTGTTCGACACCGTCTCTACCTATGCCTCCGACCTTAAAGGGGTGAATAACATCCGGCGTGGCATTGCCGACAACGTTGCGGAGCTGCATCTCTACGCCGTTGTAAACGCCGAAGAGAGCCTGCAGCTGGCCGCTGCCGATGAACACCGCTTTCATTTTTCACTCACCACGATCGAAAGTGCTTGCGGCAAGGGCAGGCAGTTTTTTCTGCCGGGGGTGCATTCAGATATTGGGGGTGGTTACCGCGATGCCGGCAGTGAAAAAAACTACCTGCTGGGCAATGTCGGCCTGCTCGGTTTTGCCCTGCAGGGCAGCGACGCCAGCCAGCAGGAGATGGAGGCTGACATGCAGCAGCTGATTGCCGCTGGCTGGTATCGGGCTGGTGTGCCGGGAAGGGAGGATGAGATAAAGATAGAAAACAATGACTATTACATTCATGCAGAAAGCGGCGCCCCCCAGCTTGTTGAGCGCCGCGCGCTGCTGGCGCAGCGCAGCAACATCAGTAACGGCTATAGCCAGATTCCACTGCAGATCATGGCGCGATATGCCCGTGGTAAGGGGCTTCTGCTTAGCCCCGAATTTGATGATGACGAGGCGATTTCAGAACTGCTGCATGGGGTGCGAGACCGGATCGACAGCTACATAGCCAATATAGATACTAATAAGTCGGTAATAAACAATACCAAAGGTTGTTGAAGTGCGATAATGCATCCATGAAATATGATGCAAGACAATTACCGACACAAGAACAGGCACTGCTGCGTCGTCTGGCAGTTCAAAGAGTGCTTGATG
>CAMTXZ010000118.1:0-23191 GCA_947085765.1 uncultured Chromatiaceae bacterium | reverse complement strand
TTAACTCAGTTTCATCTAGCTATCCAGAGATGGAGCAGCAGAAAGGTAACAGTTGACGCCCCAGTAGCTACTGGCATGGCGGGCAGCACCCACCCAACCCGCGGCAACCAGCTCTCTGGCTATCAGCCGATTCATGATGCCATGCCCCACCAGCAGCACCGGGCCTTGTTCCGCCAGGGCTATCAGTTTTTGGGCCGCGGCCTTGGCGCGGACCTTGGTCGTTTGGATTGAGGCAGCGTTGCGCGAAAAGCCGCAGAGCCATAACAGCCGGAAAAACGCTACCCAGAGAGCCGCCGGCAGGCGCAGAAACCGCCACGACGCAAACGGCAATTGTGCCTCGCAGAAGAGGGCATCGGTAACAGTTGCGTCACGACCCAGTGCCTGCACTGACGACACTGCCCGCAGCGTGGTGCTGGTAACAATGGTGGTGGCAGAACGCGCCAAACTCACATTGATGGATGGCGCACTATCCACTGCTACCACGGCTTCGTTGTACTGGTCGATCCACCGCCCCATCTGCGCTGCCGTAATCCACCCAGTCTGGGGCAGAAGCGGCTTGCCATGACGCATGAGGATGATTTTCATCGGCACAGATTCCACCAGATAAAACCGAAGAGAAAGGTGCGGGGCCTGACAGCCCCGCCATCCAGGAAATTAATCGCGCTGTGGTGTAGCGGCTATTTTATGGATGCTCAGATCCGCCCCCTGGTACTCCTCCTCCTGAGTCAGGCGCAACCCAACCACCTTTTTGATAATACCGTAGACAACAAAGCCGCCACCAAAGGCGATTGTTACACCAATCAGGGTCCCGATCAATTGCGACATGAAACTAACGCCGCCCATACCGCCAAACATCTCCAGCCCAAAAACACCGGCGGCGATGCCACCCCAGACACCGCAGAGTCCGTGCAGCGGCCAGACACCCAGCACGTCGTCGATCTTCCAGCGGTTTTGGGTCAGGGTGAAGGCCCAGACAAACAGCGCCCCCGCCACCACGCCGGTGAAGAGCGCTCCCAATGGATGCATCAGATCAGAACCGGCACAGACCGCCACCAACCCGGCGAGTGGACCGTTATGCACAAAGCCGGGGTCGTTGCGCCCGATCACCAGCGCCGCCAGCACCCCGCCCACCATCGCCATCAGCGAATTGACCGCCACCAGACCGCTGATGCCGACCACCGACTGCGCCGACATCACATTGAAGCCAAACCATCCCACCGTCAGTATCCAGACCCCCAGCGACAGGAACGGAATACTTGAAGGTGGATGGGCGTACATCACACCATCCTTACCGTAACGACCGTGACGTGGCCCCAGCAGCAGCACTGCGGCCAGCGCAATCCAGCCGCCGACGGCGTGCACCACGATGGAACCGGCAAAGTCGTGGAACCTGGCGCCAAAGGTCGCCTCCAGCCACCCCTGCATGCCAAAGTTACCGTTCCAGGCCATGCCTTCGAACAGCGGGTAGATCAGCCCCACCAGCGCAAAGGTGGCGGCCAGCTGTGGATTAAACCTGGCCCGTTCGGCGATGCCGCCGGAGACGATGGCGGGAATGGCAGCGGCAAAGGTGAGCAGGAAGAAGAACTTCACCAGCGCCAGGCCATTTTGCTGCGCCAATACCGGCGCCGCCTCAAAAAACGAGACGCCATAAGCGACCGTATAACCGATGAAAAAATAGGCGATGGTGGAGACGGCAAAGTCAGTCAGGATCTTCACCAGCGCATTGACCTGGTTCTTGTGGCGCACCGTGCCCATCTCAAGAAAGGCAAAACCGGCGTGCATCGCCAGCACCATCACCGCCCCCATCAACAATAAGAGAACATCACTACCCGACTGCAAGGCTTCCATAACAACTCCTAAATGGTGACTGCTGTTTTGATATGGCGCGACTCAGAGACAAAATCCCCTACTGGGGTCGCTGCAAAAAACAGAGTAAGTTAACCGACTACACCCGTGACTTCAATACCACCGCCCGCTCAAGCTCCAGCCGTTCAGGCCGTGATAGTTGAGGTAACTCCGTTACCGAGATTGCCCATGAACATTTATGACCTGCAAAATTCGATATCAACCACGCTGCGCCTCACCACCATCCGTTACCTGATGGAGTTTGGCGAGAAGATCTCGTTTGAGATCGGCGAGATGGTGTTTCGCGAAGGCGATCCCTGTCAGCAGGTCTACATCATCCTCAATGGTGAGGCAGACATCATCAAGGACGATGCCTATGGCAACGGCGTTGTCATTGCCACTGCGCAACAGGGTTCGGTCTTTGGCGAGATGGGCATGTTTCTCGATCTGCGCCGCTCCGGCAGCGTTGTTGCCAAGACGCCGCTGACCGCGATGGCGCTGCAAAACGACGATTTTATCGGCGCGCTGCAACGGTTCCCGGATCTGAGCCTGCGGCTGTTTAAATCACTCTCACTCAAACTCGACTCCGCCAACACCCGGTTTTCCAGCCTCAGCAACTCCATGGGCATGATACAGCTGGGGGCCTACATCCTGGAGAAACCGATCGACGACAGCGGCATGCAGCACCACGAATTTCACGCCCTCATGGCCGGTAGTGAGCTGAAGCGGCACGAGATCACCCATCTCCTGACCAACTACAAACAACTGGCCATCATCGACAAACTTCAATTCAGCGACGATGGCAGCATCATCTTCCAGCCCGACATCTCTCAGCTGCGCCACTACCTGCAACACATCTCGCTCGACTCAGCCCAGGCATAACGACCACTGCCCGGCTAAGCCACGGTAAAAGAGACCCAATGCCACATCCGCCACGTGGTGATCAGTTACAATCCGCTAACACTCACACACCCATTCAAACCGCATTGCGCAGGCCCCCATGTTTCAAGTCTTAATTCAAATGGCTGCATTGATCCTCAGCGGCATCACCTGGCGCCTGGCCCGGCCCATGGGCATCGATGCCGATGTGGCGCGCCGTGTGCTCACCGGGCTGGTCTATTCGCTGTTACTACCGGCGCTGGTGCTGGTTGTGTTGTGGCGCACGCCGCTGGGGATCGACACGGGCCGCATCGCGCTGGCGGCTGCCGCAGGTGTGCTTGGCACTCTGGCGCTGGCGTGGTTAGCCTTTCGCCTGTCCAACACACCCAAACCGCTGGCCGGGGCGCTGATTCTGGCCGCCGCTTTCCCCAACGCCACCTATATGGGGCTGCCGGTTTTAGAGTATCTGCTCGGTCCAACGGGACGCAGCATCGCCATCCAATACGACCTGTTTGCCTGCACCCCCATCCTGCTCACCCTGGGCATTCTGCTGGCGGCGGCCTATGGCGAAAACAACGAGCAGGCCCATCCGCTCAAGGCGCTGCTCAAGGTTCCGCCGTTGTGGGCGGCACTGGTAGCGAGTATTCTCAATCTTACCGGAGTACCGATGCCAGCCGCCGTGGAGAGCTGGTTGCAGATGCTGGGCGGCGCGGTCATTCCGTTGATGCTGCTGTCGCTGGGCATGGGGCTACAGTGGTCAAATTGGAAAAACAGTTATCTGCCACTGCTGCTGCCAACACTGGTGCTGCAATTGATGGTGATGCCGCTGATTGTCATGAGCGTGGCGCAGTGGCTGGGTCTGAGTGGCGACCTGCTGCTGGGGGTCACCATGGAGGCGGCCATGCCGAGCATGGTGATTGGTCTGGTACTGTGCGACCGCTACGGCCTCAATACCGGCGTCTACGCCATCGCCGTCACGCTGAGCACCGCACTGACGCTGGTCACCCTGCCACTCTGGCACGGCTGGGCCGGCTGATGCGCAGAGTCGCACTTGTGCTGTTTGGCGGCCTTGCCCTCTATGGCAGTACGGCAGGGGCAGAAGAGATCAGCCGCTTCGAACTCGAATTCAAACAGGACCAGATCCCACTCAGCGGTGGCAGTCGTCTCGACGTTGCTGGTCTGGGGGTCCGTTATAGCGAGAGCAGCACAGCGTCATTGCCACTGCGGCTGGAGCTGACGCTGGGACGCGAAGCGGTGAATCATGAAGGTGATGCCGCCTCGCTCGGCTTTCAGCCCGATGGCTACGCTGCCGGCATCAACCTCAACCTCGCCGCACCGCGCTGGCACAGGCTCCAGATCGGCGCTGATATTGGCTACAGCTATCATGCCGCCAAGCAGCAGTTCAACCTGCAACAGCTGGAGATCGACTGGCACCAGGCCGAGGCACGCGCTTGGCTGGCGCTGCATCTCAACGACACAGTAAAGCTCTACGGCTGTCTGGTCGCCAGCAACATCGACGGCCGCCAGACTATCAACAGCGGCACACCTTCACGACTCGACTTTAAGAATAAAGAGAACAGTGGTTACTGCGGCGGGATAACCATTGAGGTAGGCGACGGCGGCTACATCGGCATTGAAGCAGAGAGCCGCCACCAACGCGGCGGGCGGCTCTATTTTGGCAGGCGCTACGGTTTTTAGAACGCCACGCCAAACTTGATATTGTAAGAGGCCACGCCACCCACCGTATCAGCCTCGACAGCCAGATTGACAATGCCCGGTGTAAACGCCGCACCGATAAAGGCGCGGGTTTCTGAGGTATCCACCACCTGCAGACCACTGGCGTTGCCTTCTGGTGTATTGGTGGACCTGACCTGTCCCAGCCCCGCATAGGGGGTCAACAGCGCAAAACCCTTGGAGACACTGACATCAACAGCCTGGGTCTTGAGCGTGAACTGATCGGCGCCAAACAGTGATGTTGCCGAGGCCCGCACCGCCACCGCTGGCAGCGCCATGCCGCCACCAATAATGGCGTATTTGATCTCAGCACCCCACGCTTTGACATTGGAGCCGGGCACAGCAGTTAAGTAGGCGCCCACATCAATATCAAACGGCAACCCCTTCTGCAGGTAGAGTTTGGGCACAACTAAAGAGTCCAGACCACCACTCACCACCTTATCCCAGACCGCCTTATTATCAACAAGGTCGGTGACTGAAACCGCAACCCCCACATCAAAGCCAGTGGTCCCCAACGGCTCGGCCGGCGCGCCCGCCTTATAACTAAAGGCCGCCGCCAAATCTTCGCTCATCAATACAAACTCACTTTGCGATAATGTATTTACACCATCAAGGTTGCCCGCCAGACTCACCGCCGACCAGCCTCCCAATACCATCGCCACCAATACTCGATTCATACTCCCGCCCTCCTATAATCTATAGTCATTCGCAAATCGCTACGTTAAGCTGCCTAGCGCTACGCCACATTCACACCACTACGGAGAACCGCTGATGCACTACTTCAAGGACAACTCAGACTCTATCGGCAATACGCCGTTAATCCTTATCAACCGGGTGCTCGGCACCCACAGCGCCACGGTACTGGCCAAGATTGAAGGACGCAACCCCGCCTACTCGGTCAAGTGCCGCATCGGCGCCGCCATGATCAAAGATGCTGAAGCGCGCGGCGCACTCAAGCCCGGCATGCAGATTGTCGAACCCACCAGCGGCAATACCGGTATCGCCCTCGCCTTTGTCGCCGCCGCACGCGGCTACCCCATCACCCTGACCATGCCGGAGACCATGAGCATCGAGCGGCGCAAGGTGATGAAGGCGCTCGGCGCCAAGCTGGTACTCACGGAAGGGGCCAAAGGCATGCCGGGGGCCATCGCCAAGGCTGAAGAGCTACGGGCGCAAGAGCCCGACAATTACTTCATGCCACAACAGTTCGACAACCCTGCCAATCCCGCCATTCATGAGACAACCACCGGCCCCGAGATCTGGAACGATACCGACGGTCAGGTCGACGCCGTCGTCGCTGGGGTCGGCACTGGCGGCACCATCACCGGTGTCTCGCGCTACCTCAAACTGACCAAAGGCAAGGCGATCATATCGGTGGCCGTGGAGCCAGCCGCCAGCCCGGTAATCTCACAGACCCTGGCGGGTGAGACGGTCAAACCCGCACCGCACAAAATCCAGGGGATCGGTGCCGGTTTTGTGCCCAAAAATCTTGATATGGAGATGATCGACAGAGTCGAAAAAGTCAGCAATGAAGAGTCTATTGAGATGGCGCGCCGCCTCGCTGCCGAAGAGGGCATCCTCTGCGGCATCTCCAGCGGCGCTGCCATGGTCGCCGCTAAACGGCTCGCCAACGACCCCGCCTTTGCTGGCAAGACCATCGTTGTCATTCTGCCCGACTCCGGCGAACGCTACCTCTCCTCCATCCTGTTTGAGAATATTGAGGCCTAGCGCCCCAAAGGCCAGGCAATAAAAAAGGGCTGGGAGTAAACCCAGCCCTTTTTTGTCTACCGCCCCGCAGTATCAGCCACTCATTTGGCGTGACGCACCAGCGGCTGAATCATCGCCCATGATTCGGCAAACATCGGCGCCGCCTCATCGGCAATTGTCTCCAGCATCGACTCATCCAACGCCGTCAGCTCCCACGCCAGAGGGTCGACCTGAGGCAGTGGTCCTTCGTAGTCGGCAGGAAGCTCGGCGCGATTGGCGATGACATTGGCAAGATGCACGATAGCCGCATCCAGCCGCGCCTCTTCGGCAGCCGCAATATTGTGGTGGCAGCCTACCGTCTCGCACAGCACCGCAGGCAGTTTCCACTGTTCCAGCAGGATTCGGCCAACGTCAGCATGGTCACAACCCAACACCTCCCGCTCGGCCTCGTAGAGCTCCTCATTACCATCCTGGGCACGTTGCAGCGCCACACTTGCCAGGTCCGGCACCCGCTGAAGGATCACCAGCTGTCCGATATCATGCAGCAGCCCGGCCACAAACAGCCGTTCGCTATGCAGCACATGGCAGCGGTTGGCAATCAGCCGTGCCAGCACGGCGCAGTAGACGCCGTGGCGCCAGAAGGTGGCCATGTTGATCAATTCAATCGGGACACTGGAGAAGGTGCGTACCGCCGAGAGCGCCAATACCAGATAGCGCAGTTCGCGCTCACCGATGACGGTGATCGCCCGCGAGATGGTGCTGATGTTGGAGGGAAAGTTATAAAACGAGCTGTTGGCCAGCCGCAGCAGCTGCGCTGTCAGCGCCGTATCGCGACTGATCACCTTGCCAATCGCTGCCGCTGAGCAGCGCGGATCATCGACCATCTCATTTACTCGGATACAGACCTCGGGCAAGGAGGCCAGCTTACCAATACCTTTTACAAGTTCACGCGCTTCGATGGGCATATCAATCTCTCCTAGGCCAGATGACAACTCCTTTTGCCATTCACTTAACGGGTATCGGCCGCGCAGCAGAATCTTTGACCCCGTTATTCAGCCACCGGCTTGACCAGACTGGCAGCACGTTTGGCACGATCACGTGCCTCGCTGGCATAGCCACCACAGGCCAGCGCCACGCCCATGCGGCGACGCTCGAATGACTCAGGTTTGCCAAACAGCCGCACCTCACTCTCGGGCACCCGCAGCGCCTGATCCAGTCCCTCAAAGGCGATGCCCGCCTGTTCTAGACCGCCATAGATGACGGCGCTGGCGCCCGCCGAACGCAGCCGTGCATCCACCGGCAGACCAAGGATGGCGCGTGCGTGCAGGGCAAATTCACTCTGGTACTGACTGACCATGGTGACCATGCCGGTGTCGTGAGGACGCGGGCTGACCTCGCTGAACCAGACCTGATCGCCCTTCACAAACAGCTCGACGCCAAACAGGCCGCGACCGCCCAGGTTATCGGTGACAGCCTTGGCGATCTGCTGCGACTTATGCAGCGCCAACGGCGTCATCCCCTGCGGCTGCCAGCTCTCAACATAGTCGCCCTTCACCTGGAGATGGCCGATGGGGTCGCAGAAGCTGGTCTGCACCACGCCATGTTCATTCAGCGCACGCACTGTCAGCAGGGTGATCTCAAAATCAAAGTCGATGAAGGCCTCAACGATCACCCGGCCACCCTTCACCCGCCCGCCACTCATGGCGCACTCCCAGGCGGCGGCCACCTCATCCGGCCCTTCGATAAGGGACTGCCCCTTGCCGGAGGAGGACATCACCGGCTTGACCAGACAGGGGTAACCCACACCGCCATCAATCGCCATCTTTAATTGATTGAGGTTATCGGCAAAGGCGTAGGCGGAGGTTGGCAGCTCCAGCTCTTCTGCCACCAGACGGCGAATCCCTTCGCGGTCCATGGTGAGCTGGGTGGCGCGGGCGGTGGGGATCACCTCGGCCAGACCGTCACGCTCGATCTCGGCCAGCATGTCGGTGGCGATTGCCTCGATCTCCGGCACGATCAGATGCGGCCGCTCCTGTTCCACCAGACGCCGCAGCGCCGCGCCGTCGGTCATATCGATCACATGGCTGCGATGGGCCACCTGGTGGCCGGGGGCGTTGGGGTAACGGTCCACCGCAATCACCTCCACACCTAACCGCTGCAGGGCGATGATCACCTCTTTGCCCAGCTCGCCGCTGCCCAGCAACATCACACGGGTGGCGCTGGCCGATAATGGGGTGCCTATCTTCATTGCTCTCTCTCCAAATGGCGGACAACCGGGCGACGGCGCTGGACGGAGTCCAGGCGCATCCCAAAGTGTTTTAGATTATTGATACGTTAAGGTAGTGGTTCAGCGAGTCCAAGCAGACCGTCGAGCACACCGCGCCGCTCCAGCTGGTAGAGTTCATCAGAACCACCGATGTGGCTATCCGCGATGAAGATCTGCGGCACACTGCGGCTACCGCCGGCACGCTCTACCATGAGTGGCACCAGCTCCGGCTGGTCGTCAACGTTGTACACCACATAGGGCACTGCCTTTCGATCAAGCAGCGCCTTGGCGCGTACACAATAGCCACAGTAGTTACTGGTATAGAGCTCCACCTTGACAGTGGTCGTTGGGATTGGTTGAGTCATGGGGATCACCGCAGTTGGACTGAGAGAGATTGTAACAGTGGCCGTTCTCTCGGCAAAATGCCGGGCGGGACTTTTCTGGAAATAGAGCAGTCCCTGCAGGCAATGCTATTCACTTAACGAATCCCCGTTCGTCCTGAGCTTGTCGAAGGACTCTGGATGGCTGGCAGGTGGTTCGACAAGCTCACCACGAACGGCTAAGTGAACAGCATTGCGTCCGCAGGGGCCAGTAAATATAGCCTACAGCAGCCGCAGGGCCGGTTCATCCAGCGCCGCCAGCTGTTCCCGCAACGCCAGGATCTGATCTTCCCAATAACGCGGGGTATTGAACCAGGGGAAGGCGGTGGTAAAGGCGGGATCATGCCAGCGGCGCGCCAGCCAGGCGGAGTAGTGCATCATGCGCATGGCGCGTAGCGCCTCGACCAACAGCAGCTCGATCGGATCAAACTCGAAGAACTGCTCATAACCGCGCATCAGCACCGCCAGCTGGTGCTCCATCTCGTCACGATCACCGGAGAGCAGCATCCAGAGATCCTGCACCGCCGGGCCGGTGAGACAATCATCCAGGTCGACAATCGCCGGTCCCGCATCGGTCCAGAGCACATTCCCGGCGTGACAGTCGCCGTGCAGGCGTAAGGCCCGCAGCGGCCCCACCATCTCAAAACGGTATTTGACCGACTTCACCACATCCTCAGCGATGGTGCGATAGGCAAGCGCCAGCTCCTGGGGTATAAACCCCTGCTCTAGCAGATACTGGTAAGAGGCGACCGCCATGTTGTCGACATCGAGCCGCTGGCGGTGTTTGAATTTGTTACGGGCGCCCACCCCATGAATACGTCCGAGGTAGCGTCCCAACCACTCCATATGTTCATCCCTGTCCAGCTCGGGATGGCGGCCACCAGCGCTGCGAAAGAGCGCGAAACGAAACCCTTTAAACTGGTGCAGCGTCTCACCCTGCTCATTGGCCAACGGCGCAATGACGGGGATCTCCTCCTCTACCAGCTCGGCGGCAAAGGCGTGCTCCTCCAAAATCGCGGCGTCGCTCCAGCGTTGCGGCCGGTAGAACTTGGCAACCAGCACCGGGGCCTCTTCAATACCGATTTGGTAGACCCGGTTTTCGTAACTGTTGAGCGCCAGAAAACGGCCATTACAACGCCACCCCTGCGACTCGATGGCATCAAGTATCAGGTCTGGCCCAAGTGCTTCATAGGGTGGTGTTATTGGTGTGTTCATGGTCTCAACTCACTCCCGGAGAAATCACGTGGAACGGCTATCCACACTGCTGCGGGCGCCACCATAACACCCTTCTTGCCGGGCGGGCAGCTCAGCACCCTGATCGCCATCACCCAGAGGCACGACAACGCCTTTTAAATGATCTCCAGCACCTGCTGCGGCGGTCGACCGATGGCCGCCTTGCCACCCTTGACCACGATCGGGCGCTCAATCAGCTGGGGATGGGTCACCATCGCCTCCACCAGCTGTTCACGGCTCAGGGCAGGATCGTCGAGTCCTAGCGCCTCATACTCCGGCTCCTGCTGACGCATCAACTCACGCGGCTCCAACCCCAGCATCTTCAACAACTGTTTGAGCCGCTCCTTGCTGGGCGGCGTCTTCAGGTACTCCACCACCTCCGGTTCGACCCCCTGTGCCTGTAACAGTTGCAGCGTCTCACGCGATTTTGAGCAGCGCGGATTATGGTAAACAACTACACTCATCGAGACTCTCCTCACCATGGTCGTGGCTCACGGCACACGACTGTTGACAATCAGTAACATCTATCTTCTTTATAAATAGTGTTATGGGAATTTTTGTAGATTAAGTATAATTCATTCCATGTCAGACAACAGCAAACAGATCCAGGTCGAAACCCAAACCTACTACCTGCCGGAGCAATCTGAGCCGGAAAGTAACCGTTATGTTTTTGGCTACACCATTACCATTCGCAACACCGGCACCGCCCCGGCCAAATTGACCCATCGCCACTGGCATATCACCGACGCTAACGGCAAGGTCGATGAGGTTCATGGTGAAGGGGTGATCGGCGAACAGCCCCAGGTCAATCCTGGCGACAGTTATGAATACAGCAGCGGGGTAATGCTTGAAACGCCGGTCGGCGCCATGCAGGGCCACTATGATATGCAAAGTTTGACGGGCGAACACTTCACCGCCAGGATCGCCCCCTTTGGACTGGCCGTGCCGGGCAGTCTGCACTAAGGCCTTACCCTTCTCGGGGCGACCGCCTCTCCTACTTGCTGCCCATCACAGAAACGTCATCCGGCTTAAATTACAGCCGTAACCGACGATAAAGCTGTAAACAGCGTGGCGATACAACCACGTTTACACTCGCAGAGAGCGTCAAAAAATCAGATTGATCTCGCCGATGTAATACACCACTTCGACCACAACCAGCTGCAACAATGGTTAAGCAAACCCAATCCGCAACCACGTAGCTACCCTTGCGTGGCGCGAGCGATTGTCGAGTGGATCAAAAATGGGATGGTTGAACAGGAGCAGCCGTTAGTGGAACGCCTCTGGCGCGAGGTTATCTAGGCGGGCGTCGGGCGATGGAGGCGTCGCCATAGTGGCAACAAGAGCAGCAGCTGCACCAGACTCAGCGCCCCGCCACCACCGCCACTTGAACTAGTCGCGGCGGCTGTCGTGATCGTAAACGTATCAGTAACACCTCCGATATAAAGCGCCACACTCACCGCCTCACCCCTGAGCGACGCCGAGGCGACACGCAACTGCACTGTATCGTTATTCCTGATAAAACCAGGGGCCGAGGTGAATGCCCCACCATTCAAACTGTATGACCCGCCTACCACACTGATGGCCACATCAATATCAATACCGGTAACCGTGATGACGTTAGAGCTGAGAATGGTGCTGAGTGCCACACCCGTCTGATCCACAAGCAGAAAAGGATCGGGCACCGAGTCACCAAAGGTCCTGACACTAAAGGTGTCCAGAACCCCGCCAATCAGCACATCCACATCCACTCGGGTATATCCCTGCGCTGAGGCGGTAACGCGCAATTTAACCTGATCACCCGCCGTCACAGCCAGCGGCGAGGTGCTGGACCATGGTGACCAGCTCAGGCCGCTATCGGTAGAGACAGCGTACTCACCCCGGCTGACCGTGATCCGGCCCCAGCCAGTCATGCCCGTCAGCGTTATGACGTTGGACTCAACCACCGCATTCCGCGCAACATCCACCTGATCGGTGAACTGAAACGGCGCCGGTCGAAAATCGGTATCGTTGGTCAAAATCGACAAGTTACTGGAGCCTGCATTAGCAATCAGCAGATCACTGTCGCCATCAACATCAATATCAGCAGCAACAATCGACACTGGCGTACTCCCTACCGCCGCCGTCTGCCCCACGGCAAAGGCACCGTTGCGGTTATTCTCCAACAGCGACACCGTGCCCGAACCGGCGTTGGCAACCGCCAGATCAGCATAACCATCACCATTCATATCAACCGCCACAACGGCTACCGGATTTACACCCACACTGTAGGAGGCGGCAAACGCAAAAATAGCGCTGCCATTATTACTCAGCAATGAGAGCGTGGCCGCGGTGGAGTGAGTGATAGCAAGATCCATCGTACCGTTGCGATCCATATCAAGCGCCGCAATGGCCGAGGGCGAGCTGCCCACGGCATAGGTTAACGCTGCGGCAAACCCGCCGCTGCCATTATTCAATAACAGCGAAACAGTGTTATCACCTTGATTGGCAACAGCCAGATCCAGGGAACCATTACCATCAAAATCAGCCGCCACCACCGCACCTGGCGAAGCACCCACACCATAAGTGACCATAGTGGGAAAGCTGCCAGTCCCGCTATTTAGCAATAGCGTCACCGAGTTGTTCGCCTGGTTTACCACCACCAGATCATAAAAAAGATCGTTATTAAAGAGACCCGCCACCATTGCCACAGGTGTATTACCCGCTGCATAACTGGTCGCCGGGTTAAATTCAGCCCCAGACACCGCCTTATTATTCAATACAGAAATAGTACCAGCGGTCTGGTTGGCTACCGCAATATCGATATACCCATCGCCCGAATAGTCGGCCAGCGCCAGCGCCACAGGGCCACTGCCCACCACATAATCAAACGTTGAGTCCATGGAACCAAAACCATTGAGGGAGATAACTGTAATGGTATTGGCGGCTGTATTAGCCACCACCAGGTCCGGGATAAAGTCCCAATTCATGTCACGCGCCGCCACCGCCGCGGGAGGGTTGGCAAGCGCCACGTTTGATTGCGCACGCAACTCTGTAGACTGGGCCTCACCAACCCAAATCAGGCAGCCGCTGCACACAATCACCCTTAGCCATCTGAACACTACTTTTGCTCCACATTCAGCCATTACTGACATTTTCAGGACCAGAAACCACTCAATTTTGTAACCAGCCACGCATCCAGGCGCACTGCTTAACCGCACTCAGCAGAATCAAAAAACTATCCGCCTTAATAAGGTAGCGACACAAACGGAGTAAGAATTTAATTGAAACGGGCAATAGCTCACTGTTTTCACAAGCAAACATGTAAACCATAACAATAATAGCCGCAACAAAATCGGCAACAAAACAGTGCCCCCTGTAATACCAAACCGATTTAACCTTAAAGGATCCAGCACCGATTATGAATCCACAGGCGTGACAAGCTCCTGGTGTATCCTATGCACACACCATTTTCAGGTTTTACGCTGTGACCAACAAGAGATCCACCCATGCAGTCGGCAAACGCCCAGCCGCGCCGGCCTATGGCAACAGTCGCAAAGAGCTGAAGTACTATGGCGTCGCCGCCTGTCTGGCGTTGTGGCAGAAACGTCCCGACGACATCATCCGCATCTACGTGACGCAGGAGCGGCTTAAATCCTACAGCGCCTTACTCAAGTGGGCCGCAGCCACGCACCGTGCCTACCACATCGTCAGCGATGCCGATCTGGAGCGGCTCACTGAGTCGATCCACCACCAGGGGCTCTGCCTGCTGGCACTGGAACCAGAGAGTTTGAGTTTCATACAGCTCAAACAGAGACTCAGCCAACAGAGTGATGCGCTGCTGATCGGCTATCTCGACGGCGTCGAAAATCCCCACAACCTGGGCGCGATCGTCCGCACCTGTGCCCACTTCGGCATCGAATACCTGCTCGGCGAGACGGGCCAGATGCCCAGACTCTCCCCCTCCGCCTGTCGCGTTGCCGAGGGCGGCGCCGAACATGTCAAACTGATAGCCGTGAATGACCGTATCCGAGCCATCAACGAACTCAAAAAACTCGGCTTTGCTGTGCTCACCACCGCCGCCGACGGCTCACCCGTATATAATCAACCACTCCCCAAACGGACACTGCTGGTAATGGGCGCAGAACAGACTGGTGTATCGCAACCACTCTACAAGCTCGCCGATGTTAATATAAAGATCCCCGGCAGCGGCCAGGTCGAGAGCCTTAACGTCTCCGTCGCCTTCGCCATCATTGCCGCCGAATTTATCAGGCAACAGCGGTAGATATAACGTTATCTGCCACGCCACCAAACAGACAACCAACCGCTAAAGGGCCAAATGAAAATTCCAAAAAGGTTACAACCGCTCTTAGAAGATGGATTAATTGACGAAATCATCTGCCAACTGAAAAGCGGCAAAGAGGCACAGGTCTACACAGTACGGTGTGGCGAGACAATACGCTGCGCCAAAGTCTACAAAGAGGCCAACAAACGCAGCTTCAAACAGGCCGTGCAGTACCAGGAGGGCAGAACCGTACGCAACAGCCGCCGCTCCCGCGCCATGCAAAAACGCACCAGCTACGGTCAGAAAGAGAGCGAAGAGGCGTGGCTCAGCGCCGAGGTCGACGCCCTCTATCGCCTCGCTGACGCAGGCGTGCGGGTGCCGCAACCCTACAGTTTTATCGACGGCGTACTGCTAATGGAGCTGATCACCGACGGCGAAGGCCACGCCGCACCGCGCCTCAGTGAAGTGAGCTTTAGCCACGAACAGGCACTCGAATACCATGGCCGACTCATCACCGAGATCGTACGTATGCTCTGCGCCGGACTGGTACATGGCGATCTTTCCGAGTTCAACGTCCTGATCGATCCCACTGGCCCCGTCATCATCGATCTACCACAGGCCGTCAACGCCGCCGGTAACAACAGTGCCCAGATGATGCTCGCGCGTGACGTCAACAACATGCGCAACTACTTTGGCCATTTTGCCCCCGAGCTGCTCACCACCGCCTACGCAAAGGAGATCTGGGACCACTATGAAAGCGGCACCCTCGACCCTGAGATCAAACTCACCGGCGAGTTTGCAGAAAGCACCATCGCCGCCGACGTTGACGACATACTGCAGGTGATCGATGCCGCAGAAGAGGAGGAGGTGTACCGACGCCAGCGAGAACAGGAGGCACGCGAAGGGGAGTAGAAATAAAGGCTGGGCTGATGCAGCAGGCCCAGCAGTCTCTCTACCTGGAACAGCAAAGAGCGTCGGATGACAAAAAACCATCAAACCATCAAGTATCTAAGGGCCAACATTCCCAGTTTTGAATGCAAACCCGGCTGTCACGACTGTTGCGGCCCCGTCACCACCTCCAGTGAAGAGATGCCACAACTGCCGGTTAAAAGCGAAGCAGAACATGATAAAGCACTCGCAGAGTTAAGCTGCCCGCACCTTGGCAGCAACGGCCGCACGGTCTACCACGATCGCCCTTTAATCTGCCGCCTGTTTGGCACCACGCCAAAACTCGCCTGCCCCAACGGCTGCCGCCCCACACAGATGATCGACACAAAAACTGAAGAACAAATTTACCGCTTCAACAAAGAGACGCGGCAAGTACTGGTCTAACAAACCCAGGGGCAGAAAAAAATTAAAAACAGTCAACAGAGTAACGTCGATCCAACAGATATCTCAGCGTAAAAAAAACCGGCTCATTGGCCGGTTACTCAATATGATAAAGATATTCTAGGCGAGCTTTCTACGCCGCTGGGATAACATACCGACCATACCGATACCAAAAAGAGCAAGCGTTGCTGGTTCAGGGACCTGGGTAAGCACACCACGAATCTCTCCACCAGGCGCACTGCTTGTATGAATATTAAGATAAGCCTCGCCAAGCATCATGCCATTAAACAGTGCTGTGCTCGCTGCGGCGACCGTGCCGCCATTAGCGGTAATAAAAGCGGCATTAAATGAAGCAGCATCTGTCATGTCAAAAGTCTGCATGTAGGTTCCTGCATTAACCCCGGCTGGAAACCCGGCAAAAGTCGGCAACATCGTCGCCACACCCGCATTGCCGGTAAAAGGTAGCGCCGTACAGCAGTGGATATGTGCCGCAGTTGTAGTCCCTACCAACCCTGAAAACATAACATCCAGTTCCATGGTGTTGAGCACATCATCAATCGTGATAAGGGCAGAACCCATGCCAGGCGATGCAGGCCCTTGCAGGTCTACAGCATATTTGATGATCGACGCCTGAGCCAGCGGTGTAGCAACCAGCATCGACACCAACATCCCCATTCTAAATAGTGAACGTGTCATAACTCCCTCCTCTTTGTTTTATTCATAACCCAAAGTCACCTATACCTAATCAATCCGTGACGCCCGGAGTAAACACCAAAAAACAAACCTAATCAAGCGCACAAATAATGCCGAATTAGCCAGGCAAAAGCATTGCGGTACTGTATGTTTCTATCATCACCCAGCTCATTCCGGGCCAAGAATCCCGCATAAAAAACAAATTAATCAGAACGTTTCTCAATAAAACAGGTCAGTAGTAACGCAGTGAAAAAATAGCGTCATTATCGCCAAGATAAGAATTGTATCTCTTATTTTTAATATTTAAAGGAACCTCCCTTATGCTGAATCGACGATTTATCACCCTTTTTGCAGTATTGAGCACAGCTGCATTTTTGACACCCATTGCACACAGCGCAGAGATAAAAAATGGGCAACAGCACTCAGAGATCATCCCGATAGAAATACGAAAAGATATTCGTGTCGTTTACCAGATCAGCAGTGACGAGTGGAAAAAAGGGGTTGGCAAGGCATTTGTCTACTTAAAGAATCTTTCTGGACTGTATGATGAATCCGCCATTCCACGACAAGAGCGCAACATAAACGCAGTATTTCATGGTGACGCAGGTTACTGGATGTTGACGGACGACGCCTATAACACCCATACAAAAACAACAGCGGGAAACCCCAACAAAGCCATTATCCGCGAGCTGGTAGAGATGGGGGTGAGTATTGAGCTGTGCAACCAGACGATGAAGTCACAAGGCTGGAATTCAGAAGATGTGCTTCCAGCCGTAAAAATAGTCATCGGCGCCTATCCCCGCATCATCGACCTACAGATGCAAGGTTATGCTTACATCAAGTTTTAGATAATAGTCAGGCATGTGTGGGGACCTCTCATGTGCCCACACAGACTCATCACTTATAAATCCAGTAATTTTACAATACTCTTATCGAGCTGCTCTGCGCAGGGGGAAAAAACCTCCCGCAGCTTTAGATATGCATCAACGCTGGAAAAAGCATCATCACTGGCATATTCAATCTGCATAGATGAAAGTGTAGCTGCGGCCCAATTGGAGGTGGTGACACTTTTACTTTTCCGTAGCTTTTTATTTAATACCAGCGCCACCAGTTGCTTTGATCCAAGACTATTTTTTCTGCCAAAGCCACGAAAGATCACACCTAGATCAACAAAAGAGACGGGGTGTAATTTATGCTTGCCACGTAATTTACTCAGATCATCTTTAAGACCAACACCAATTTTAATGATTTTTTGACTACCAACAATCTCATCCAGTAACGACGTGTCGGCAATATTGTTCAACAAAAACAGATAACACTTACTGACCGAACAAATCTGCGCAATTGCAATGCCACTGCTCACCTCGCCTTTACGAAAAGTCGGTTTTGATTCAGTATCAAACCCAAGATAACGTTGTTGCAGCAGATCGTGTACTGCAAGATGGATATTATGATCATCTACCAGAACCACCTCGCGCCCATGACCTTCGTAGGGCGGCAGCTCTGCGATTGCCAACTTGTCTATCTGACTGGTGTAATGTTTTACCAGCCTGTGGCACTCACTATTTTGATCATCCATCAGAACAAAATTCCGTGTGGCAGATAACGCCACTGCCCTGGTGGCAATGACATGGGGACTCGACCGATACGGATACGTTTCATCGCCACAACAGTTAGTCCAACGCTCTGACACATAAAATCAAACTGGCCAATACGAACATTTTTCAGTGCAAACCGCAGGCAATGTTCATTCTGCCAGCTGACCTTGGCGACCGGCAGGGGCCAACCATTCTGTTTCATATTGCGATTAAGTTTATCAAGACCGTTCTCCACTATCTCACCCGTGACCTCGACGTGATACTCCTGCTCATTTTTAGCGGCATCCTCCACCAGGCGTTTGACCACACGATGATCCTGAGTAAAGGCCAGCAATCCAGCACCCCCCGCCTCAAGCGGCATGGTTGGCACTAGCCGGGCGAAGTGACGATTAAGCAGACGAAAGCCCGAGCTATCATTTTCAGAACGGTTCTCGGCAACAATCAATTTTAGCGGCGCGGCGGGATCATTCACGTCAAAACCGGTGGGCAGATGTAACAGGATTGTCATCGGCTCAATCGGTGCCAGGACTGCATCCGGATGAAGTTCAACCGTCTGCTCCTGCACTCTGAATTGCGGCGCATCCACCACCACACCATCGACCAATACCCAGCCACCTTGGATATATTGATCAGCCTCATTGCGGGAACAGTGGATCAATTCAATCAATCGTTTTGATAGACGTACCGGTTCGGTCATGACAACAACTCCTGATTATTTATCTGTTAAGTTTGAGACAAAACAAAGGTGCGGTGCGTCTTACACACCCTACCGCACCGATTCCATCTGTTTCTTTACCCGCTTGGCCGAGACTGGCATTTTGGTCTTCAACTCCTGCGCAAAGAGAGAGACTCGCAGCTCTTCAACCATCCAGCGGTAGTTTTCGAGTTCTACATCAACAATGCCCTGCTGTTCGTGCCTCTGCTTGCGATCAAGATAGTCCTGCCACAATGGTTTGATCTCCAGCATGTTGACACGATCTCTGGCTTCGCCACCTGCGAGTTTTTCCAGTCGCAGATTGATCGCCTTGAAGTAGCGTGGATACTCCTTCAGCCACTCAATCGGCGTGCGGTTAATAAAGCGATTATAGATAAGCTGTTTGAGCTGTTCGTTGATATCAGCTACCGCATGCAACCAGACGGGAGGAAGTTTGCCCCTGAGCTGCTTGCCAAGCTGATGATGTTGCGCCAGCGTCTCTTCCACCATCGCGCAGAGTTCGCTGGCGACCAGCAGGATATTTTTTCTGCCGTTACTCAGGCACTGCTCAAACTGCTGCTGCGTGCGTGGCAGTGATATATCGCCCGCCGCGTCATTGCCAAGAAACGCCTGGTCGATAATGGTGTCGATAAGATCCTGTTGCAACTCTTCTGCCTTGCCGATGGCAGTGTAGTAGAGCGCCATCTGTTTGAAGTTGGGCAGCTGCTTGTGCAGATATTTAATCTTGTCGGCAGCGGCAAAACCAATCAGACGACGCAGGGCGATGCGGCTGAGACGTGTCGCCTCCGCCGCTGTATCGCACAATTGAATGGCAATCGATTCAATGTGATCGACAAGTACCGGATATCCACGCAACTGTATGCCATTGCGGACAAATTCGACATGTTCAGGCAGCTCACCAAAATCCCATGCAATGACTCCCTGACGCTCACCGTCCCAGGATGGCACAGCTGCGAAACTCTGCTGCGCCTGCTCTTTTAGCCTGCCTTGCAACTGCAACAGATCACGCCCCGTGGAGAGCACATTGCCCTGCTCATCTACCACCGCAAAGTTCATAAACATATGAGGTGTCAACTTGGTTAGATCCCAGTCGGCGCTGGTTACTTTAACGCCGGTCATTCTGAGCAGCTGTTTTTGCAACGCTTCCAGCAGTGATTCATCACTAATTGCCATCGCCTGCAAACAGGCATCAGCAAAATTCGGCACGGGCACAAAGTTACGCCGCAGCTGTTTGGGTAGTGACTTAAGCAGCTGACATATTTTTTCGTGCAACAGCCCAGGCACCAGCCACTCAAAACGTTGTGGTTTAAATAAATTGAGTGCCGGAAGAGGCATGGCAACCGTTACGCCATCATCCTCACTGCCTGGTTCGAAGTGGTATGTGAGATCGAGCACCATGCCATCAACGGTGAGCATGTCCGGAAACTGCGCAGCGGTGACATCACTGGCGTTGTGTTGCATCAGATACTCATGGGTCAGGTAGAGCAGCTTAGGCTGCTTCTGCTCCGCCTGTTTACGCCAGCTCTCAAAGCTGCGTCCATCTGAGATATCAGCGGGGACAGTCTCATCATAAAAAGCGAAGAGCACATGTTCGTCCACCAGCAGATCGCGACGGCGTGACTTTGCCTCCATCTCTTCAATCTCAGCAATCAGATCAGAGTTATGTTTAAAGAAGGGGGCGTAAGTATTGAACTCACCCTCGACCAGTGCACCACGAATGAAGAGTTCACGCGATTCAACCGGGTTGATCCTGCCGTACTGCACCTTGCGTTTGGGGTTGATCACCAGACCGTAGAGCGTCAACCGCTCATAGGCAACCACAGCGGCGGCGCGTTTCTCCCAGTGTGGGTCAAAATAACTGCGGCGACAGAGATCACCGGCGACACGCTCGATCCACTCCGGCTCAATGCTCGCAGCGGTGCGCGCGTACATACGTTGAGTCTCCACCAACTCAGCAGCGATCAACCAGCGGGGCCGCTTTTTAGCCAGGATAGAGCCGGGGAATATATTAAGTTTAATGCCGCGCGCACCGTTGTACTCCTGCGCCTCACCCTTGGTGGCGACGTTACCGAGCAGCCCGGTCAGCAGCGCACGATGAATCTGCTCGTACTCCGCCGGTTTGTCACTGCTACGCCACCCCATCTCTTTAACCACACCGTTGAGCTGCACATGTACATCGTGCCACTCACGCATACGCAGATAGGAGATGAAGTGTTCACGACACCACTGTCGCAGTTTGTTGTTGGTGAGGTGGTGCGCCTGTTCGTGATAGATACGCCAGAGGTTGGTGTAAGCGAGAAAGTCGGAACGTTCATCGGCGAAGAGTTTATGTTTTTCGTCGGCGTGCTGCTGTTTGTCATGTGGACGTTCACGCGGCTCCTGCACACTCAGGGCGCTGGCGATGACCATCACCTCGCTGAGCGCACCCTCATCCTTCGCCGCCAACACCATGCGTGCAATACGTGGATCAAGTGGTAGCTTTGCAAGTTGACGGCCGATTTCGGAGAGATCACGACGTGAGTTCACCGCGCCCAGCTCTTCGAGCAGCTTGTAACCGTCGGTGATCATGATATTTTCAGGCGCTTCGACAAAGGGGAACTGTTCGATATCACCGAGATGCAGCGACTTCATCTGCAAAATGACCGAGGCGAGATTGCTGCGTTTTATTTCGGGGTCAGTAAACTCAGGACGACTGCTGAAATCAGTTTCGTCATACAAACGGATACAGACGCCGGGTCCAACACGACCACAACGCCCCGCACGCTGATTGGCGGAGGCCTGCGATATCTTTTCAATCGGCAGGCGCTGCACCTTGGTGCGATGGCTATAACGACTGATGCGCGCCATACCAGGATCGATAACATAACGGATGCCGGGCACCGTCAGCGATGTCTCAGCGACGTTGGTCGCAAGCACGATACGCCGCCCTTTGTGTGGCTGAAAAATTCTGTTCTGATCGGCCGCACTCAAACGGGCAAAGAGCGGCAGGATCTCGGTATGGGGCGGGTGATGTTTACGCAGGCTTTCAGCTGTCTCGCGAATCTCACGTTCGCCAGGCAGAAATATCAGCACATCGCCTTGACCATGTTTCGCCAGCTCATCAATCGCATCGAGAATGCCCTGCTGCATGTCACGATCCTGCTCATCCTCATCATCGGTACGTAACGGCCGGTAACGCATCTCCACCGGATAGGTGCGCCCTGTCACCGCGATGATAGGCGCACCATTAAAGTGTTGTGAAAAACGTTCGGTATCGATGGTCGCCGAGGTGATAATGATTTTTAGATCGGGGCGTTTCGGCAGCAGCTGTTTGAGATAGCCAAGCAGGAAATCGATATTAAGACTACGTTCATGGGCCTCGTCGATGATGAGCGTGTCGTACTGATTCAAAAAGCGGTCACCCTGACTCTCCGCCAGCAGGATGCCATCGGTCATCAGTTTGATGTAACTCTCAGGTCGGGTATGGTCGCTGAAGCGCACCTTATAACCAACATGACGCCCCATTTCGCTCTGTAATTCAGAGGCGATACGGGTTGCAACACTACGCGCAGCAATACGCCGTGGCTGGGTGTGGCCGATCATACCGCTGATGCCACGACCCACCTCTAAACAGATCTTGGGCAGCTGCGTGGTTTTACCGGAACCGGTCTCACCCGCCACAATCACCACCTGATGTTTACGGATCACCTCAGCGATCTCGGCGCGCCGCTCGCTGACCGGTAACTCTTCGGGATAGGTGGGTAGCGGCAGATTGGCGCGACGTAGCGCTAAACGCTGGGCCGAGGCGGCAATATCGACACTTACAGCCTCAATCTGCTCTGGTGTGCCGTTATCACGCAGCCGTTGCAACCGTTGGCGCAGACGATGACGGTCAACCTGCATGCACAGATCAATCTCGGTATTCCATTTTCTCAGTGAGTCTTGCACAGTAGCAGTATCTATCTGGAGGGCAAAAGGTCGGGCATTATATCAGGCCTGATCGAGCCATTAGCCTGGCACAACGCCGCAATCGATACTTCACAACAGAAAATGGCCGGCAGCGGCCTATAGGCGGCTGTTTCAACCGATTATTGCAATAAGCCATATCAAGTTTCACACCGCATCTATAATGCGCAGAACCAAAAAGCAGGACAGATCCTGAATATATCCGCTGGATTGGGCATCGACATCGCTGCCACTCCGTACATCCTGCCTAAGAATGGCCGGCTCGCAGCCCGGATTTATCGGCACCTGATATAAGGCCTTGCGAATCGCGACTATTGAAAATCCGGTTAGCAGACGATAATCACCGTAGCAACAGACAAGCGCGTTGAGGAACGACAGAGTGATCGAACAAATTGTAAAAACAGGCTATATCAAAAAGCATGTGACGATGCTGGCGGGAAATATTGGTGAGCGCAACATCAGCCAACCCCGCGCACTGCTGCGCGCCGCCGATTACATTACCGACCAGTGGCAGGCGATGGGGCTGGAAGTGCGGCCACAATACTTTAAGGCCCAGGGGGTTGAGTGTCGCAATCTGGAGGTGACACATATCGGCAGCGAGCAGCC
>CAMTXZ010000117.1:0-12830 GCA_947085765.1 uncultured Chromatiaceae bacterium | reverse complement strand
ATCAGTAACAAGAGCTGCACGCTGCGCTTTACGAGGCGCCACAGCAGGCTGGGTTTTTTGGTTTTGGTGGGGGCGCGACGGCGGCGGGACATCAGTTTCACACTTGAGTATTAGTGGTGGTGGCAGTGGTGCGCATTCGACCACAGCGGCATCGCTTTGGCAACAGGCGGCGGCGTGAGCTGCATATATATAGTATGTGGGTGTGAGGTTTGGCAGCAGCATGACTTATCTCACCCCAGCCGGTATGATTGGCCGCAATTATTAACCAGCAGATGAGGGTAGCAGCATGGCCTTAACACAAGACGAAATGAAAAAGCAGGTGGCCGATGCGGCCCTGGAATATGTTGAGTCCGGCATGATTGTCGGTATTGGCACTGGCTCTACCGCCAACTTTTTTATCGATGGCCTGGCGAAGATGAAGGGCAAGATCGACGGTACCGTCGCCAGCTCCGAGGCCTCTGCCGCCCGGCTGCGTGGCCACGGCATTCCGGTGATGGAGCTGAACGCGGTGGGTAATATCCCGCTGTATGTGGATGGCGCTGATGAGTCAAACAAGTTTCTGCACCTGATCAAGGGTGGCGGTGGTGCGCTGACCCGCGAGAAGATTGTGGCGGCGGCGGCCGAGAAGTTTGTCTGTATCGCTGATGAGTCGAAGCTGGTGGATCTGTTGGGTACGTTCCCGCTGCCGGTGGAGGTGATCCCGATGGCGCGCAGTTATGTGGCGCGTGAGCTGGTGAAGTTGGGCGGGACCCCGGCCTACCGCGAGGGGTTTGTGACGGACAACGGTAACATCATCCTCGATGTACATAACCTGTCGATCATGAATGCGGTGGAGCTGGAGACCAAGCTCAACAACATTGTTGGGGTTGTGACCAACGGCCTGTTTGCGATTCGCCCGGCCGATGTGTTGCTGCTGGGTACCCAGAACGGCGTGCGCAAGCTGGTCTGAGTCTGGCCTGAATCTGACAGGTGGGTGATGGTGCAAATGATGCGTCTCACCCACCTTGCATCTACATGGTGGTCCTCTCCATGCAAAAAATCCTGATTATTATTGGTCTCATCCTGCTGCTGGTGGGACTGCTCTGGCCCTTGATCCAAAAGCTCGGCCTCGGCCGCCTGCCCGGCGATATTGCGATCGAAAGGGAGGGCTTTTCGTTCTTCTTTCCCCTTACCACCTCCATCATTATCAGTCTCGTTTTGAGTCTGCTCTTCTGGCTCTTTATGCGTAAGTAGCTCCTCCTGCTGTAGCCCTGCAAGTTGCACTGAGAACAGTACCTTCTTCCTGTCAAAGCTGGCATTTCATCTGCTGTGTACTAAGGTTCTATTGGTATGTATTGGTTTGGCGTCTGCCTCTTGGGGTTCGAGACGGGTGCAAAGCAGTGGGCATAATAATAATTAGATGGTGATGGGATCCTCCATCTGAAATATAAAGCGAGGGATTGCTTATGGCACATATTGTCATCATGGGGGCGGGGACTGGCGGCATGCCAGGGGCTTACGAATTGCGCGAGGTTCTGGGGACGGAGCATAAGGTCACGGTCATCAATGCCGTGGAGTATTTTCAGTTTGTCCCGTCCAACCCCTGGGTGGCGGTCGGTTGGCGCGACCGTGAGCAGATCACCCTTCCGATCCGCCCCTACCTGGAAAAGAAGGGCATCAACTTTATCGCCAGCGCCGTTACCAGGATTGATGCGGCCAGCAATCGTCTGGAACTGGCGAGTGGCGAGGCGGTTGATTACGATTACCTGCTCATCACCACCGGACCCAAGCTGGCATTTGATGAGATTGAAGGGCTGGGGCCGGTAGGCGGCCATACTCACTCTGTCTGTAGTGTTGATCATGCCGAAACCTCCTGGACGGAGTATCAGCAATTTGTTAAAGATCCTGGCCACATTATTGTGGGTGCGGTGCAGGGCGCCAGCTGCTTCGGCCCGGCCTATGAATTTGCCTTGATTCTGGATACCGACCTGCGCCGCCGTAAAATCCGCGACAAGGTGCCTATGACCTACATCACCTCGGGACCCTATATCGGTCACCTCGGGTTGGGTGGCGTGGGTGACTCCAAGGGCATGATGGAGTCGGAGATGCGCAACCGCCACATCAAATGGATCACCAACGCCAAGGTCACCAAGGTCGAGGCCGGCAAGATGTTTGTTGCCGAACATAACGAGGCTGGCGAGGTGATCAAACAGCACGAACTGGCGTTTAAATATTCGATGATGCTGCCGGCGTTTAAGGGGGTGGATGCGGTGGCCGCCGTCGAGGGGCTGTGCAATCCACGCGGTTTTGTCATTGTTGATGAGTACCAGCGCAGCCCGAAATATAAAAACATCTACTCTGCCGGCGTTTGCATCGCCATCCCGCCGGTCGAGGTGACATCGGTGCCCACCGGCACTCCCAAAACGGGTTACATGATTGAGTCGATGATGACCGCCATCGTGCACAACATCGTGGAGGAGCTGGCCGGTCAGGCACCGAGCCATAAGGGGACCTGGAACGCCATCTGTCTGGCCGACATGGGTGATACGGGCGCCGCCTTTGTCGCCCTGCCGCAGATCCCGCCGCGCAACGTCAACTGGATGAAGAAGGGCAAATGGGTGCATGTGGCCAAGGTCGCCTTTGAAAAATATTTCATGCACAAGATGAAGCAGGGGTCATCCGAACCGCTGTTCGAAAAGTATCTTCTTAAGGCCCTAGGCATCCAACGGCTGAAGGATAAGTAATTACCCCCCCTTTGACGATACCCTCCCCAGTTTCGGGTATCGTCTTTTTTTCTGGTCTCGACTCCGGCCGCCAAGTTGGGCACCATAGCAACAGCTTCACTTTTTTCAGCCCCGCTGCCGATAGCAGTCATAGAGTCAGCAACCGCGCCCCTTCATGCCAACAATCCCAGCCAGCAGCACGATCTTCGACAAACCTGGTTTCATACCGGATGCAGCGCAACAACAGGCGCTTGTCCACCTGCAGCGGCTCTATCAGGCGCTCTGTGCCGAGCCGCCCAAACCGGGGCTGTTTGGCAAGCTGCTTAAACGCAAGGCCGAGCCGATTCGTGGTCTCTATCTGTGGGGCGGCGTGGGGCGCGGCAAGACCTATCTGATGGATCTATTCTTCAACGCGCTGCCGATTCAGAAGAAGCAGCGCATGCACTTTCACCGCTTTATGCAGCGCATCCATGCCGATCTGCAGGCGCTGCCAAAGAGCCCCGACCCGTTGTTGATTGTGGCCAAGTCACTAGCGCAGGAGATGCGGGTGCTCTGTCTGGATGAGCTGCATGTCCACGACATCGGCGACGCCATGTTGCTGGGGCGACTACTCGAGGGACTGTTCGACAACGGCGTTACCCTTGTCACCACCTCCAACATCCCCGCCGATCTGCTCTATAAAAACGGCCTGCAACGGGAACGTTTTCTGCCCGCCATCGAACAGCTCAAATACCACACCGAATCGTTTCACCTCGACAACGGTACCGACTACCGCACCCTGCTGCTGGAAAAGGCCGGGCTCTACCACCTCAGTGATGGCGACGGCAGCGATGCCGCATTGCGGGACTATTTTATCGCGCTGGCGCCGGGGGTTGATCCCAGAGAGGGTGGCATTAACATCAACAACCGCATTATCGCCACCCGCGCCACGAGCCAGGATGTGGTCTGGTTTTCGTTTAAAGAGCTGTGCGAAACGGCACGCTCGGCCACCGACTATCTGGAGATCAGCCGTCTCTACCACACGCTCCTGATCAGTGACATTCCCGCCATGAGCGAGACGGTGGACGATGCCGCGCAACGCTTCATTCATCTCATCGACGCGCTCTATGACCACAACGTCAACCTCATCATCAGCGCCGCCGTGCCGCCCGGCCAGCTCTACCACGGCCGTCGTCACCAGTTTGCCTTTCAGCGCACCATCAGCCGTCTGCAAGAGATGGGCAGCAGCCGTTATCACAATCAGGCGCATCGGTCGTAGGCAGACGGGCTGGTTTTTTTGTTGCCCGAAAAGATCTGTGTGGATAAGTGCAGGTTCATGGGTTAAAAATGGCTTTTATTCCATAATTGACAAAGTGCCTTGGGCGTAGAGTTGAGTGTGTTCGGGGGATTCTTCTCCCTGATTTCGCTTTGTTTTGTCCACCCTTACTGTCTATCTTCACCAATACTTTGGGTATCGTGCCTTGCGCGTCATATTGTTGTAAATCAGCGCGACCAGCACCAGTAACATCGCCCCCAGCAGTGTCGGCGAAAACAGGAATCCCCAGCCCGGTTGCAGCAGGTAGATGATGACCGGGTTGGAGCCGGCGGGTGGGTGCACGGTGCGGGTCATCATCATTAGTGCGATAGCGGTGCCCACGGCCAGCGCCACGCTCCACCAGTGCGGACCTAAAAGTGTAAGAAATACCAGGCCGGAGAGTGAGCTGATCAGGTGGCCAAATACTACGTTGCGCGGTTGTGAGAATGGTACGTCTGGATACCCGAAGAGTAGTACACAGCTCGCGCCAAACGAACCCAGCACCAGCGGCAGGGTTGTACCTTCGAACAGACCTGCAATGACGGCAATGGCAATGAAGCCGCCGAGCCAGGCAAGGAAAACGTTTTTGCCGGCAGCGCGGCCTGATCGCCGCGAAATTTTTCAATAAACGTGCGCATGGGACTCCCTCTTCGATCGGTTGATTAATATCTCTGCGATCTGTTGAGCCTGGCGTGCGGCTTGGCCGCCCGGGGTGATCTGCTCGGTGACAATTGCGCCCTCTATGAGCAACGCGATATGCCCTGCCAAGGCCACGGCCTCACTCAGATCAGCTTCATGGCAGAGGCTGAGGATCTCTTGTTGCACCAGCGCTTTGTGGTGGGCGGAAAGCTGATGGAACGGGTGTTGAGGATCACTGTATTCCATGGCGGTGTTAATGAAGGCGCAGCCTTGGAAATCCACCTCGGAGAACCATTTTGCAAGAAAGTCGAAGATCGCCAGGAGCTTCTCACGTGGCCCACTCGCCGCCGCGATATGGCGCTGCATCGCGCTGCGCCAGCGCTCATCACGTGCCTTGAGAAACTCCGCAATCAGTCCATCTTTGGAGAGAAAGTGCAGGTACAGGCTCTGCCGTGCTACGCCGGCCTTTTCAAGAATGGCCTCCACGCTGGTGGCATGGAGGCCGCGTTGATAGAACAGTATGCATGCGGCTTCGAGCAGGGCGTCGCGTGTGGGTACCATAGGTAGTTCTCTTGCCATGCCTTAGCAGCGCGCCCCATTATGGTCCTATCCATGTCACATAGCTGGCATCTGCCCGCCGCTGGCAGTACCATACGCGCCTAAATCCTTGGAGTCCCTATGCCCTTAATTACCCTGCGCGATGTTGTGGTCAGCTTTGGTGGTCCGCCGCAGCTGGATGGTCTTAACCTGTCGATTGATCCTGGCGAACGTGTCTGCCTGGTCGGGCGTAATGGCGCGGGCAAGTCGACGCTGATGAAGGTGTTGGCGGGGGAGATCATCCCTGAGGGCGGTGCTATTGAGAAGCAGCAGGGACTGCGGGTGACACGCCTGAACCAGGAGGTGCCGAGCGATATGACTGGCTCGGTCTATGACGTGGTGGCCGATGGTCTGGGTGAGCAGGGGCAGTTGCTGCGCGACTACCACCACGCCACGCAGCGGTTGGCGACTGACTTCAGCGATGAGGCGATGGCGGAGCTGGAGCGGGTGCAGCACAAACTTGAGGCGGTGAACGGTTGGGAGGCGAGCCAGCGGGTTGATACCGTGATCTCGCGGCTGGAGCTGCCGGAAGATGCGGAGTTCAGCGAACTCTCCGGCGGCATGAAGCGCCGGGTGCTGCTGGCCCAGGCGCTGGTGCTGGACCCGGATCTGCTGCTGCTGGATGAGCCGACCAACCATCTCGATATCGAGTCGATCAAGTGGATGGAGGAGTTTCTGCTCAACTACCGTGCGGCGCTACTGTTTGTAACCCATGACCGGATGTTGTTGCAGCACCTGGCAACCCGCATTATCGATCTTGATCGTGGCAAGCTCACCAGCTGGCCCGGCAACTACGAGCTCTATCTGGTCCGCAAACAGGAGCAGCTTGATGCCGAGGAGACCGCCAATGCCCTCTTCGATAAAAAGCTGGCGCAGGAGGAGGTGTGGATTCGTCAGGGCATTAAGGCGCGCCGCACCCGTAACGAGGGGCGTGTACGTGATCTGAAGGCGTTGCGAGTTGAACGCAGCGAACGCCGTGAACGCATGGGCACGGCCAAGATTCAGACCCAGGAGGCGGCCAGCTCCGGCAAGATTGTGGTTGAGATTGATAACGTCAGCCAGAGTTTTGGCGACAAGGTGATCCTGAAAAATCTCACCACCACCATCATGCGCGGTGACAAGATCGGCATCATCGGCCCCAACGGCGCGGGCAAATCAACCCTGCTGAAGATTCTGTTGGGGTTACTCGAACCGCAGCAGGGCACGGTGAAAAAGGGCACCAAGATGGAGGTTGCCTACTTCGATCAGCATCGCGCCCAGCTCGATCCTGAAAAGAGCGTTATCGATAACATTAGTGGTGGCAGTAACGAGATCACCGTCAACGGCAAACCGCGCCACGTCATCAGCTACATGCAGGAGTTTCTCTTTTCGCCGCAGCGGGCGCGTACGCCGGTGAAGGCACTCTCCGGCGGTGAACGTAACCGCCTGCTGCTGGCCAAGCTCTTCACCAAACCGGCCAACGTGCTGGTGATGGATGAGCCGACCAACGACTTGGATGTGGAGACGCTGGAGCTGCTCGAAGAGCTGCTAATCGACTACAGCGGCACGCTGCTGCTGGTGAGCCATGACCGTGCCTTTATCAACAACGTTGTCATGAGCTCGCTGGTCTTTGAGGGCGATGGTGTGGTGAACGAGTATGTGGGTGGTTATGACGACTGGCTGCGGCAACGCGTCCAGCCGGTTGCCGACAAGGGCGATAAACCCAAGGCTGCACCTGCCCCGATCAAAGAGAATCCCAAGGCCGCCGCCAAACTGAGCTACAAGGAGCAGCGTGAACTCGACGAACTGCCCAAAAAGATTGAGCTGCTGGAGGCGGATCTGGATGCAATGCACAAGACCATGGCCGACCCTGATTTTTATAAACAGGGCAGCGCCAAAATGGCCGAGGTGCAAAAGCAGCTGGATGAGCTGGAGCAGCGACTCAGTGTCACCTATAAACGTTGGGAAGCGCTTGATGCCCAGTAGGGTGGTGATGAAATAACGGCCCGAGCCACTCTCGCGACGATCAGGGAGCTTGTTGATGTCGCAACATGCCGAACCGGCTAAAAAGAGCCTGCTGTTCCCACTGATTGCGCTGGCGACGCTGGCCACCGTCATCGCCTCGCAGGCGGTGATCACCGGCGCCTTCTCGGTTACCCGGCAGGCGATCCAGCTCGGTTACATTCCGCGCATGCAAATACTGCACACCTCGGAGAGTGAAGCAGGACAGATCTACGTCCCGTTTGTGAACTGGTTTCTGCTGCTCGGGGTGGTGGCGCTGGTGGTGGGATTTGGCTCTTCCAGCAATCTGGCGGCGGCCTACGGCATCGCCGTTACCGGCACCATGGCCATCGACACCCTGCTCGCCTTTTTTGTAGTTTACGGTCTGTGGCGCTGGCACTGGGCGGCGGCGGTGATGGCGCTGTTTTTGGTTGTCGATATCGCCTTTGTCAGCGCCAACGCCACCAAGATCATGCACGGTGGCTGGTTCCCGCTGCTGATCGCCGCCATCATCTTCATCCTGCTGGCGACCTGGAAGAAAGGGCGCAAGATTTTGATACAGCGATTGCATGCCGAATCGATGGATATTGGCCTCTTCCTCACCAGCATTGAACGCCATCCACCAATCCGGGTGCCAGGCACGGCGGTGTTCCTGACCGCCAGCTCTAGCGGCGTGCCGCACGCCCTGCTGCACAATCTGGCCCACAACAAGGTGCTGCACGAACGGATCATATTGCTGACAGTGGTTATTGCCGATCTCCCTTACATGCCCGCCAATGAGTGTATTGAGACCGAGCCGCTAGGCTGCGGCTTCCACCGCATACTCTTCCATTTTGGCTACCAAGATATACCGGATGTGCCCGCCACCCTGGCGCGTTGCGGACTGCCGGGGGAGGAGTTCAATATGCTGGAGACATCGTTCTTTTTCAGTCGTGAGACACTCATCTCCACAACCATCCCGGGCATGGCGCCGTGGCGTGAAAAGCTCTTTATCACCATGGCCCGCAACGCCGCCAGCGCCATGACACTATTCAAAATACCCACCAATCGCGTGATTGAACTAGGTGCACAAGTCGAGTTATGAGGAGGCTTGACGAAATCAGAAGCGAGCAGCATTAACCCCTCGTGATTTTCCAGCATCGCCTAAACTGGAGCGGCCCATCGCCTCCATCTTCTCCGATAGTTGTCGCCCCAACATTTTGCCTCGCACTGTTTTACTGCCGCCACTGTGCAGCGCAAGGTGTTTATACTAAACGCATCGGTTTAACCAACAGGAGCATAAAAATGTCAGACACTCCGCCACTCGAAGAGTATTACGCACCAAAAGATCTTCGGGATCGCATCGCCTATCGCTTTGTTAAGTTTTTGCGTTACTTCGCGGACGCTTTTTTTGCCAAGCGTTATGGCCATCGTGCAGTGGTACTGGAAACAGTCGCCGCTGTGCCCGGTATGGTAGGTGGCGCGCTACAACACTTACATGCCCTGCGACGGATGGAGAGTGATCATGGCTGGATTCGCATACTGTTAGATGAAGCGGAGAATGAACGTATGCATCTGATGACATTCATCCATATCGCCCAACCCTCGCGACTGGAACGATGGCTGATTGTGTTGGTGCAGGGGCTGTTTTATAACGCCTTTTTCCTGCTCTATCTGATATCAGCAAAGACCGCACATCGTGTGGTCGGATATTTCGAAGAGGAGGCCGTCTACAGCTATACCGAATATCTGGCGGAAGTGGACAGTGGCGCCGCCGAGAATATAGCGGCGCCGCAGATTGCCATCGACTACTGGCAGCTTGCCCCTGACGCACGCCTGCGCGACGTCATCATCGCAGTCCGTGCGGATGAAGCAGTACACCGCGATGTGAACCACGCATTTGCCACTAAACTCTCCTGATTAACCATGCAGCCTGGTCCAACTCACGGGTTGGACCAGCAGATCGGCCACACTAACTGGCAGTGGTCTCACCCTTCCAGGTCAGGTCCAGTTCACGCGCGGCACGTACGTCATCAAGACGGCGTGACGGCAGGGTGTAAGGGGCGCCTTTCAACTCATCGACGTTCTGCTCTGCTTCGGCCCTGATCATGGCCAAGGCGGCGACAAAGCCATCAAGCACATCCTTGCTCTCGGTTTCGGTCGGCTCGATCAGCAGGCACTCCGGCACCAACAACGGGAAGTAGGTGGTCGGGGCGTGAAAGCCGTAGTCGAGCAGCCGCTTGGCGAAATCCATGGCCGTGGCGTTAAACTGCTTGGCCTCTTTTTTCAGGGTGACGATGAACTCGTGGGTGGCGCGACGCTCAGGATAGGCCAGCTCAAAACCGACCCGCCTCAGCTCTGCCGCCAGGTAGTTGGCGTTGAGTGTGGCGTACTCGGCGACCCGCTCCATGCCTTCGCGCCCCAGCATCAGTGCGTAGACATAGGCACGGATCAGCACGCCAATGTTGCCGTTAAAGGCGGAGAGACGACCGATCGACTGCGGCCGATCCTGTTCGCTGAGCCAGCGGTAGTTGTCGCCCTCTTTGGTCACCATCGGAATCGGCAGGAAGGGCACGAGCCGCTCGCTGACACCGACCGGACCGGCGCCGGGTCCACCACCACCGTGAGGGGTGGAGAAGGTTTTGTGCAGGTTCATGTGGATCACATCAAAACCCATATCGCCGGGGCGCACCTTGCCGAGGATCGCATTGAGGTTAGCGCCGTCATAATAGAGCAGGCCACCGGCGTCGTGCACGATCTTGGCGATCTGTTTGATGTTGCGTTCAAACACACCAACAGTAGAGGGGTTGGTGAGCATGATGCCGGCGGTCTGCGGCCCGACCGCTGCCTTGAGTGCATCGATGTCGATATCGCCATCGCCCTTGGTGGGAATCTCTTTGACCTTGTAACCACACATGACGGCAGTGGCCGGGTTGGTGCCGTGGGCCGCGTCGGGCACGATGATCTCGCTACGCGCGGTGTCGTTGCGCGAGTCGTGATAGGCGCGGATCATCGCCACACCAGCAAACTCACCCTGGGCGCCGGCGGCGGGTGTCAGCGACACCTCTTTCATGCCAGTCACCTCTTTGAGCAGCTGCTGCAGATCAAACAGCGACGCCAGCAACCCCTGACCGGAGGAGTCCGGCGCGTAGGGGTGACGTCCGGCAAAACCGGGTTGCAGCGCCACGGCGTTACAGACGCGCGGGTTGTACTTCATGGTGCAGGAGCCGAGCGGATAGAACTGGGTGTCGATAGAAAAATTCTTCTGCGACAGGCGGGTGTAGTGGCGCACCACCTGCAGCTCGGAGACCTCCGGCAGCAGTGGCCGCGTGGTGCGGCGCAGTGCAGCGGGAATGCCGGTTACCGCAACGGCTTTGGCCAGCTGGGCGCCAGCGGTGCGGTTGGGACGGGACTGTTCAAAAATCAGTTTGCTCATATTGGGTTCACTTTTTCCGAGTGGCGACACGTGAATTACGCGGCCAGCACCTCATTCAACGCCGTGGCATACGCCGCCAGATCGGCACCGCTTTTAGTCTCCGTGGCGCAGACCGTGATGCAGTCGCTCAGCCCTGGATAATAGCTGGCCAGGGCGCAACCGCCGTAGATGCCCTTGTCCGCCAGAGCCGCCAGCACTGCATCAACCGGCTGGGGCAGACGCAGCGCTACTTCGTGGAAATTGACCCCGGTAAAGACCCGCTCAACACCGTTGATGGCGCAGAGTTTGTCGGCGAGCAGTTGAGTATTGCTAATGCTCTGCGCAGCGGCGCGCTCCAGCCCTTCGGCCCCCATCAGTGACATAAAGATGGTGGCCGCCGTGACCATCAACCCCTGGTTGGTACAGATGTTGGAGGTGGCCTTGGAGCGGCGGATGTGCTGTTCACGCGCCTGCAACGTCAGGGCAAAACCGGGCTTGCCGTCAAGATCAACAGTGCGGCCGATGATGCGGCCCGGCAGCTGACGTACGTGTTGCTGTTTGCAGCAGATAAAACCGAGGTAAGGCCCGCCACTGGTGAGCGGGATGCCGAGCGGTTGTCCCTCACCGCAGGCGATGTCGACACCGCTCTGGCCCCACTGACCCGGCGCCTTGAGCAGCGCCAGACTCAACGGATTGACCACCGCAATGGCGATGGCGTTGTTGGTCGCCGCCCAGTCGGTCAGGCCATCCACATCCTCGAGCACACCAAAGAAATTGGGTTGCGGGATCACCAAGGCGGTGATGTCCTGCCCTTCATACTGCTTCAGCTCGGCCACCAGGGTCGCACCTGTCTCGGCACAGAAGGGCAGCTCCACAATCTCGATGCCCTGATTTTTGACCACCGCCTGCACCACGGCGCGATAGGCCGGATGTACGGTGCTCGGCATCAGGATGCGTTTTGACTTGGACTTACGGTGCGCCCGCACCGCCATCAGCACCGCCTCTGCCAGCGCCGAAGCGCCGTCGTACAACGAGGCGTTGGAGACATCGAGGCCGTTAAGGCTGGCGATCATGGTCTGGTATTCATAGAGCACCTGCAAGGTGCCCTGACTCGCCTCGGCCTGATAGGGCGTGTAGGCGGAGTAGAACTCACCGCGAGTGGTGATATCCCACACCGCCTGCGGGATGTGGTGCTCGTAGGCGCCGGCGCCGATGAAGTTGAGGCCGGTGGCATCGCCTGCCGCGCGTTCACGCATCAGCCGCGCCACCGCCATCTCATTCATGCCGTCGGGGATGTTGAGCACCCCCTTGACCCGCAGCTCGGCGGGGATCTCGTCAAATAACGCCTCGATGGAGTCGACGCCAATGGCGTCGAGCATCTCGGCTACATCCTGTTCGGTGTGTGGAATAAAAGGCATCGTTTGCTCTGCTGGCTGGTATGGGTTTTAGTGATCGTCTTCGTTGATCACGTCCTGATAGCTCTCGGCGTCAAACAGCTCTTCCAGCTCGCCCTCATCGGCAATCTTGATGCGCATGATCCAGCCATCGCTGTAAGGATCGCCATTGACCAGACCAGGGTTCTCGGCCAGGTTTTCATTCACGGCAACCACCACACCCGAGATCGGGCTGTAGACATCAGAGGCGGCCTTGACCGACTCGACCACGGCGCACTCTTCACCGGACTTCACCTCGTCGCCCACTTCGGGCACCTCGACATAGACCATGTCACCCAGCAGCTCCTGGGCGTGGTCGGTGATGCCGACGCGGGCGGTGCCATCACTCAGCACTTCGACCCATTCGTGGCTCGAGGTGTACAACAGGGTATCTGGAATATTGCTCATCATTCTGGTCCTCACGTTTATGTAGTGTTTTAACTGTCTGGTCTCTGTTTCCCGCCCTCATCAGGGGTCGGGAAATCATCGGTCACTCTTCAATCAATCTTGATACAACTTTTACCATTGCGGGCAAAGGGTGGTTTAACCACCTGGCACAACAGCATTTTGCCACGCACTTCAACCTGACACTCATCCGTCACTTCAGCCGCCACCCGCGCCAGGGCGATGGAGCGCCCCAACGTGGGTGAGAAACCACCGCTGGTGGTCTCGCCCATCGGGTCGCCATTCCAGATCACAATCTGATGGGCGCGCAACACCCCCTTGTCCAGCAGCACCAGGCCGACCAGCTTGCTCAGCCCGCCCTGTTTGCGCTGTGCCTCCAGCGCCTT
>CAMTXZ010000116.1:0-5301 GCA_947085765.1 uncultured Chromatiaceae bacterium | reverse complement strand
TTCCCCCGCGCTCGCGCGGATAGGCCCTATATTAGGAATTAAACTGTACACCACCGTACGTTTCCCCCGCGCTCGCGGGGATAGGCCCTCCATTCTTCCGTCCGAGCTGGTATTGCTGGAGTTTCCCCCGCGCTCGCGGGGATAGGCCCATGGGTTATCGTCGTGACGTACAGATCAACAAGTTTCCCCCGCGCTCGCGGGGATAGGCCCATTTCATGCCATGGCGTTACCCTAGCCCCCCCGTTTCCCCCGCGCTCGCGGGGATAGGCCCTTTTGCGTTATCACCTGATTTTCGGCCACCGTGTTTCCCCCGCGCTCGCGGGGATAGGCCCCAAAAATTAGGGTCGCGGAACTTTTGCGCAATGTTTCCCCCGCGCTCGCGGGGATAGGCCCCTAATGAAATTTATTTCTCTTAAAAAACATTTGTTTCCCCCGCGCTCGCGGGGATAGGCCCGGAACGTATTATGTCGATATCCCGATTCATTTGTTTCCCCCGCGCTCGCGGGGATAGGCCCGCTGAATCCGTTACGCAGCGTCAAACAGCAGAGTTTCCCCCGCGCTCGCGGGGATAGGCCCTCCATTGACCGGTTTTGTCATCGGGCCGGGCGGTTTCCCCCGCGCTCGCGGGGATAGGCCCGAATCGCCCATCTGATCCGATCTGCCCTACCCGTTTCCCCCGCGCTCGCGGGGATAGGCCCGTGACGGGGCCGGACGATCTGCCGGTGTTTTCGTTTCCCCCGCGCTCGCGGGGATAGGCCCGATGCAGGGATTGAGATCTCGCCGCGCAACGTGTTTCCCCCGCGCTCGCGGGGATAGGCCCGTGGTCAGGTAGTCAACTGCAAGTCGGCATTCGCGGGGATAGGCCCACAATGAATCCCGGCTATCCCTGATCGAAGTTGTTTCCCCCGCGCTCGCGGGGATAGGCCCACAGACGAGTGGCTTGATCTGCGAATGGGAAAGTTTCCCCCGCGCTCGCGGGGATAGGCCCTGGCCAGATGATCGGATTGAAGATACGGCGACGTTTCCCCCGCGCTCGCGGGGATAGGCCCCACTGTGAGGGCGCGACGTTCAGGCACATGAAGTTTCCCCCGCGCTCGCGGGGATAGGCCCTCAGCAGAGAAGGCACACATGGGCTGGGTTAAGTTTCCCCCGCGCTCGCGGGGATAGGCCCAGCAGGGGCGAAGGCGGAACCAGTAACTACGTGTTTCCCCCGCGCTCGCGGGGATAAATCTAATTTTCATTGCTTGTGACGGCGCAACCATTGATGCTAAGTCACCCACTCACCATCCTAGGCCACCGCTCATGAACCGCATCACTCATCTCAGGGGTGATGGTCACCACATACACCCGCTGTTCTGATCCATCTCTTGCCACCAGTCCTTGAATCCATTGCCCTTGCGTCAGATCAAACCAATGACTGTGGCCCTCGATATCCTTTTCCATAAAACTCTTGATGGGGAGTTTGACGGACTTGGGGAACCATCTGTCCCACCGTCCGGCATATATCGAATCGAGTCTGGCCCAGCCGCCGAGTGGCAGCGCGCCTTTCTGATCCTGACGTCGGCCCCAGGGGAGCAGCATGACCTCGCCGGTTTTCTGCCGTACTGGCAGCATCGCTTTGGGGTTGGGAAAGTAGACCCGCACGTCTTGCTCGTTGTGTGTGTAATAAACACCGCCGCACATGATCAGATGGTCTGCCGGTGGCCGTGGGGTTTCCACGCCGGGGCGATGACGTTGGGCATCTTGGAGCGGTTGAGCAGGGTGCCGGGGGCGACGGTGAACTCGCCATAGCGTTGGTTGATGGCGTCTATTACGTGGTTCAGCTCTTCGCGTCGTTGATGTTGTTCGGGCGGATCGGCAAAGAGATCGAGCTGTTGTCCTTCGGGTTTTGGATCAAGGGCAGTGACCTGGATTTGATGCACACCTTGGCCGCACCACTGTTCTCTTAATAGCTGCTCGCACAACGCCATGATGGTGTGGCCGTCGTGAGTGGGAGTGGCCGTTTTGTATTTGCTGGTGAGCCAGCCGTCATTGATGCGGATGGCGACGTAGAAACGGCTCGCCTCCATCTGATGTTTGCGCAGCCGTGCCGCCACTTTTTCGCTCATGTGCAGCAGGTAGGTATGAATGGTGGCGCGGTCGCGGGTATTGGGAGGTACTACCTTGCCGTGGCCCATCGACTTGGGCGCGGCGACGTTGATGTGCATCGGTTCTGAATCCTGCCCCTGACACATCTGCCAGATACGCCGTCCAAGATTGCCGAAACGTGCCGCCAGTACGCTGATAGGCAGTTTGGCCATGTCGCCACAGCGGTGCACACCGCGTTCAGCCAGAAAGCCACCAATCCCCTTGGCGATGCCGCAGAGATCAGTGACCGGCACATCGTGCAGTCGCACCTTGGCCTGCCACGGCGGGATGATGGTCAGCCCGTCGGGTTTGTTTTGCTTGGCAGCGTATTTGGCAGTGGTCTTGTCGCCACTCACACCCACGGAACAGAGCAGCCCGGAGGCGGCAAAAACAGCTTGTTTGGTGAGGCGGGCGATCTGCTCCGGTGTGCCCAATAGCGACTGACAGTGGGTGACATCCAGAAACGCCTCATCCACCGAGAAGACCTCGATATCCGGGGTGATGGCCTGCAACGACTCCATGATGTGGGTCGAGACCTCGGCATAGCGGTGGGGGTTGGCGGGGCACTGGATCAGGGTCGGGCAGAGTACCCGCGCCTCCTTCAGCCGCATGCCAGTCTTCACCCCATAAGCACGGGCTTCGTATGAAGAGGTGATGATGCAGGTGCCTTGTTCGCCATTGGTGATGGCAACCGGACGACTACGCCACTCGGGGCGATCGAGCTGTTCCACCGACGCAAAGAAGGCGTTCATGTCCACCAGAATGATGGCGCGTGGCCAGGGTTGATTGTCCATGGTGGCCTATTTGCGGCTGTAGCTGCGGATCTGGCCGACCAGCACACCCTGGATCTTGACTCGGCTGGCGTCGTATCGCATCGGGACGAGGGTGCGGTTCTCCGGGATCAGCTCGATCTCGGCCTGGCCGGCGTATTTGAGACGCTTGAGCGTCACCTCTTCATCATCCACCAACGCCACCACGATCTCGCCATCACTGGCGTGGTCCTGGCTCTCGATCACCACCAGGTCGCCGTCGAGAATACCGGCATCGATCATCGACTCCCCTTGCACCTGGAGCACGTAGCGGTTGGGGCCACGAAACATCTCTAACAGATTGATGCTGGACTGATTCGGGATCGCCTCGATCGGCCTGCCCGCCGCAATCCGTCCCAGCAAGGGCAGGGTATTGAGCTGCTGCGCCGCCTGTTCGGTCAGGGCAATGCCACGCCAGCCCGGTTTGGCAGAGCGCTCCAGATAGCCTTTGTCTACGAGATTGCTGACATAACGGTGCATGGTGCCACGGGAGCTGATACCCACCCGCACGCCCAGCTCAGAGAGGGTGGGGGCGTGGCCGTGCTGGCAGATGTAGTCGCGCAGAGTTTTGAGGCAACGGGATTCTAGTTCGGTGAGCATAACGTACTCCATATGTTCTCGCGCTCAATATAGAGAACGTATGGAGATCATGCAACTGAAAGGTTTTCTTAACCTCACGTGTTGTGCGCGCAGGTGTGGATGTGTAAGGTAATCGTATAGGCAAACAAACGTATTGAACACCATGAATACACTTAACAAATCTATTTTTTTATCACTGTACTTATGCACTGCTTCTCTCCATCTATATGCTGGAGAGGATACAAACGACTGCAATGATAAAGAGGCCGAGCAGGGCTGGGTTCATCTCTTATCTAAATACCCTCATGATCAGGATGTGCGTTATCTCTACCGGCTTCGTTCTCAAATGTGTCAAGAAATAGATCAAGGCACTCTCAGCATCCAAGATGCCTCCGAGAGGTTCGAGGCGGCACGAGAAGCGGTCAAGCAAAAGTGGATTGATGATAATCGACAACTTGATGAGGCACGGGATGAACCGATCGCAGGATGATACCGGTATGGACGATGTGACTTATCCACAATTCAGTGGATAAGCCTGTGGATAATTGGTGCTTTCTAACGGGTTTCCATGGTGTCTAGTGGATCCCAGTTGGATTGATTACGTTTTGCTCACAGCGGAATGTGGCCCTCCATTCAACCCCATTCATCGGCCTTGTTGGCGGGCCAGCTCCGCCATGCCGCTCTTGTCTGTGGCGATCTTCCGGGCGTAATACGCCGGCATCTGGGGCGAATCCCAATCACCGGCGAGCATGATTCGCACGATGTCCATGCCGGCAATGGCCATGTCCTGACAGGCACCGATGCGGGCTGAGTGGCCACTAAACCCTTGGGGATCTTTGCCGGCATATCTCGCCAGGCGCTGCATGGCCCGAGTGACCCCTAGGGTGCTGAGGGGTGAATCCAGAACAGTGCCGGCCTTGCTGACTCCCCTGAAGATAACCCCATTTTCAATCCCTGCCCGCTGGCACCACGTCTGGAGGGCGACGGCCGTGGTGCGCGACACAAACTTGTACTGTATGCGGCCTTTCTTCGATTTTTTTGAGCGTATCACGCGCAGTTTGTAACCAAGTTCACCCTCGGTCAGCCCCTCCAGGGTCAGGCGCTGTATCTCGGAGGGGCGGGCCAGTACCTCATAGGCGACGAGCGCCAAGGCACGATCACGGACATGGAGCAGGGCGTCATCCAGGCCGTCGAGGGCTCTGTCTATATGCTCCCAGCGCAATCCTTCCGCTTGTTGGGGTTCTGCCGTGTGATCCCGATATAGGCGCTGAAAGGCGAGCTTGACGTTCTGATGGTGGGCTGGATTGGTGACCTGTGCCTGTTGGTGCGCCTTGGAGATCGAGGCCAGATAGCGGCGCACGGTGGTCTGACGTTTGATTGCCGCCTGATCTTCAAGGAAGGCGGCCAGCGTATCCGGCGAGGCGGGGAGCGTGACCAGGTCACGCGCCCGGCACCATTCAAAAAACAGCCGCAGATCGCTGCATAGCGCCCGATAGGAGTCGTCCGAGATCGCGCCCCACGCCTTCACCAGGTACTGGAATAGAGCCACCTTGGCCGCCCGTTGCTGATCGCCAGGCGACGGCCAGTAGGGGCTGAGTTTTGCCCATGCCGTGGCCGTCGGCAGAGTCTCGAGCGGGACATCGATGACCTGGTGGAGGGGCATGAGCAGCGATGACATTGACGGCGTCCTTATCTTAAGCGTTTTTCAACCCACCGCGCCTCAGTGCGGCGGAGTGGGGGTATTTCAGGAATATTACCCGTTATATGATTGATAAGGCAGGTTATC
>CAMTXZ010000115.1:0-10636 GCA_947085765.1 uncultured Chromatiaceae bacterium | reverse complement strand
GCTGATCTTTAGTTTGAGTATGGATTTTGTGGGTGGTTAGTGACGATTTTTTTACCGCAGCCATTGTTGCGGATGGCATTCTGTTGCTCAGACGGAGTGTGCATAGCCCGTTAGCGCCAGCTGACCTGTAGGCCGATCTGGTTTTTCCATATATAGGGTACATAGCTGACGTCGCTGTTTTTGTTTTTGTTGCGGCTGTTATTGTTGTCGCGAACAAAGTCGGCAGTGTAGATCCCCAATAGCGCCCCTGCGACTACATCCGAGGCCCAATGTTTGTTGTCATAGGTGCGGGCAAAGGCAGTGCTGGTTGCCAAGCCATAAAAAAGTACCTGGGTGGGGATGGAGGGGGTGTCCAGCGAGTTTAAATAGGCGCGCGAAACGGCAAAGGCCAGACTGGTATGGCCAGACGGGAAGGCGCTGCCACCTTTGAACCAGCCCGATTCATCGACTGATTCACTGGGGCGATCGCGACGAAAGACCATTTTCAAGGCTGTTGTCATGACGCCGGTATAGGCGGCTGCCTGCGCCATGTTGTAACTCGCGTTAAGATAGGTGCTGTTATCACTCCAGTAGCCATAACCATAGACGCCGAGCATGACGGGACCACTTAATCTCAGATCGCCCCATTGGTTGCCGATCCGTGCAACGTCCCGGTTGTATGACGGGTGGTTCTCTGAAACCATATCCTGTTTCCAGCGGTCATCCAGGTATTCAGCGGTAAGCAGGATTCCGCCACTAATGGCGCCAAACGTCAGCCAGTCACCACCATCCCAGCGCAGCGGAGCGCTGACGTAATCGCTTAATCCTGTTACAAGATAGTGGTCGGTGATGTCTGCCTGGGCGGGGTTTATTGTGGCGGCCAGCAACAGCAGGAGTGCTGCGGTTGGATATGCGAGCTTTATCAATGCTTTGGACTCTAATTGTCTGGATATGGATTGTTTCTGCTGGAGTGAGGCTGTTTTGGCTCAGTGCAGTGGTGTAGCTGGTATGAGCTTGTTACATACGTTAGGCTCTGGTTAGGCGCTACGGCTGCTGCGTTAGTAATACTCTGCACTATCAAATAAAAGGACATCACCATGGATCAAACTTTCGGCCTCTTTAATATTCTCTTTAGTTTTTGGGGCGGTCTGGCAATCGTTTTGATCGTGATTCTCAAAACCTCGGTCAAGTTTGTGCCGCAGAACCGGGCCTATATTGTTGAGCGCTTTGGTAAATACCAGGCCACCCTGGTGGGGGGGTTGAACTTTGTCATCCCCTTTATTGACCGCGTCGCTTACGAACGCACACTCAAAGAACAATCGATTGATGTGCCGAGCCAGAGCGCCATCACCAAGGACAACATTGGTCTGACGGTAGACGGTGTGCTCTATCTTAAGGTGATTGAGCCGAGCAAGGCCAGCTACGGCGTTGAGGATTACACCTTTGCCGTCACCCAGTTGGCGCAGACCACCATGCGTTCCGAGATCGGCAAACTTGATCTCGACAGAACCTTTGAAGAGCGCGATACCCTCAACGTGGCCATCGTCAACTCCATCAACATGGCGGCTGAACCCTGGGGTGTGCAGGTGATGCGTTATGAGATCAAGGACATCACACCACCGCGCAGTGTGCTGGAGGCGATGGAGCGGCAGATGAAGGCGGAGCGCGACAAACGCGCCTCGATTCTTGAGTCAGAGGGGGAGCGACAGGCGGCTATCAACATTGCCGAGGGACAGAAGCGGTCGCAGGTACTGGCGGCTGAGGCAGCCCGTGAACAACAGATCCTGAATGCCGAAGGCGAGGCCAAGGCGATTGAGTTGGTGGCGCTGGCCAAGGCGGCGGCGATTCGTACCATCGGTGAGAGTGCTGTGACTCCGGCGGGGCAGAAGGCGATTCAGCTTGATCTTGCCACGCTCGCCATCGAGGCCAAAAGGATGATCGCCAAGGAGTCTACTATTGTGCTGATGGATGACAAGTCGAGCGGCGCCGGCAATACGGTGGCGGAGGCGGTGGCGATTGTGGCCGCCATGAACAACAGCGACGCCTTCAAGCCTGGTAGGTAGAACCCATGATCGAATTTTTCAACGCCAATCCACACACCTTCTGGTTCGGTGCCGGTTTTGCGCTGCTGGTGATCGAGGCGCTGGCCTTTGGTTTTACCTCCGGCGTGTTGCTGTTTGCCGCTATCGGCGCACTGTCGACGGGCACCTTGATCTGGATCGGGCTGTTGCCCGCCAGTTGGGGCGCCGGTATCGGCAGCTTTGGTCTATGCTCGGCGCTCTCCGCCATGCTGTTGTGGAAGCCGTTGTTGAAGCTGCAAAACGGAAAAGAGCGACCTCCTCATGACCTGAGCAGCGATTTCATCGGCCATGAGTTCCGTCTCGGCCAGACCATCACCTACGCTGCCCCAGGCAAGACCCAATATTCGGGTATCGAGTGGCGGGTTGAGATTGACGATAGCGCGGCGGTCGGGCAGATCGAGGCCGGCACCAAGGTGGCGGTGGCGTCGATCGATGTCGGGGTGTTCCGGGTGCGGCCCGCAGGGGGGACTGGCAGCGAATAAAGATTCTCTCAATTGATCCTTGCTAGTGCCAGGATGAAGCAGGAGAATAGCCGCCGGTTACCTACCCCCCATTACATTAATAGGAAGAAGCTGTGAAAAGAGTTGAGACTTTTGTGGAAGAGGTGCTCTTTGCCAGCCGCTGGCTACTAGTGCCTTTCTACCTGGGCCTGGCGGCCTGTATCGCCTTGCTGCTGGTGAAGTTTGGCAAGGAGTTTCTGCACTTTGTGGATATTGTTTTTACCGGCACCAGTAACGATGTGGTGATCGGTCTGCTGACCTTGATCGATGTGGTGCTGCTGGCCAATCTGCTGATCATCATCATCTTTGCCGGTTACGAAAACTTCGTCTCCAAGATCGACACCGGCGGCCACGAGGATCGCCCGGACTGGATGGGCCACGTCAGTTTTGCTGATCTGAAGATGAAGCTGATGGGTTCCATTGTCGCCATCTCCGGTATCGAGTTGCTGAAGGCGTTTGTCAATGTGGACTCCTTCACCACTGAGCAGATGGCTTGGAAGGTCGGTATCCACCTGACCTTTGTGATCTCCGGTCTGCTGTTTGCCATTGGCGACTGGCTGACCCACAAAAAACATTGAGTAAACCGTAACAACGGCTGTTTAAAAGCCACGCCCGCAAGGCGTGGCTTCTTTCTTTTGTAGGTTGGGTTAGGTGCGCCACGACCTTTAATAAAAGACTCGGGACATAACCGCACCGTAACCCAACAGGAAGGTGTTTAATTGAGCCCCTGCACGTTGGGTTACGATGCGCTTTGGTGGCAGTGGTGTTTTCAGCATGACGGGCAGTGCGCATCTAACCCAACCTACGTTGCATCACCAATTTCCTCAGCTCCTCCAACATTACTATTGACGCGGCTACCGCGCAGGCGGTCAGCCAGTCGCTGGCATCCAGCGCCACAGTGTTGAAGATTTGCTGCGCTGGCGGCCAGTGCACCGCGATGACCTGAAAAGTCACCACGCCGGTGAGCGACAGCCACAACATGCTGTTGCTGAAAAAGCAGCTGCGAAAGGTGGTGCCACGCTCGGCGCGGGCGTTGAAGACGGTCATCAGCGCCCCCATGGTGGTGGAGAGCTGGAAGCGGATGAACTTGAGGATGTTGTCGTAGAGGGTGCGCCCCTCATGAACGGCCGCGACGATGGTGGCGAAGTTGTCATCGGTGAGGATCATGGTGGCGGCCTCTTTGGCCACCTCTGTGCCATTCATACCCATCGCCACGCCGATGTCGGCACTCTTGAGGGCGGGCGCATCGTTGACGCCATCGCCGGTCATCGCCACCACATGGCCACGTGCCTGGAGCGCGCGCACGATCTTGACCTTCTGTTCGGGGATGACGCGAGCAAAGACGGCGATGCCCTCGATCTGCTCAGCCAGCTGCTGTTCACTCAGTTGTTCCAGCTCAGTACCGCTGATGACATTGCCCTTCAGCCCCAGTTCGCGGGCGATGGCGGCGGCGGTATCGGCGTGGTCGCCGGTGATCATCTTCACCATGATGCCCGCTTCACCACAGGCCTGAATCGCGGCTTTGGCCTCTGGCCGGGGCGGGTCCATGATGCCGACCAATCCCAGCAGTGTCAGCCCTTCGATGTAGCCGTGCAGATCGTTGGCCGGGTTGAATTCATCGGCAGTGAGGGTGCGCATTGCCACTACCAGACCACGCAATCCCTGGCTGGCGTACTCCTGATAGCTGCTGTGGGTGAGCTGTTGTAACTCATCGTCAAAGGGCACAGCGCTGTTGTCGCGCAGGCAGTGGCTACAGTGCGGCAGCAGCAGATCAGGCGCACCCTATCAAGCCAGGAGAGTGAAGATCCTACTGATGATGATAGCAGTATGGTGAGGTGGGAGAGGTTGTCTGAAAGGAGGTGTGGCTAGGGTGCGTTTTTCAGAATCGCTGCTAATGGCATCATGGTGATCTCCGCCCGGAACAGAACTGCGCCATCTTGCAATAGACCAAAGCAGTGGTGCAGATACTGGCTCACACCTCTCTCCGTTGTCACTGCTGTCGGTTCATCAACCAGCAGATGCAGCACATCATTGCTGCGCAGCCCGTGTGTCAGTTTGCGATCAATTGAGATGTTGTGAGAGGTGTAGACCATCGGCTCCTTTTCAAAGTCATGATGGTTGTGGCGGGCGCGCTCCAGCAGGGCGCAGGAGATCAGCCCGGCGGAGTAGGTCTCCGGGAAGCTGATCCGCTCATCAAGCTCGTCGAAATAGGCTGACTGGTCTGCCAGCGAACCGGAGAGGAAATTCTTGGCGTTGCCGGTGCTCATGAATTTTCGTTTATAAAAAAGCCCGGTGTCATCGATGTAGCTGCGGTCGGGTTGACGGGTTAGATCGGGCAGGGCGGAGATATCGTGGTCACCCAGAAAGAGCGGCGCCTGAGACTCTCTTTTAAAGCCGAAGATGACAATGCCGCGTTCACCTTTGATCGCAATCCGGTTGCTGAGGGTTGGGTTGTCGCCCGGTTTAAATTGCGATTTCTTGATCTCGACCTGAACCGTTTCGTTCGGTTTTACTACACTGGCAAAGGTGAACTGGTAGTTGCTGAAGCGTAGTCTGTGGTCAGCGATCAAAGCCGTTTCGTTGTTTTGATCGCGATAAAGTCGCAGCTGATCCTCGACCAAGCACTCCAGCTGGAAACCAAGTGCTATAGGGCCATTAAACGGGTTGCCATGAATCCGCCCCCACTTGGTTCTGTCATGAAACAGATTGAAATCATCAGTAGAGTTGCGGGCAGCATCGATATGGATCTGCTGGAAGATGAGTGGTTCTGTTGCGCTGGACTGGGACAAGGTGGCTAGACTCCAGTGTCTGGTCGGGGAAGGTGATCTCTCGCCTCTACGACACCTTATCGTCATCTGAGATGGAAAACCGCAGCGTTTCCCTTCCTCGAACTATTTTATATTATTGACAGCACTCCCCCGGCAGGTCTTGCATGCTGTTTTGTAATCATGCGACATAAAAAAACCCGCTGGAGGGCGGGTTTGCAGGACGATGCGGGTGGAATCAGGCTTCGTTGTCGAGGGCGTGGTCAGGGTCCCAGCCAAGTTTTTTGGCGCGGACCAGTGCATCACTCTGAATACGGTCGAACCGTTCGCGCAGTTCAGGGGGCAGGTTGTTGACCAGGAAGCCATACTTTTCCCACTCCAGGTCAATTTTTTCCCAGAGAGTCTGAATTCCTTGCACCATCCACCCTTCGCAGGTTTCAGTCTCGGGGATCAGGCCGAAGACCCAAGCGTCGCGGATGATCTTGCCGGAGTCGGTCATGCCACCTTCGTGGTCATTGAAGATACCGACGTACCTTCTATCGTCTCTGTTGTTGCTCATATCTCTCTAGCCTGTCTGGTAAGTAAAGGTGCCTAGTATAAGAGAATGAAGGTGAGGCGTCTGCCTGTTTTAGGGTGGATGAGACTGGCAGAGGCGCAACAGCCATGCTTTTGAGGATATGTTCTCGCGCAAAATTTCCCAGAGCGTCTTAATAAATCCGCTGCTAAATGGACCCCTGCAAAGAATTGCCTGGGAATAGATGTTTTTGTAATAGCGTTAGCGTGGCTGAACCTATGGTGGTGGTGTCGGGTTTACTTACAGAGGCGCGGAATTTGTCTGATTTAATTACCTTAACTATATGAAATTCAATATATTTGTATGAGTGGCTTGTTTTTTGCTTAAGTCGGGGTAGCGATATGGCTGCAGGCATTGTCCACGTATGACGCTGTTGTTGCTTTTTTTAGGGGTGTTGTGTTTTTCAAGGAGTGAATCATGCGCAATTTACTGTCGTTGATGGTCTTGATGTTTGCTTCTGTATCAGCATTTGCGGTACCCAACGTGGTTCCTGAACCCGAGTCGCTAGCTCTTTTTGCTATAGGCGCGGCGGCCCTGTTGTTTGTACGTAGTCGTAAGTAGTTTTTTGGATGATCACCCTGACTTGGTGGTCGTGTGGCGCTTGGATGTTTTATCAATTTAAATGGGTCGGCCTGAAGAGTGGGTGGCAACATTGTGTTGATTAAGCAGATACCAGGATTGTTGTTTTACCCCTTAGTGGGATGTTGTTTTTTTTAAGGAGTTACTAATGCGTTTATTACTATCTATTGCTGTTTTGATGTCAGCTTCAGTCCCAGCGTTTGCTAATATCAATGTTGTGCCAGAGCCTGAATCGCTAGCGTTGTTTGCCATTGGCGCAGTCGCCATGTTGGTTGCGGGCCGTCGTAAGAAATAATTCCCTTCTTTACAGGGTGAGGCGCCGGCATGGCGCCCCATTCTGGGTTTTTGCCTCTTGCTGAGTTGAAATATGCTCGCGTAAGCGTAGATGGTTTTTGTCGCATATTTTAAAAAAACAAAGCGAAAAATCACTGTTTGAAAGAAATAGTAATCCGCTTGTAGTCCCCGATTTCAGAGATGATTAATTAAGAAAAAAATCAAGCAGCCTTTTGTTGGGGCAGCGAATGATAAATTCAAGGAGATGTCGAAATGTCACTGCCCCCAGTATTCACAATCAAGACTACTTATACTCTTACCGGCGCTACCCTAGACGCGGGGTTGATTCCAAGTTTTCTTGATATTGAGTTTTTGGGGGCGTCCCCCTTCGGTATTGATGTTTACAATGCATGGTGCATAGATAGAGATGCCAACCTGGATGTGACTGATACAGGGCTGGGCTACTACACTGGCACTTTTCAAGCTTCAGTTTATTCCATTAACGAAGCGACAGGTTCATTCGACGCTATATTCCCCAATCCTCAAACCTGGGGCAATCTGGATGAGCTTGATTGGCTGCTCAGGCAGGATTTTTCTACCAACGGATACACCTTTGGCGAGGTTCAGGCGGCTGCCTGGACATTGATGGGCGATGACTGGTCAACCACTACCTCTATCGGAACACCGGACCCGGCCAAAGTCGCAGCACTGGTCGATCTAGCTCACGCCAATAACGGTTATACCCCGGTGTTTGGTGTTGAAGATGTACTGGACAGCCAAGGCAACATAATAGGTTGCGCCGCCACAGGTGATATTTCGGTCGTGCTGGCGACCTTTATAGATGTTAATAAAAATGGCGTGAAGGATGTTGGCGATACCGTACAGCAACCTCTTATTATCAGGGTAAAATCTGCAGCGTTGGGCGATAGTGTCTGGGAAGACAGCAACGGCAACGGTATTCAGGATGCGGGCGAGGTTGGCATTGCTGGCGCGATAGTCCATCTGGTGCGTGACGCAAATAATGATGGTGACTTCCTTGACGCCGGCGAAGTTCTGCAAACGACAACCACCGATGCCAATGGCAACTATCTCTTCACGGGCCTGGTCCCTGGCGCCGCTTATCAGGTTCAGTTTTTCACTCCAACAGGCTACGATGGCACCAGCCCGCGCCAAGTGGACGGTAGCACCACTTCCGGCGCCAACAGTGATGGGCAGGTGTCTGATGTCATTGTCCTGTCAGCGGGAGAGTGTAATAAAACCGTTGATTCCGGGTTTTATAAAAATGTCTCAGTGGGTAATTCCGTCTGGAACGACATCAACAAAGATGGCATCCAGAACGACGGTGCCACTGGGCTTGGTGGTGTCGCCCTGACACTGACTGGCACCACTGGCAGTGGCCTGCCTGTTCTGCTCACTACAACCACAGCCGCTGACGGCAGCTACCTGTTCGCCAACCTCGCTCCCGGTACCTATCAGGTATCAGTTGATGCCAGCAATTTCGTTTCAGGTGGCGCGCTTAATGGTTACGTCGCTAGTCCGGCAGGCCAGGGGCTGGATCCAGCATTAGACAGCAATGCCTCACCCACGGGCACGAGCCCTGTGCTGCTCACCTCAGGTAATGATGACCTTACTTTAGACTTTGGATACAACAAACCGTCTGAGCCGACCGCCAGCATAGGCGACCGCGTCTGGACCGACACCAACGGCAACGGCCTGCAAGACGATGGCGAATTCGGCAAAGCCGGCGTCACCGTCGAACTCTACACCTGCGTCAACAACGTGCCCGGCACCCTGGTCGGAAGCCAGACCACCGACAGCAGCGGCAACTACAGCTTCAGCGGGCTGATCCCCGGCGACTACATCGTCAAATTCATCGCCAATGACGGTTCCGTGCTCAGCACCGCCAACGTCGGCAGCAACGACCTGCTCGACAGCGACGCCGACGGCACCACCGGCCTGACCGGCTGCTACACCGTGGCGGCAGGCGAGACCAACACCAGCATCGACGCCGGCATGTACCAGACCGCCAGCCTCGGCGATCGGGTGTGGATCGATAGCAATGGTAATGGGGTGCAGGATAGTGGCGAAGTAGGCCTAAGTGGCCAGACTGTTACCTTGATTGGCGGCGGCGCTGATGGGCTGATTAGTACCACCGCTGACAATACCACCACCATAACGACTACTGGGGTAAATGGAGATTATCAGTTCACTGGATTGACTCCGGGTGTTGAGTATCAGGTGCAGTTTAGTAAGCCGGCTGGGACAAGTTTCACTGTAGCAGATGTGGGTAGTGACGTTTCTGATTCCGATGCAAACGTAACGACAGGCTTGAGTCAGATTGTCACACTCACTTCTGGTGAAAACAATGCGACCATTGACGCGGGTATTGTCTCTAATGCTGGAATTGATATTGAGAAGTATGTGCGTGGTCGGTACACGGTTGAATCTCCAATAAATGGTCATGATTCAGATAAGTGTGATTCAGACAAACATGATTCAGACAAACATGACTCAGACAAACGTGACTCAGACAAACGTGACTCAGACAAACGTGACTCAGACAAACATGACTCAGATAAGTGTGATTCAGACGGGCATGAATCAGACAAACGTGGATCGGATAAACACGAGTCCGACAAACGTGATTCGGACAAACGTGAGTCAGATAAATATGGATCAGACAAGCGTGATTCGGACAAACGTGAGTCAGATAAATATGGATCAGACAAGCGTGATTCGGACAAACGTGAGTCAGATAAATATGGATCAGACAAACGTGATTCGGACAAACGTGAGTCAGATAAATATGGGTCAGACAAACATGAGTCAGACAAACATGAGTCAGACAAACATGAGTCAGACAAACATAAGTTACCTACCAAGACCACTACCGTGGTTGAGACTGAGAGCTTAGACGCGGATACCGCACCTGGGCTTTTCATTCCGCAGGTGGGTGAAGCGATCTTCACTTATGTGATCAAAAATACTGGCACGGTCGCTCTGGGTAATATCACAGTGACAGACAACAGGATCGCAACATTGACATTTGTCGGTGGCGATACCAACGGTAATAATCTGCTTGATATTGATGAGACCTGGATTTACACCGCTACAGAGGTCGCTACTGTTGGCCTGCATACTAACGTTGGTACGGTAGTGGGTACCGACGCCTTGACCGGCCGGACTGTGACTGATTCAGATGCGGCAAACTACACTGTGCCTGATGCCGTTACCAAACAGAGCATTGGTGATCGTGTCTGGATCGATTGTAATAGCAACGGCATCCAAGACTTGGGAGAGAAGGGTGCCAGTGGCGTGACAGTGAAACTATTGAGTGCAGTTGGCGCAGTGTTGGCGACAACCATGACTGATGCTAATGGTAATTATCTGTTTAGTGGTCTGGTTCCTGGTGACTATGCAATCCAGGTTGTTGCACCAGCAGGTTACAGCTTTACTGCCAAGGATCAGGGGACCAATGACGCCCTCGACTCCGATGTGGATAGTACTGGCAAGACAGTGCTGACCACGTTGACGGCCGGTGAAAATGATCTCTCCTGGGATGCGGGTCTTGTTGCCCCAGCCGTAGCCCTTAGCTACGATTTTAATGGCGGCTCCGCCACGGACGGAACTGATGGCAACATCCGTACCTACAGCTCTAACGGCGTATCCGTCAACGCCAGTGCGTTTAGTCGCGATGGTAACGGCAACTGGTCCAAGGCGTGGCTCGGTAGCTACGGCGGTGGGTTGGGTGTGACCGATAGCAGCGAAGGCAGCGGCAGCAGCAACTCCAGCCACACGATTGATAATAACGGACGCGATAACTACGTCCTGTTTGAGTTCTCGCAAGAGGTGGTGGTTGACAAGGCCTATCTGGGTTACGTGATT
>CAMTXZ010000114.1:0-3645 GCA_947085765.1 uncultured Chromatiaceae bacterium | reverse complement strand
CCATACAGCAGGTCGGACAGCGCCAGTGCGGTTTCGGTTTTTCCCACACCACTCGGACCCACCATAAAAAAAACACCAACAGGTTTGCGCGGATCCGTTAAACCTGCACGGGATGTCCGTATGCTCTGGGCAATGGCATCAAGTGCATGAGATTGTCCGATGATTCGTTTAGCCAGAACATTTTTGAGATTAATAATGGATTCAATTTCATCGGCGACCATTTTTCCGACAGGAATGCCTGTCCAGTTGGCGACGACCTCAGCAATCGATTGACTATCTACATTCACCTGGATCATAGGCTTTTCGCCTTGTAACTCGGTTAGTTGGGTCAGGAGTTGGAGTAACTCATTTTTAATGCGACTTTTTTCATTGTCAGAGAGTGCATGCAATCCGCTGGCGTGCTGTTGACCATCGGGAAATTGATTTAGTTTGAAGTCATCTTCTATCGTTTTTTGCAGGGCGTGAATTTGAGAGACCCGGCTTTTTTCCTGACGCCACTGTTCCAGCTGTTGTTCAAGTAGTACTTCGAGTCTGGCCTGATCTTCTTTTAGCTGATCTATACGCTCATCACAGTTACCCAGGGTGGAATTTTCACGTCCAAGAGAGACAACATTAGCTTTGCACTGCGCTATTTGCCGTTGGCTATCTTCTACTGATGCTGGGGTGGTGCCTTGGCTTAAGGCAACGCGGGCACACGCGGTATCCAGCAGGCTTACTGATTTATCCGGCAGTTGACGTGCAGTAATGTAGCGGCTGGATAAACGTACCGAAGCAACAATGGCATCATCCATAATGCGCACGCCGTGATGGGTTTGCAGTGCATCAGATATGGCACGCATCATATCGATGGCCTTCTCTTCACTGGGTTCTTCAATCTTTACAACCTGAAAACGACGGGTAAGTGCGGGGTCCCGCTCAAAATATTTTTTGTATTCCGCCCAGGTAGTGGCGGCAATGGTGCGCAGTTCACCCCGTGCCAATGCTGGCTTGAGTAGATTGGCGGCATCACCTTGGCCCTCTTTGCCACCTGCACCAATCAGTGTGTGCGCTTCATCGATAAACATGATGATCGGTTGAGCTGATGATTTAACTTCGGCAATGACGGATTTGAGACGACTTTCAAACTCACCTTTTACACTGGCGCCCGCTTGCAGCAGTCCAAGATCAAGGCTGCGCACACACACACCTTTCAATTGATCTGGAACATCGCCAGAGGCGATACGTTGGGCGAAGCCCTCGACAACTGCGGTTTTACCCACGCCCGCCTCGCCTGTCAGAATGGGGTTGTTTTGTCGGCGCCGGATCAAAATATCAATGATCTGGCGGATCTCCTCATCTCGCCCCAGAATAGTATCGATCTTGCCTTGTTTGGCCTCCAGAGTCAGATTGACGGTGAATTTGTCGAGTGCTGGTGTTTGGCTGGGGGTGCCTGTTGGAGTTGATCCTGAGTAGCTGGCGTTGCCGTCAGCGGCAACATTGCTGAGTGACTCATTAGTGGAGCCTACGATAGCGCGGATGACATCACGTAAAGACTCGGGCGCTATTTTTTTTAATTCACCGCCTGTCACTGACATGGAGCGGTTGAGGCCTTCATCAAGCATCAATGCGCCGAGGATGTGGGCTGAGGTGGTTTGTGGGTGGCCATACTCAACCGATGCCAGCATCCACGCTGTTTTGGTCAGCTCGACTATGTTTGGTGATAGTGCGGGTGCGCGGCTGTTCCCGGTTTTAATGTTATCCAGTTCGCGGTTGAGTTCCCGGGTTAGTTTACCGATGTCGATATCGAAACGATTTAAAATTGATGCAAGATCAGTGTCAGGAATCTCCAGCAACTTAAGCAGCCAATGTTCTATCTCAACATTGTAGTGTGTGCGAGACATGCATAAACCTGCCGCCCCTTCAAGTGCGTTGCGTGTTGAGTTGTTTAACTTGGCAACCAAGGATTTTAAGTCAATGGTGATCATTCCTGTTCTCTCTATGGTGTGGGTCGTGATTTTTAATACGGAAAATTTTTCTTTGACTACATCAACCGACCAGCAGAAATTGATATTTCCATGATCTCATTATTGGCGATATCTTTATTCTCTTTTCCCGCCAGCCAGGTATTCCAGCCCATGCAAAGCGGCTTTTTTCGATCCATTTTTATACGGTTAGGAAGGTCTCTCTTTTTGATCTGTATTTTAAAATCGTAATCATACTCCATGCCGGCATATAGTCTTACGATCTCATTCATCGCTTTGAGTGCTTTTGTTCCCGGAGAAAAATCCTCTAGTTGAGTGCTGTTTAATGGACCAATGATGACGCTGAATTTTCCTTGAGCAAGCCACCCTTTTCGACCAAGCATCGCTGACTTTCCCAGACGATTGTTTTGACCGGATGAGGATTTTCCTTGAGGCAGTCTGCTCCGTACGTCATCAATCAGCTCTTGCCACTGGCCGATAAATTCCCTGATTTTAATAGGTACCTTAAAGTGTTCTTCCAGTATTTGTTTCAGACCTGAGCTGGTTTTTATCTGTTCTGATAGCAGACCACTGTAATAGATAAGAGACTCGTCATTGGTATACAGTCTATTCCTGAGGTGCGGGGAACCTAAGCCAATGAGTGAAAGTAACGCTTGTGTGAAGTCATCAGGCATTGTCTCTTTGTTTATTTTATGACGCTCATAGTTAATGGCAAGTCGGTATTTTGTGCTGGCTTGATAGAATAAAGAGATGGTTCGATGGTTAAACAGATCAAAAAAATCTCTCAATGAATTGTCTTTTATTTTGACTCTCTTTTGAATCAATTCAGTATAGTGATAAGGCAATATGCCCATGCTGCCCGTTAGCCCCATGAAGTTTACGTTCACGTCCCAACGATCTTTTCGCACACCACTGGTAGAGTTTGATATCGATTCAATTTCGGCGCCAGGAAAACTAAGTGACTGGTTTGTCGAGAAACGTATTGCCTCGGTAGTAGGTGGCGTAAATCGTCCTATAGCCTGTATGGATCTGCCTTTATTAAGCATGGCAGAGCGCTGGAGCAGCCTGACTGTTTGGCTGAAGGAATATTTATATGGAGACTGAACCAGATCTCTGGTTACAGAAATATCTTTTCGCCAGCGCGGGGTGGGCATTTTTTAAGGTATCCTTCTCTGTTTTTCAACTTAACCAGTACGCGTGTAAAAGAGTTAATGGAGCAGTACAAGGCGAAAAAATGTTCCAATATTGATGCAAAAAGATACGCGCTGCTTCCAGTGAGTTGCCTGTCATCCAGAATGATTTCAATTTCGCTTCCTCGGCACATAGCCGCATGCCCATCAATGGTTAATGGTGCACTAATTGACTTTATCTGAACGCTGACTATCGCATCAATAAGACTGCGTGTGACAGATGACTCTTTAAAATCATAGAGCCGTAATATCTCTTTTAGTGCTTTAGTGGCACTTTCACCACCGGCCAATGATAGATGGTTCAGATTCAAGTGTGAAATAAGGCGCCAGCGCGCATGATTTCCTAATGCTGGCTGATGTGGTCAAGCAATTTTGGACAGCGCTTTAGGTTTTTTTTCACGCCGCCTCAGATTCCATCCTTACTGGCGGCTTGTAGTCGTTATAACTGTGCGGCCGTACTTGGTTGTAGTGTGATGTCACATATCTCAGCACGT
>CAMTXZ010000113.1:0-6592 GCA_947085765.1 uncultured Chromatiaceae bacterium | reverse complement strand
TCAGCGTAGCGATTCCTCCAGCGTCCGGCTTTGTGTGCACTGATGCTCAATTGCTCTGCAATCTGAATATTGGATAGTCCATCAGCTGCAAGCAAGATGATTTTTGAACGCTCAATAAGTCGCATCGGTGTTTTCCTACCGCGAATATTCTTGTTCAACACCTCTTGTTCTTGAGGGCTCAGTTCAATAATGATTGCTGAATTCATTGTTCACTTCTCTTGCTATAACGCAGAACATTATAAATGAACAATATATTTAGGACACTACACTAGTTGTACGGGGGCTTAATGTCAGCAGGTAGTTGCAATTACATCGTGTTATTGCCCGATGCATAGGTTGGATAGACGGTCTTTTTCGTACGTGACCGATCAGCTGAAATGGCGTTAAGTATTATGTTGGGCCTGATCCATTGAATATTTAGTTTATGTCAGTTATCACAGTTTTAATCACTAAAGCGCCTGAGAATACTGTTAATACGCACACCACTATGACATTCGCCAATCAAGGCGGGACCATGGGTCGTGGCGTAGATAACATGTGGGTATTGGATGATGTTGAGCGCTTTATTTCAGGGGTGCATGCCCGGATTAGCTGCATAGGTAGCCGTTATTTTTTAAGTGACCTGAGCACCAACGGGACCTTTTTCAACGCTTCGGTTGAACCCATCGGTAAAGGCAATAAAGTAGCATTGTCTGACGGCGACACGTTCGCGCTCGGCGAGTATGAGTTTTGTGTCACCATTTTGGATGGTGCTGATACCGTGCATGACCAGTTGTTTGCAAATCCCTCAATCGACAGGATTGCAGGTCCATTTTCTGACTTGAGCCTGACTCCTGCGCAGAGTGTTGATTCTCTTGCCCATATTCCCACACAGGCAGATCTTCTCTGGCCTCACTCCGTTACTGATAATCCCCTCGACGAGGTTGAATACCTCTTTGCTCATGCCCCTCAGCAAAGGGATCCCTTAATTCTGTTGAAGGGTGATCAGCCGTCGCCTTCAGGGGAGGAGCTTGGGTGGATCAGCAGAGCCAGTTATTCAGATGGTGCGGATGCAGTAAGCCAGTCGTTGTCATTTCCTAATGTAATTCCCGAGGATTGGGATGATGACCTTTCTCCTGTGGCCGTTTCTAACAAGACGCAAATAAATCCTGACTTTAGTTCAGAGTCAATTGATGCGGATAAGCTGTATGTGCGCGAGCTGGAGCGGCGGATCAAGGAGCAGGAGGATAAGAACAGAGTACTTGAGCTTCAAATACAACAGCTAGAGGAACATCCTGTCGCTTCGGCGGGAGAGGGCGTGGGAGCGGGGAATGGTGCTTTAATTCGTTCTCTGGGACTGGAGAAATATAATCTCAGTGAAGAAAAAATGGCTGAAATTAGTGTTGTGGCCGGTGAGTTTATACGCGCAACGATCGTTGGAATGATGCAGGCGCTCAGTCATAAAAATAGTATAAAAAATGAGTTTCGCATGAATGTAACCACAATTCAGCCGGTTGAGAATAACCCGCTCAATTTTTCTGCCAATATTGAAGATGCGATAAACAGTATGTTTATCAAGCATGGCAACGCCTACAAAAAACCAGTCGACTCGATACGCGAGGGATTTCAGAGTATTACTGACCATCAAGTGGCCGTTTTGGCGGGCATAAGAGCAGGCTTTAATGGGGGGATAGAGCGGTTTTCCCCAGCAACACTGGAAAACAGATTTAATAAATATATTAAGACCAGCTTGATTCAAGTAGGTAAAAGAACCAAACATTGGGACTCATATAAAGATTATTACAGCGAATTAGTTAATGATATGGATATCTCGTTTCGGGATCTGTTTGGTGATGATTTTGTTAGTGCATACGAAGGTCAATTACAAAAGCTGTCATTAAATCGAAAAAATGATGGAAAATAAAAATCGTTACACGGATAGATATTTGAGGTAATTGATGTATGAACCTTATATTAAAGTTAGTGTTTGGCATTGCCGTTGTTTTATCGGTTGCATCATGTTCCTCATCAAAGGAAAAGCCGGCGCTACCCATTGTTGTAGATACTGAAATTTTTCTGGAAATCAAAGCGAAAGATAATATCAATCCTGATGATAGTAATATTCCCTCCCCTTTATTTGTGCGGCTGTATGAATTGAAATCTGAAAAAACCTTTATGAAGGAAAATTTTTTAGATCTTTATGAAAAAGATAAAAAAATATTGGGTGAAGATATGCTTGCAAAGCATGAGTTGAAACATCTTATTCCAGGCGAGAACTCCATGAATAATTATACTCTGGAGAAAGACTCTCAGTATGTCGGATTGTATGCGGAATTTGTGCAGTATCAAAACTCTGGATACAAACTGATTGTTCCAGTCGTTAAAAGTGTCGATGGAAAAATGTCAGTAGTTATTTCTGTCTCTGGTAATAACATTGAAATTTATCAACCCACACAGTAGATGTTGTGAAGTGTGTAAAGTTGTCTGAGTTTCATCTCGATTAACTTACTTGCAATGTGTCTGATATGCCTAATTTTTATCTGGCAAAAATATCTGACATATAAATGTCAGTGGATTTTTTTGTACAGGAAATAATACTTCAAATATATGGGCGTACTTTAATGTCATTAGATAACAAAGTGATTTGGTCTGAAGGGATGTTCCTCAATCCTCAACACTTTCAACAGCAGGAACGATACTTTCAACAATACGTTGATGGACGATGTTCTGCTTTTGGTGGTTATGGTTGGGGATTACATGAGATTGAGGTTGATGCGCAGCTTCTTAAGCTAGGCAAAGTATCGGTAGTGAAGGCAAGAGGTGTATTTCCGGATGGGACACCTTTTTTCTTTCCTAACCAGGACGATGCTCCGGCAGTGCTGGAGATAACTTCTGGCATTCATAACCAAACTGTATATCTTGCAGTGCCGGTAAATCGCTTGGGTGCAGTTGAGGTGTCGGGAGATAATAGCGCACGAGGCTTGGCCAGGTATTACTCATCAGAGCACAGTGTACGAGATGTTACTCAGGAGGGAGGCGAAACCATTCCGATAAGTATCGGCAAGCTCAGAATGCGATTGTTGCTGGAATCTGATGATTTGAGCGGTTATGCCTGTATAGGTGTGTTGCGGATTGTCGAGTCCAGGGACGATAAAAATATACTGCTGGATGATAGTTTTATTCCTACCGTGATCGATTGTAACTGTGCCCACAGATTAACAGCATTTTTCTCTGAATTGACTGGGTTGCTACATCATCGCGGGGAATCAATTGCCGGGAGACTGGCTGATGTCAGATCAGGTGGAACCGCTGAAGTCTCCGATTACATCATGTTGCAATTGATCAACAGGCATGAACTTCTGATAAGTCATCTTGCCAAAATAAAAGCCCTTCATCCGCTAACATTTTTCTTTGAGTTATTACAAGTGCTAGGTGATCTGAGTGTGTTTTTCAGTGCGACAAAACGCCCTCCAGTATTGCCATTTTATCTGCATGATGACTTGCAAGCCACGTTTATGCCATTGATGATGGCCTTGCGCCAAGGGTTGAGTGCTGTCTATGAGCAGACAGCAGTCTCTTTGAATTTGGTAGAGAAAAAATATGGCATAAAAGTGGCGCAAATTCCTGACATTACGCTGTTGAATAGTTCAGTATTTATTCTGGCCGCACGTGCCAATATTGCAGAGGATGTATTGCGGATTCGTCTGCCGGCTCAGGTTAAGGTCGGGCCAGTAGAACGAATCCGGCAATTAGTGAATGCAGCAATGCCAGGTATACCGATGAAAGCATTGCCTGTCGTACCGAGGCAAATCCCATTTAATTCCGGATTTACCTATTTCGAGCTGGAAAAAAACAGTGCACTGTGGAAAGAGCTGCAACATTCTGGCGGTATAGCGTTGCATGTAGGTGGTGAGTTTCCTGAACTTGAATTTCAATTGTGGGCGATACGGCAATAACGCTATAGCCAAGTCTATGTAGTTAAACATGGGCGCACCACACGCAATTTTTCGATAGGATAAAATAATGTCTTCCGATGATTCTGATAAAACAGTATTCCGACAATCAGGACATGGTGATCACACGGTTATAAGACCTACCCCGGGAGGAAAGCGAAGGGGGTCCTCACAGCAAAGCCCTGCCTACACAGCTGTGCCTGTGGTGAACAACATAAATGCCCCAGATTTTTTATTGCAGTCGGCATCTGTTCAGACTGCATCCATCCTCAATCCACTTATAGCATCTGCTTCTGTATTGTTGACGGTATTTGAAAAGACTCGAATCTCTCCGAGCCACCCCAATGTAGATGGGCTATATCAACGATTAGTTGCTGAAATTAAAACATTTGAAGCTCGTATCAGAGAGCATAATATTAAACCAGAAATAGCATTAACCGCGCGTTATCTCTTGTGTACAGTGCTTGATGAAGCTGTCTTGAATACGCCTTGGGGCAGTGAAAGCAGATGGCCACAACAAACTCTGCTAAGTACATTTCACGGTGAGACTGCGGGCGGTGAAAAGTTTTTTCTTATTTTGGAAAGGGTTAAGAGATCACCAAGAGAAAATCTTAACCTTTTGGAGCTGATCTATCTCTGTGTAAGTCTAGGGTTCGAAGGTAAATATAAATTAGCACACCGTGGCCGTGAAGCCCTGGAGCAGATCAGAGATGACCTGTTTGCTGTTATTCGTGCATCACGAGGAGTGCACGAACTCTCTCTCTCTCCCAGTTGGCGGGGACTGGGCAAGGTTCAGAATTCGTTAGCCAGCCACATACCATTGTGGGTGATCGTTGTCTCGATGTTAGTGCTTTTGTTGCTGATTTACTCCGGATTCAGGTACGGACTGTACTATTCCTCAGCCCCGGAAATAGAGCAGTTGATGGATATCGCAAATAGCAGAAACATGGCCAAGCAGTAATAGTGAGCATGTTAATAGAAAAGCAGAGGCTTTGTTGGGTAACCAGATGAAAAGCATAGTTGTAGTGTTAAAAAATAGAATTTTTATATCCATTGCGGGTCTGTTTTTTTTATCATTATTGATTTGGTTTATCGGGCCATTGATTAAATTTGGCGAGAATAATGTTGCTCCATTTGGAGACGCGATTGTTAGATTGCTGGCTATTCTTTTTGTGGTGGTATTGTGGGGGCTAAATAACCTAAGAATCCAATTGGGGGACAGTAAAAAAGATCGCGAGCTACTAACGGGTCTGCAGGAGCAACCGTATGAACGTGTTCCTGACCATGCATCAGCACAGTCGTTAGAAGAGCTGAGTCAGATAAATGAAACTTTCTTCCATGCGTTGGCCACGCTCAAAAAAATAAAGTTTTCGGCCGGTGGGCGACGTAAAGCGCTGTATGAGTTGCCTTGGTATATCATCATAGGACCGCCAGGTGCCGGTAAGACCACCGCCCTGATCAATTCAACGCTAGAATTTCCGTTGGAAAATCAGTTTGGTAAAGGGGCTCTTCAAGGTGTAGGAGGCACGCGTAATTGCGATTGGTGGTTTACCAATGATGCCGTATTAATCGATACAGCGGGACGCTATACCACTCAGGATAGCCACAAGCTGGCTGACAGTGCGGTGTGGAACGGATTTCTTGAGATGTTGAGAAAAAAACGTCGTCGTCGGCCGATTAACGGAGTGATTATTGCGATAAGTCTGCAAGATATTATGACGCAAACTGAAGTTGAGCGTAGTGAGCATGCTAAAACAATTAGGGCCAGAATCGATGAGTTAATGGATAAGCTGGGTGTTCGCATTCCAATTTATCTGATATTTACCAAGAGTGATCTGGTGGCAGGATTCACCGAGTTTTTTGAAGATCTAAATAGGGATGAACGGGAGCAGGTGTGGGGAATCTCTTTGCCCGATACGCCGGATGCATCGCAAAGCCCGGATTTTGAATTGTTAAACAGGGAGTACGATAAACTCTTAGCTCGACTCTATGAGCGGGTTATGTCTCGCATTCATTATGAGCGGGATATAAAGAGAAGAGGGGCTATATTCGGTTTTCCTCAACAGATGGAGGCTTTGGGGCCAGCCATTCAGAGCTTTATACAGCAGGTATTTTTAAAAAATCGCTACCAATATCAGCCTTATGTCAGAGGGTTTTATTTTTGCAGCGGTGTTCAGGATGGAACCTCTATTGATCGGCTGATGACGCAGGTTTCAAATAGTTTTGGAATTCCTCACCTCTCCGTACAGTCTGTATCTGCTCAAGGTAAGAGTTTTTTTCTGGGCAATCTTTTTCGTTCAGTCATCTTTCCTGAGGCGGAGTTGGTGGGTGCGAACAGACGGCATGAAATACTAAACCGTTGGTCTCGAAGAGGGGTTTATATTGGTGGTGTGGCATTGATCGTTGGAGTCTCTTTGGCTTGGCTGGCCAGTTTTACGCAACACACACTTTATGTCCAGGAGGTCGACTCTTACCTGCAGGAGTTTAAATCCGAACAGAGTAATCTATCGCCAACATTTATCAACCTTCCCGATGTGTTGCCTGCGCTCAATGCTCTGAGTAAGGCCAGTACGGTTTATGATCAAAAAAAGCATCCATGGCTATCTGGATTAGGATTGTATGATGCAAATGTCGATCTAAGTGCAAACGCTGCGTATCAG
>CAMTXZ010000112.1:0-3452 GCA_947085765.1 uncultured Chromatiaceae bacterium | reverse complement strand
CTGGAACTGTTCAACGTTGTAGCGCTCTTGCATCAGCTTGAATGTGGGTGTCAGCATTCTGGCCAGGGCATCCCGGTCACCCTCGGCAAATGCCTGCTGGACATCGGGTATGTTGGCGACAAAGGCACTTAAGGATTCGGCCTTTACAGCCTCGTCATGTATGGCGGTGGTGATGTTGTTGTAGCCATTTTCCAGCGCCCGCTGTTCAGACTCAATCAGTATATTTTCTATCTGCACGAGAATCACTGGCGTGATTACCGCCACGGTCAATATCAGGACAAAGGCAAAGCCGAGTGATACCCGTTGTCCGATTTTCATGGAGTTGAAGAGATTCTTCATAACTATTCCTTATCACAATGGCTGGAATTGCGGCTGCGTTTTCCCGTCATTGAGACTGGAATTGGTGCGGGTTAAATTGCTCTGTGACTGTTGTCGGTAAAAGGAGAGAAATCTTGATTAAACAGTTGGGGGAGATTCCAGTCACAATTCGTAATGGCACGCTTAACTATTTGATATGGGTGCTGACGCTGTTCTGGAGCTTTGGCGAGACTAACGGCGGCGGCCGATCTGGGTGAGGGGGATGTGGATTTCACCATCATGGTGCTGAGGGGCGGGGGTTGTGCCCCAGGCGTGGCCGTAGACCACCTCATAGGTGGCAGGCAACAGGCCATCGCTGTTTTTGAATTTGTCGTAGGCGCCCAGCATCTGTTGCAACTTCTGTTTGCCGGTGAGCGCATGGCTGCGTCCGGCGCTGACGTTGTGCGCCCCCATCGCCTTCAGGTCGCGCATCACTGCCATGCCATCTTTGTAGGTCAGGGTTAGCCGTTCGGTATCCATCACCGGGTCGGAAAATTTTGCCCGCATCATGGCGTCGCCGATGTCGTGCATGTCGATGAAACTGTTGACGTGGATGGCATCATCCACCGTGCGCCACGCCTGGCGTAGCTCCTTCAGGGTGTCAGGGCCAAAGGTGGTGAAGAGCAACAGGCCGTTAGGTTTGAGCACCCGTTGGAACTCAGTAAATGTCTGATCGAGATCGCTGCACCACTGGATGGCGAAGTTGGATATGATCATGTCGACGCTGTTGTCGGCCAGTGGCAGATGGTCCGCATCACCACAGATGAAACGCTGTTTGCCAAACCACTTGTCGAGCATGCCTAACCGTTGTCGTGCCAATCTGAGCATGGCGGGGGCAAGGTCGAGCGCAATCACCTCGCAGTTTTTATAACGGCGGGTTAGTTGCAGGGTGAGCTGGCCGGTGCCAGCGCCGACGTCGAGGATGCGTTGCGGTTGTAGCTTGATCAGGTCAAGTCGTTCCAGCAGACGCTGGGCGATGGTCTGTTGCAGCAGCGCCACATCATCGTAACCCGGCGCGGCGCGATCAAAGGATTCGCGCACCAGACGTTTGTTGAGTTGGTAAGGGGTGTTGTCCATTATCTCTGCTCTATAAAAGGCAACAGCAGTTGCAGAAACTCATCGGTGTGCGAGAGAAACGGGATGTGGCCAGCGCCGGGCATAATCTCGATGCGGGCCTTGGGCAGGAGCAGCTGAATGGACTCCGCACACTGCACCGGCGCCAGCATGTCGCGTTCGCCAAGGATGAACTGTATCGGGCATTGCAGCTGTTGCAGCTGTGGCCGCAGGTTGGCGGTTTTCAGAATCTCCAATCCCAGTCGCAACGCCTCGCCTTGTGGCAGGGGGCGCTCATCAACGATGCTGCGTACTCGCCGCAACAGCTCTTTTTCATCGTTGCTATCACGCACTTGCAGACTGAGAAAACGTTTCAATGTCTGTTCGGTATGGTTGACCAAGCTCTCAGTAAAGGCAGCTAGGCTGTTGCCAGGCGTGGCGTGCGGCCAGTCATCTGTTTTGATGAACTGCGGTTGCGCCGCCACCATTACCACCTTGTTGATCTGCTGCGGCCAGTGCAGCGCCGCATTGAGCGCCGCCATGCCACCGAGCGACCAGCCGATCCAGCTGGCATTAGCGGGGGCAACATCCATCAGCATGTGTGAAAGACGATCGAGATCAAAACCACCGGCAGGCAGGGCGCTGTAGCCGTGGCCGGGCAGGTCGATGACGGTCAGGCGATAACGATCTTGCAGTGCCTCGACCACCGGCTGCCAAATGCCGCCGTGCAGACCCCAGCCGTGGATCAGCACCAGGTCAGGACCTTGGCCGAAGGTTTTGCTGTGAAGAGAGCTCATCGGATCTGTTCCAGGGCGTTCAGTAGTTGCACCACATCGGCTTCATCATGATCGGCGCTGAAGGTGATACGCAAGCGTGCCGTGCCATCGGGCACGGTGGGTGGACGGATGGCGCTGATCAGGATGCCCTGTTGTTGCAGTGCTGCGCTTATTGCCATCGCCTTGCCGTTGTCGCCGATTAACAGCGGCTGGATCGGTGTCTCTGAATCCATCAACGTCAGCCCCAGCTGTTGTGCGCCACCGCGAAACTGTTTGATCAAAGATTGTAATTTCTCACGCCGCCAGTTTTCAGTTTGCAACAGCCGCAGGCTGGCACGGCTCGCCTCGGCCACGGCGGGGGGTAGGGCGGTGGTGTAGATGTAGGGGCGCGCCTTTTGAATCAGGAATTCGATCAGCGCTTCACTGCCCGCCACAAAGGCACCAAAGGTGCCAAACGCCTTGCCCAACGTGCCGATGAGGATCGGCACCTCGTCGATGTTCAAACCAAACTGCTCGACGCAACCGCCGCCCGTTTTACCCAGCACACCAAAGCCGTGGGCGTCGTCCACCATCAGCCATGACTGGTGTTGCTGTGTGATTTTGCACAGTTCGGGCAGGGCGGCGATGTCGCCATCCATACTGAAGACGCCGTCGGTGGCCACCAGCTTTTCGCCACGCTCATGGGCGTTCAGTTTTTGCTTCAACGACTCAGCATCGTTGTGGCCATAACGTTGCAGCCGTGCCTGTGACAGCCGTGCACCGTCGAGCAGCGAGGCGTGGTTGAGTCGATCTTCAAAGACAAAATCACCACGGCCGCAGAGCGCCGCGATGACACCGAGGTTGGCCATGTAGCCGGTGGAGAAGAGCAGGGCGCGGGGCCGCTGTGTGAAAGCCGCCAGCTCCTCTTCGAGCGCGTGATGTGCGGAGCTGTGGCCGTTGACCAGGTGGGACGCGCCACTGCCAACCCCCCAGCGTGCCGCGCCATCCTGCATCGCCTTGATCACCTCGGGGTGGTTGGCAAGGCCGAGGTAGTCGTTGCTACAGAAGGAGAGCAGCTCACGGCCGTCGATCTGCACACGAACGCCGGTGGCGCTGTTGCTGATGCGGCGACGGCGGTAGAGGTTTGCCTCTTGCAGGCGGGTGAGTTCGGTGTGCAGGTTTTGCATAGGGTGAGTTGTAGGTTGGGTTAGGCGCGCTACATCTGCCGATTATTTAACGGGATTAGATCGCGCCGTAACCCAACGGCTGGGACTTATGTGGCCTCAG
>CAMTXZ010000111.1:0-12725 GCA_947085765.1 uncultured Chromatiaceae bacterium | reverse complement strand
GGTCTGGTTTCTCTACTGGATGGGGTTTAATCTGTCGGTAGCCACAGGCGTTGGTTTTATTGCGCTGGCCGGGGTCTCGGCCGAGTTTGGTGTGATCATGCTGATCTATCTCAAACAGGCGTGGCAGAGTCGCCTTGATGCTGGTGACAGCAGCGCCGCCGGTCTGCTTGATGCCATCCGTGAAGGAGCAGTGATGCGGGTACGCCCCAAGGCGATGACAGTTGCTGTCATCATCGCCGGACTGCTGCCCATTCTCTGGGGCAGCGGCACCGGTAGCGAGGTGATGAGCCGCATCGCCGCGCCGATGGTCGGTGGCATGATCACCGCACCACTCTTGTCACTATTTGTCATCCCGGCAGCGTACTGGCTGATGCGCCGTCGTCAACTTTTAAACAGCCAACAACGTGATCCCAATAAAATGACTAAGGAGTAACTCAATGAAAAAAATGATCCCTTGCAGTCTGCTGGCCGCACTGTTCATCACTACACCCGTAGTGGCGAGTGACATGGGCGGTATGAAGATGAACGGCTCATCTACGGCAACCGCCGCAGTGACCGAGGCTACCAAAACAGTGGGTGTGGTGAAGGCGCTTGATCCCGCTAATGGCAAGATTACCATTGCCCACGAGCCAATTCCGGAGCTCAATTGGCCAGCGATGAAGATGAGATTTATAACCACGCCGGAGTTAAGTGGTGCTATCAAAGTGGGGCAGAAAGTGGAATTTGAGTTTGTAATGCAGGGGCGTGATGCTGTCATCACAAAAATCGTTGCCCTGTAGTAACGTGTCAGGTGCACTCTTTGCGCGGGCAGCTTGAAGAGAGCCAATTTTTTAAATTTCTGCTGAGTGGTAGTGTGTGTTCAGCGCTTGCTGTTTTGGTGGATTAATTAATTTTCTTTCTTCATTTTCATTACTGATCTATGATTGGTGCGGAAGTGAGTAGTAAAGAGCAGTAGAGAAAAGCAGTAAAGTTGTTAACTTTTAAATCTATCCAAGGAGATTGTAATGGCTGAAGAAATTCGCAAGGAAGTGGATGCTCTGAAGAGTGATATTGCCCAGCTGCGCAAAGATATTGCCGGACTGACTACCGCGGTCACGGATGCTGCCGCTGATAAAGTTGATGAAACCAAGAGTCAGGCGCGAGATAAGTTCAACGGTGTCTGGGAAAATCTTGAGAGTAAACTCGATGCAGCGTTAGGACAGGGGCGTGATGGCGTGCGCAATGTTGAGCAGAAGATTGGTGAACATCCAACAGGCAGTGTCTTGGCCGCCTTTGGTGTTGGATTTCTGATCGCTAAGCTGCTTGATATGGGAGAGCGCCGCTGAATAGTATTGCCGAGCTGGCGATTGCCCTGGTCGAACTGTTTGAGGCGGAAGGGCGGGCGCTGAAACGGGCTACCCTTCGCACCGGCCTTTGGCTCTGCTGCCTGCTGATAGCAACTGGTTTGCTATTGGCAGGCGTTGGTTTCTGCTTCGTGGCGGGTTATCAGTGGCTGGCATTGATGATGAGTCCGATTGCGGCCAAGGCGTTGGTCGGACTCTTTACGATGGCGGTAGGAGGGGGACTGGTATGGATCATCATTCGCAACAACCGCTGATATCAGCGGTTACCCAGACCCGTTCAGCCACTCTCACTACGGAAGAGGCCAAGGCCCGTTTACGGGCGGCGGCACAAAATGTCACCCTTGGCACCTGGGTGGGCAGGAATAAGTGGTCACTGCTGGCGGCGGCTGTGGCGGGAGGTTTTGTTGCCTCCCGTTTGCGGTTGCCGAACTTGCTCAGTTCAGTGTTAATTCAGCGCTCTCTCCCGCTCCTGTTGAGTGGTTTATTGGGTGGTTGTCGATCCTGTTCTAAAACTTCTGCCGATTCATCCTTAAAGTCCAAATAAGATTAAACCGATGTTATAAGTGGCACATACGAATGTGCCGCTGCTGAGTGACTGTATGCAAAACTCTCAACAAGATGTGATTATTATTGGCGGCGGTATTTCGGGTACGGCGCTGCTCTATATGTTGGCCCGCTATACCGATCTTAAAAATATTACCCTGCTTGAAAAATATGCGACGCTGGCCTCGGTCAACTCCGATGGCCGTAATAACAGTCAGACGCTGCACTGCGGCGATATTGAAACCAACTACTCACTCGACAAGGCGATTCAGGTCAAGGCATCGGCGGCGATGGTGGAGCGTTACGCCACTGCTCATGCAAACCGTGATCAGCTGCTCTACCGCTATTCAAAGATGGTGCTGGGTGTTGGCGCCCATGAGTGTGAGGGGTTGGCTGAACGTTACGAGACATTCAAATCCCATTTTCCTACCCTGGAACTGTTTGATGGCAAGGCTATAGGTGAGCTGGAGCCAAACGTCACCCGTGGCCGTCAGGAGCAGATTCTGGCGTTGGGGATAAAAAACGAATACAGCGCCGCCAATTTCCAGCTGTTGTCGCAGGCGTTTGCCGATGATGCCCGGCAGGTGGCGGATAAAAATGTTGCTGTACGCCTTAATACCCAGGTCAAACAGATCGAAAATAACGGCAGTGGTTTTGATGTGGTGACAGAGCAGGGCAGATTGAACGCACGTTTTGTGGTGGTCTCGGCCGGTGGCCACAGCCTGCTCTTTGCCCAACGCATGGGCTATGGCCTGGAGTACGCCTGTCTGCCGGTGGCAGGGAGTTTTTACTACACCCCCAGCATGCTCAGTGGCAAGGTCTACACAGTGCAGAACGACAAACTGCCCTTTGCCGCCATCCATGGCGACCCTGACATCCTGGTGCCGGGCAAGACCCGCTTCGGTCCCACGGCCTTGATGCTGCCGATGTTGGAGCGTTACAACTACAGCACTATCCCTGAGTTCATGCAGGTCTTCTCCCTCGACCGTCAGGTACTGGCGGTGATGTGGGATCTGCTCAAAGTGAAAGATATTCGTGACTACCTGTTTAAAAATATGCTCTTTGAGGTGCCGTTGCTGCGACGTCATCTGTTCTTGAAGGATGCCCGCAAGGTAGTGCCGACGCTGCAACTGAAGGATCTGGAGTTCGCCAAGAAGATTGGCGGTATCCGCCCGGTGATGATCGACAAGATCAACCGCAAGCTGCATATGGGCGAGGCCAAAATCGATCCTGGCAACGGCATTATCTTCAATATGACCCCCTCGCCAGGCGCCACCAGCTGCCTGCATAACGCCGAAAAGGATATGCGTATTATCGCCGGGCAGCTGGGCTGTCAGATCGATGATGCCGGGATTGATCTTCAGTTAAAGGCAAAATAGCCCGCCGATTTTGCCCTCAACGCTGGCCACCGCTCCCCCCGAGCGGCTAGAATCGCCTCCTTTCAACAACCTTCAAGAAGAACCAGCCGCCATGCGCACATCCCAGATCCTGTTGTCGACCCTGAGAGAGAATCCATCTGACGCCGAAGTCATCAGCCATCAGCTGATGATACGCGCCGGCATGATCCGCAAACTGGCGACGGGACTCTACACCTGGCTGCCGATGGGGCTGCGGGTACTACGCAAGGTTGAGGCGATTGTGCGTGAGGAGATGAACCGTGCTGGCGGCCAGGAGGTGCTGATGCCCGCCATCCAGCCTGCCGAGCTGTGGCAGGAGTCGGGCCGCTGGGAGCAGATGGGCGAGGAGATGCTGCGCCTCCAGGATCGTCACGAGCGTGACTTCTGCTTCGGCCCGACCCACGAAGAGGTGATCACCGACCTGGCCCGCAACGAGCTGCGCAGCTACAAACAGCTGCCCGTCAACTTCTACCAGATTCAGACCAAGTTCCGCGATGAGCGCCGGCCCCGTTTTGGTGTGATGCGCGCCCGCGAATTTCTGATGAAGGATGCCTACTCCTTTCACATCGACGACGCCTCGCTGCAACAGACCTACGACGTGATGTATGAGACCTATAGCCGCATCTTCACCCGTCTTGGGCTGGACTTCCGCGCCGTGCAGGCCGACACAGGCGCTATTGGTGGTAACGCCTCCCATGAGTTTCATGTGCTGGCCGACTCCGGTGAAGATGACATCGCCTTCAGCACCGAGAGCGACTATGCCGCCAACGTCGAGCTGGCCGAGGCGCTTGCTCCGGCGGGCGCCCGTCCAGCGGCCACAGCAGTGATGACCACTGTTGATACCCCCGGGCAGCACACCATCGAAGAGGTCTGCGCCTTCCTCAAGATCGATGCGCGCCAGACCGTCAAGACCCTGCTGGTGCAGGGGGCGGAGCCGGGCAGTGTGGTGGCGCTGGTGCTGCGTGGCGACCATGAACTCAATGAAGTCAAAGCCGAGAAGCTGGCCCAGGTTGCATCCCCCATCACCTTTGCCACGCCGGAGCAGGTCAAGGCCGCTGCTGGTTGTGAGCCAGGTTCCGTCGGCCCCATCGGCCTGACTATTCCTGTAATCGTTGACCGTAGCGCTGCCCACCTGGCCGATTTTGTCTGCGGCGCCAACCAGAAAGGCAAACACCTCAGCGGTGTTAACTGGGGTCGTGACCTGCCGGAAGGGGCTGTGGTTGATATCCGCAACGTGGTTGAGGGTGATCAAAGCCCCGATGGCAAAGGCACCCTGTTGATTAAACGTGGTATTGAAGTGGGCCACATCTTCCAGCTCGGTCGCAAATACAGCGAGGCGATGAAGGCCAACGTGCAGGGTGAGGATGGTAAGCCAGTGCTCATGACCATGGGCTGTTATGGGATTGGTGTGTCGCGCATCGTCGCTGCGGCCATTGAACAGAACAACGATGAGCAGGGCATCATCTGGCCCGCAGCCATCGCCCCCTTCCAGGTGGTGCTGATCCCGCTGAACATGCACAAGTCACAGCGCCTGCGTGATGCGGCGGAGAAACTTTATGAAGAGCTGGTCGCCGCTGGCTTCGAAGTGCTGTTTGATGACCGTAAAGAGCGCCCTGGTGTCATGTTCTCCGATATGGAGCTGATTGGTCTGCCACATCGTATTGTCTTCAGTGAAAAGGGGTTGGACAAAGGTGAGCTGGAGTACAAGGGGCGGCGTGATGGCGAAAACCAGTTTATCCCATTGGCGCAGATCGTCAGCTTTCTCAAGGGGCATCTGGTTTAGGCTGGATCAACCTGGGGTTGGCCAGATTTAAGAGCGAATACTGTGAACCTACACGAACTTGAAATCTACCTGCATGAGCACATCCCGCTATCTTTGGCGATGCAAGTCTCTGTGCTCGAAGCAACGCCAGCACAGATCATCCTGGGTGCCCCACTGGCGCCCAACATCAACCACCGAGACACGGTATTTGGCGGTAGTGCCTCGGCGCTGACAATCCTGTCGGCGTGGGCGCTTCTCCATACAAAACTCACCGCAGCGGGTTTCAAGTGCACGCTTGTCATTCAACGCAACACCATGAGTTACGAGAGAGCGGTCACTGGGGATTTTTCGGCCAAAGCAGCAGCACCCTCTGCCGAAGCGTGGCGCTCATTTACACGCATGCTGGAGCGCAAGGGCCGCGCCCGAATCACTGTCTCTTCAGTGCTTATGCAGGAGGGACATGCTGCCGGCCATTTCGAGGGCGATTTTGTCGCGCTGGCAGCCGCAGGGGGTTAACCCCTCATTGCGTTTGCATCAGGCTCTTTACCTCCGCCGAGCTGTGTTGGGAAAGGAGTGTCGCTATCTTTCTTGAAGGGGAACGGTCGCTTGCTGCGAGGCGAAAAGAGAGGGTGATAAAGAGAAAAAGGGGCCTTGGGACGTGCATCAACCTCCCCCGCACACGCGGAATGGGTTGGTTGGCTCATTTTAGGGTACAATAACGCCCCTTGAAGAGATACCCCCCTTAACCAATCCGGAGAAATATGTGGACCAAGCTGATTTGCAATTGCAATTAAAAGTATGGAAAGAACTTGCCATAGGCAAGCAGATATTAATGAGAACTGCGTGTGATGCACTGGGAATAGATCCAGACTCTAGTGCGGAAGTGTTAAAAGCTACTTTGGATGCGGCTATCAAGAGATCCATCGAAGCTGATATCAATATCAAAGAGACTCAAGAACACGCCCAGATAGCCATTGGCATCATGGAAAAGAAAGTGGCTCTTAGTGAGCGGGCACAGATGTTGTCTGAAGCGGCCAAAGAAGGCGCCTTGGCGGGTCAGCGTAAAATCGAGCTGATGATCATTGCGCTGCGTGAAGCTCAAGAGAAAGAGCTGACGACCATTAAGGCTCAGCTGGCAGAAAAAGATAAGTTTGTTAAAGCTATCAATAAAACGCTTGCTGATACGCCGGAAAATGTACTCAAAAAGCTCAAGACGCTCAAAAAGCAGAAAGACGAAGAGTCTGAGGCACGCAAGTTAGTCTCAAATGAAGTTGTCTCGTTGCGCAAAGAGAAGCGGACTCAGGAACAGCGTGTTATGACGCTGAAGGCTGCCGTTGAACAAGGTGGTAAGTTGGCCGAGCAGCATCGCGCTTTGCATACGTATTCTGAAACCATATACGAGCAGCTTAAGCCGTTGGTTGAGGATGCCCAGAGCCTTGCAGTACTGCCTGTACTGGACGAAAAGTTGCTTGAAGGGATTGAGCTGGCAGCTAAAAACGAAGAAAAATAGTTGGGTCCCTGTGCCTGATTAATAGCTATCCAGACTTGGTCAGACAGTCATCACAATGGGTGAGTCAACTGTCAGACCAAGTTTAATTCCCCGGCCGCACCGGCTAATTTTATTGTTGTACATCAGCGGTACCCCAATCATTACCGCCTACGTGGTCACTGGTTGCGCAGTAACGGATCGATAGTCTAGCGAGTACAAAGCAGATCTCAGCAACAGCGTCGTTACGCTCTGGTGCTTAGTGTTATCTGAAATTCGGTACTGTTTTTGTCAGAGTTGACCACAATTTTGCCACCATGGATGTCGATGATCGATTTGACAATGGCCAGCCCCAGTCCGGCCCCTTCACTGCTGCGTTGGCGTGACGGATCGATTCTATAGAAGCGGTCGAAGAGGTGGGGCAGATGTTCGACCGGGATTGGGGAGCCGGGATTTTGCACGGTAATCACCACTTCACTGCTGCGGCGGCCAAGCTGCACGGTGACAGCTGATCCGGACGGTGTATGGCGAATGGCGTTAGCGAGCAGGTTGCTCAGCGCCCGCCGTAACATCAAACGGTCACATTCAATAGTTGCACTCCCCTTGAGGGTGAGTGACACCCCCTGTTCTTCCGCCCAGGCTTCGTAGTAATCGAATAGATTGCCTATCTCTGTTGCAAGATTGACGGCAACGGTTGCGGGTGGATTCAGACCGTTGTCAGCCTTGGCCAGAAACAGCATGTCACCGATCATCTGCGCCATACGTTCATACTCTTCCATGTTGGAGTAGAGGATCTCCTGATATTGCGTAACGTCGCGTGTCTGGGCGAGGCTGACCTGGGTCTGGGTCATCAGATTGGTGACGGGGGTGCGCAGTTCGTGGGCGATGTCGGCGGAGAAATTGGCGAGACGGGTGAATGACTCCTCCAGTCGCTGCAACAGTTCGTTGAACGAGTTTGCCAGTTCGGCGAGCTCAGCCGGCACACCTGTGGGGGTGAGACGGGTGCTCAGCTGATTGGCGCTGATCTGGCGAATCTGGCCGATGATGCGGCGCAGCGGCCGATGCCCCTGGCGCACCGCAATCCATCCCATCAGCCCCATTACCATAATGCCGCCAATGATCATGAGCCAAAGGGTGCGATGGAAGTTGTTGAGAAAGTGGCGATGAAAATCTGTAGCGACGGCGATGATGACTGTGTACCGGCCAGCAGGCACCGACATGCGCTGAATCAGGAGTCGGTAGTTATGGTTGCCATCACTCCACTGTTGCACCAGTGTGGCTGATTGCTGCCCAGCGCTGGGCAGGGGCACCGTTGAAAAATCGGGACCGGGACTGGCGTAGATAACGTTGCCCGTCGCATCGCTGATATGAAGCAGGGCGCCGTGATGCCCCACCACAAGATCGTCGAGGCGCTGTTTGGCACGCTCCAGTTCAGCCTCGGAGTGCAGCATGGTGAGTGATTGCTCCAGCGAGCGGGCAATTACCTTGAGTTCGCTGATGTCTTCAGCACTGAAATGGTGTTCAATCGAGCGTTCGATAATCCAGCCGAAGGTCAGCAATACCACGGCGGAGGCAGCGCCAAACAGCAGGGTTAGCCGTAGCGTCAAAGAGATGGGGCGCTGATTCATGAGGCGTCCGGTGCATCGATCATGTAGCCCATGCCGCGCACGGTTTGGATCAGTTTGGGTTCGAAGGTATCGTCGATCTTGGCGCGCAGACGGCGAATGGCGACGTCGATGACATTCGTATCACTATCGAAGTTCATATCCCAGACCTGCGATGCAATCAACGAACGTGGCAATACCTCGCCCTGACGCCGTACCAGCAGTTCCAGCAGGGCAAACTCCTTGGCGGTGAGATGGATACGTTGGCCGCCACGGCTGGCACGATGACGAGCCAGATCCAGCTCCAGATCGGCGATCTTTAAATTTAATTCGACAACATGGTTGGCACCACGTCGTAACAGAGTCCGCACCCGTGCCAGCAGCTCGGCAAAAACAAAGGGTTTGACGAGATAATCATCCGCGCCCAGCTCCAGCCCTTTAACACGATCATCAATACTGTCGCGGGCAGTGAGGAAGAGCACGGGCATTTTTTTGTCCGCCTCACGCAGTGATTTTAAAATTCGCCAGCCATCCACATCGGGCAACATTACATCGAGGATGATCAGGTCATAAAGTTCGGTCATCACCAGATGGTGACCATCCAGGCCATTGTGGCTCAGGTCAACAATAAATCCCGCCTCGCTCAGCCCCTGCTTGAGGTACTCGCCTGTTTTAATCTCATCTTCAACAATCAAAAGCTTCATGGTCTGCCTATCTGTTTTACGCCATCGCCCGTTAAGGTAGTTCTGAGTACCAGGGTAATTTATCGCCTCTGCCACCAGGATGACAGCAACATTACAAGTTTGTAATGCGGCCGTCACTCTGGTGACAGCAGTGCGCAGTTATTGTGAGGCCATAGATCAGCTCGGTGGCTGTTCCAAAACAGACTATCTTTAACCACACAGGAGACGTTTATGAAACATAACAAGATACTCACCATGAGTTTTGCATTTACAACCATGATGGCAGTGGCGCCGTTGACATACGCATCCGGTGACCACGATCACGGTGCAACAATGCAGCACACGATGCCGATGGGGTCCGCCGCAGCATCGGCCAACACTACCTTTTTGGAGCAGAAACAGATTGATGGCTACAACGTCACTATTCAAGTGATGAAGGCTCAGCCAGGTAGGGAGATGGGTGGTACTCATGACTTTATGATCAAGGTGGAGCAGGACAGTAAGACGCTGTTGGACGTGGCGATCAATACCAAGGTAGTCCACCCCGATGGTAAGGCCGAGATCAAGGCGGCCATGAAAATGGGCGACTGGTACATGTCGGGATATGACCTGGGCCATGCAGGTAAACATCAGTTGATGGTTCAGTTCAAAACGGCTGATGGTGTAAAACATCAGGGTGGAGTCTATTTCTCCGGTAGTTAACTTCTCGGGCTTGGTCTGCTCATTAAAGGGAATAGCGCTATGTCGAATATTGAAACCAGCACAGGGCAGCATTTCCCTTGGTATGTGAAGATTTTTTTCTGGAATCAAAAACGCAAGTATGGTGCGGTGCTTGAACCAGCACGTTTGTGGGGACGTACCCCCAAGGTGTTTGCGGCGCTGGCACTGTTGTATGGCGCCCTGGATCGGCGCTCATCGCCGCTAGAGCCAGCATTGCGAACCTTGATCACCGTGCGTGTCTCGCAGATTAACTGGTGCCCATTCTGTGTTGACATCAACTCAGCAACGGCGCTTAAACGTGGTATCAACACCGAGAAGTTGTTGGCCCTGGCGGAATATAAAAATAGTGATCTATTTTCGGATAGGGAGCGGGCTGCGCTCGACTATGCTGAGGTGGTGACCCACACCGGTCAGCGGCCAACAGCGCTCCACTTCCAGCGTTTGCGGCAACACTTTGATGATGACACCATCATCGAACTGACAGGGTTGATTGCATTCCAGAATCTCTCCAGTAAATTCAACGCCGCCCTGGGGGTGCCAGCGCAAGGATTTTGCGCACTGGCGCCGCAACCACGTGGCAATAACTCAGCTCAGGAGCTGTAAACATGAAACGAACTTTTCAACCCATCCCACCCTCGGCCAGTTTGCCGCGCCGACGTTTTATGCAGGGGCTGGTCGCTGGCGGGGTATTGTTAGGACTCACTCCCGCTATTAAACCGGCATGGGCGCGGTCTCAAATACAGGTGGAGGGGCTGACGACCACCGGGACGGCACCGATACTCACGGGCACGGAATTTAATCTTACCGTGGCCGAATCCCCCGCCAATTTTACCGGCGCACCGCGTATGGCCACGACCATCAACGGTTCGATACCTGCCCCCACTCTGCGTTGGCGCGAGGGTGAGACAATCACCATTCGGATCAACAACCAGATGAACGTGGCGACGTCGATCCACTGGCACGGCATCATCCTGCCCTTTGAGATGGATGGTGTGCCTGGCATTAGCTTTGAAGGCATTGCACCGGGCGAGACCTTTGTCTACCGCTTTAAGGTGCAGCAGTCCGGCACCTACTGGTATCACTCGCACTCCGGCTTCCAGGAACAGACCGGTATGTATGGAGCAATCATCATCGACCCAGCGCAGGAGGAGGATCAACGCGCTGATCGTGACCACGTTGTGCTGCTCTCTGACTGGACCGATGATGATCCGATGGATGTCTTTAACCGGTTGAAGAAACAGTCTGATTATTACAATTTTAATCAACCCACTGTAGTCGATTTTTTTCGTGATGTATCTACAGAAGGGTTCTCGTCCGCTGTCGCCAAGCGCCGCATGTGGAATCAGATGCGCATGAGTCCTACCGATCTGGCCGACATATCGGCCTACGGTTATACCTATCTTATGAACGGCACAACGCCACGCGGCAACTGGATGGGGCTGTTCAATCCAGGTGAACGGGTGCGGCTGCGTTTCATTAATGGCGGCACGCAGAGTTTTTTTGATGTGCGCATACCAGGATTGAAGCTGACCGTCGTTGCGGCCGACGGTCTGGCGGTGGAGCCGGTGACGGTGGATGAGTTCCGCTTTGGACCGGGTGAAACCTATGATGTGATTGTCACGCCCACTGATGATGCCTACACCGTCTTTGCCCAATCCATGGACCGCACCGGTTATGCACGTGGCACCCTGGGTACCCGTGTCGGGTTGGTTGCGCCCGTGCCTGGACTGGATAAACCTGCAGCGCTGAGCATGACCGACATGATGGGGACGATGGGATCAATGGGGCAAGGTGAGGCAATGGCTGGCATGCAACATGGAGGTCACGCCATGCCGTTGGCGGCGGCTGCCGTGAAAGTGCGTCATGCCAGCAGTGAATATGGCCCTAGTGTTGATATGCGGGTTGATACACCACGTACCAACCTTGATGATCCAGGCGTAGGTTTGCGCAACAATGGCCGTCGTGTATTGACCTATGCCGACCTGCGTAGCACCCAAGGTCTTACAGATGAACGTGATCCAGGACGTGAGATGGAACTGCATCTCACCGGTAATATGGAGCGTTATACCTGGTCATTTGATGGGGTGGAGTTTGGTAAATCCACACCTATTCACTTCCGTCACAATGAACGCCTGCGGGTAATTCTTCATAACGACACCATGATGACCCACCCGATGCATCTGCACGGTATGTGGAGTGAATTGGAGAGTCCTGATGGCGAGTTCCTGTCACGTCGTCACACCATTAGTGTGCAACCGGCGCAGCGCATCAGTTTTCTGGTCACTGCGGATGCCCTGGGACATTGGGCCTGGCACTGCCATCTGCTCTATCACATGGATGCAGGCATGTTCCGTGAAGTGGTGGTCTCGTGAGTGGGGCGGCGGCGGTGAAGATGAGAGTGAGAAATGCAATGAATGGGAATAGCAAAATCAGACTACTGGTGGCGGCTCTGTTATTGGCCAATGTCACCGTGTCGTGGGCAGAAGGTGACGCCACTATGGAACAGATGGCGCATCCAGCCACTCCTATGGCAGAGGATGCGGGGATGGACTTTTCCGGCATGGAGATGGGTGATATGGAACCACCCATGGACCACTCTGCTATGGGTGGTTCCATGCAACATGGCGATAAAGGCATGGGCAAAATGAACATGCAGGGTGGTTCGGCCCCAGCCGATGCCCGTGATCCTCATGCCTATTCGGATGGCATTGGTTTCAGGGCCTCGCCCCGATTGCACCTTGCGGATCAATACACAATGGCGACGTTGATGGTTGACCGTCTGGAGGCTGTACGTGGTGATGACAGCAGTTGGCGGGTCTATGATCTTCGCGCCATGTATGGCCGTGACTATGACCGTGCAGTGCTGAAATCTGAGGGCGAGATCTATAACGACAAACTTCTGGAGGCCAGTACTGAGCTATTGTGGAGCCATGCGATTGCCACCTTTTGGAATACAGAGCTGGGGCTGCGTTATGACAGTGGCGAAGGCGATAATCAATCTTGGCTTGCCTTTGGTGTGCAGGGATTAGCGCCCTACTGGTTTGAATTGGCCGCCACCGGTTACGTAGGGAAAGAAGGTCGTAGTGCTGTAGGTTTTGATGCCGAGTATGAATTGTTATTGACACAAAAGCTGATCCTGCAGCCACGTCTTGAGACTACCCTTTATGGTAAGGATGATCCTGCCCGG
>CAMTXZ010000110.1:0-21362 GCA_947085765.1 uncultured Chromatiaceae bacterium | reverse complement strand
AAGAGTGCCGGGCACTCCCTCATAGATCTATGCCCTTCTGCGCTTGCACACCTGCACGAAAGGCGTGTTTTACATCGTCGAGTTCAGTCACGGTATCCGCTGCATCACACAGCGCTTTGGCTGCACCACGGCCGGTGATCACCACATGCTGCATCGCCGGGCGGGCAGCGAGATCACTCAGCACCATCTCAATATCGAGCCAGCCATATTTGATCGGATAGGTGAGTTCATCCAGCACCACCAGATTGATGGCGGGATCTTGCAGCATTTTGCGCACGATGTTCCAGCCGCGATTGGCCGTTTCAATATCGCGCTCCAGATTTTGTGTATCCCAGGTAAAACCTTCGCCCAGTACATGCCAGACCACGCCGGGTTGTTGGCTAAAAAAAGACTCTTCGCCAGTATCAGAGCGCCCCTTGATAAATTGCGCGACACCTACCTGCATACCGTGGCCCAGTGCCCGCGCCACCATGCCAAAGGCGGAGCTGGATTTACCTTTGCCATTGCCGGTGAGTATTAGCAGCAGCCCTTTGTCCTGATCAGCGCGGGCGATGGAGGCATCCACCACCTCTTTTTTGCGCTGCATGCGGGTGCGGTGGCGTTCTGATTTGTCGCTGCTGTCCATAATGTTAGCCCTCTGTGATCTTCTGTTTGGTGAATGTTGTGTGTGCCAATACCAATAGCACGTGTATCACGGCAGCCATTGCAACATAGAACAGCAGCGATTGCAGAGCGCCAGGGGAATATTTAACTAGTCGCGTACCAAACTCGGCAAATGTTGTATCAACAAACCGACCGGAGAAGAAATAGAAGCCGCCGCTGGAAAGCAGTTGACAGACTGCTGTGCCAATAAGAACCGCCAGAGAGAGTGGCAGAAGCGTATTCCAGTTAACACTGTACTGTTTCGCATACCAGCGGCCCGCCAGCCAGAGTGCACCATAAGCAGGTAATAACATGGCATAAGCCGGGCTGGCGCAGAAGTTGGAGACGCCTCCCCAGGTAATGGCGGCGTAGTCGAGCGAACCTGCCAATGCCAGTAGTGCAGCAAAGATCCATCTTGGACGTAAGTAGATACCAGCAAGCAGAAATACCGCCCATGATGCACTGGGCAGATGTTCCAGTGAGGCAACGTGGTGGCCACGAGTGGTAACCATCAACATAACCAGTGTAATACCGATGATGAATTGATTGCGGGTGGAGAGCATTAACATAATATTGCTCCTGAGTTGATAGTTATTAGAACGGAGCCAGAGGATAGCTCCCCCTTATCACTATTCAGTGGTTGTAAGGGGGGGACTATTAGTCCATGTACTAATAATTAAGGCTGATAACGAAGGGTTACAAACAAACTACGACCAGGTTGATTGTAAAGCGCCGCTGTTTCGTACTTCTTGTCTAGCAGGTTCTCGATACGTGCTTGCAGCTGTACTGCTTTGGTCACGTCATAACCGGTACGAAGATCAACAGTAGTGTAACCAGCAAGACGTTTACTGTTGTTCAGATCATCAAAACGGTGCCCTTCGGCACGCAAGCTGGCGCCGATCTGGTATGCACCAAGGGGACGATCTGCATCTAAACGGTAACTGGTTTTGGCACGGCGTGGCAGTACCTTGCCGTAGTTAGTGCCACTGGCGCGGTTCTCTGGATCAAGCAGGGTGAGGTTGGCATTGACTGCCCAGCCGCTCATATCCACACCACAAATTGCCTCGATGCCGTGGATACGCGCCTCATTCAGATTGTTGGCAGCAAAGAGCGATGCGTCGTATGCAATCAGATTATCGATGCGTGTTTCATAGGCGTTGACGGCCCAGTGGCCGTTGCCGGTTTTGCCTGCCACACCTACCTCGATGCTGCGTGACTCTTCCGGCTTCAGCGTTGCTGTACCAAAAAATGGGTAGTAAAGCTCATTAAAGGTAGGCGCTTTGAACGCCGTGCCAAATGTAACTGTGCCACGCAGGTTTTTGCTTAGGTCAGCTCCTAGTGCCAGACCACCAGTGGTGTGGTTGCCAAACTGTTCGTTGTCATCACGGCGCAGCGACACCTGCATATCTACCGCGTTCATAGTTCCCTGGTATTGTGTGAAGAGGGCGCTGTTGCCGCGTGAATTAACACCATAGGCTGTGGTGCTTTCAATATGATCCACCAGACGATCCAGACCAACAGTCAGCAAACGATTATCACCAATGGTGATATCGTTCTGCCAGGTTGCGTTATCACGCCGTGTATTGAAACTGTTGGAGAACGTACCATCTTTAAAACTGTCAGACTGGTCGCGACTTTGTCCCACCGCTAGTGACATCTGCCACGCCGGCAGCGGGGACAAACGCAAAGTACTGCCGAGTACCTGCTGCACAGATTTTGATTGGTTGCTGAAACTTCCGTCATAGTCTGCATCTCCTTCGCTACGCAGCGCGTTGAACGCAAGCTCCACACCAGTGGTAGAGCGCAAACCGCCACTTAGTGATGCAGCGAGATCACGATAGCCATCTTTATCCGGTTCAACAGTGAAGCAGCCGCCGCTTAGCGAACCTTTACAGGCGTTGAAACCATCGGTATTAATTAAATTCACATTGCCACTGAACCAACTGGATCTATCACCGCCGGATATACCCGCTTGAGTAGAGAGAGTGTCGTAACGTCCGGCACTCACACTGAATGAAGGTTTGATGGGGCCTTGGCCCTTGCGTGTGAAGATCTGGATTACACCGCCAATCGCCTCGGCGCCGTAAAGGCTGGAACGTGGTCCACGTACAATCTCGATGCGCTCGATCTGGGCAACAGGGATATCCTGAAATGCAGTGCTGCCAGAGGTGGCAGAACCCACCTTCACACCGTCAATCAATACCAGCACATGGTCTGACTCTGTTCCGCGCATAAAGATAGAGGTGAGTTTGCCGGCGCCACCATTATTGGTGATAGAGATACCCGCTACACCACGCAGCAGATCCTGAAGTGATTGAGCCTGAAGCTGTTCGATATCAGCACGGTTGATCACCGTCACTGATGCAAGCGTGCTATCTACGGTCTGTGCGGTACGTGTGGCCGTAACAATAACCACCTCGGCATCGGCCGCAGTGGCCACTATGGAATAAAAGGGAAGTGAACTTAACAGCGCTATGGCTGCTGGCAATGAACGCAACTGCATATATCTCTCCACCACGCACACCCGTGCGCGATCTGAATAAACAAAGACAACACGGCAGGCGGAGGAGGGTGAGACAGCAATAGCGGGAAGACAGAAAATACACCACACATGCCGGTGCATCGCCCTCCGCAATGCCGAACTAATGCCACAGGCCGGTCTCCGGGCTCGCGAGTGGGGAACTCCCAGGGTCTGCGCCTTCCCGTGTAAACCACAGTGGCGTGATGCAGAACCTTAAACTCGCTTACCGTTGCGGGGGCAGCGCCGGAATAGTGCTGGTGATGACCAGAACGCACCGGCTTCCCGTTTCATCCCTAAGGCGATAGCCGTTGGGACACCTGAAGCAGGAGCGCACTGTAAGTGAGCGGCAGGGGGGTTGTCAACAGAGGTTACAGAAAAGTGGCGTAACTGCCTGATCTGGAGAGTGCGTCTGTTACGACGGGTATATTATGGGTTATGGGTATATCAGGTATGGGTATATCAGGACCTATATTATTCCTTTGCACATCTACATCAGTGGCTAGTAGCGTGTCGGCAGGCGTTCATTGATAACAATGCGCTTATGGTCAACACTGATATAACCGCCACTGCTCAGGTCCTTGAGTATCTTTGATACCATCTCGCGTGATGAGCCGACGCGGTCGGCGATATCCTGTTGTGTGAGTTTTTCATCGATGACCAGTTTGTCACCGGTCTGTGTCGCCATATTCAACAGGGTTTTTGCAACACGACCATAGACATCCATCAGGGCCAGGCTCTTGACGTTGTCGGTCAAGGTGCGAATGCGGCCGGTCAAATCTCTGATGAGTGTAACGGCGATACTGGGGTTGGCGGCCAGTATCTCTTTAAATGAGTGTTTGTTGATAATGATAAAGGTCGAAGGCTCGATGGTCATGACCGAAGCGGAGCGCTCGGCATCGTCTATCAGCGCCAGTTCGCCAAAATACTCTCCACTAGTTTGCTGGGTAAGGATGACCTCACGGCCACGGTCATCACTTAGATAGACCTTAACCCGCCCTTTCAATATGATAAACAATGAATCAGTTGCATCCCCCTCAGTGATCAGCACGCAGTTTTTGGCATAGCTTCGTGTAATAACATGGGCGCAGACGGCAGCCAGCTCCTCGTTATTTAAGGCGCTGAACAACGGCACGCGCTGCAACATCGTAGGTAGGTCGTCAAAGCCCTTTTGCGGTATCACTTTCCTTCTCCCTGATTATTCGACAGTTAATTGTAATCCTTAGTAAGCTCCCGGCAAGCGCGGCAACAGAGTATCTGCCTCTGCTTGCGCCGACCTAGTCCGCTGGGCAGAATAGTCTCCTATCGCCGGACTCTTCCCCCATTGTGAGCAAGCCATTTTATGTCAGATCAACGACGTCGCTTTAGCATGAATCTACGTCTTAAAAAAACGCTGCTGCTCGGTTTGGCGACGGCGACGATCGGTCTGCTGCTCTATTTTCTACCTTTTGGCCTGGCTTGGGAAGAAAACGTGGGGTTGGATGGGTTATATAAACTGCGTGGCCCCCGTTTGGCCCCCGCTGATGTGGTGCTGGTCTCTATAGACAAGGGTTCGGCCGACCAGTTGGGTCTGGCCAATGACCCGGCACGCTGGCCACGTGGCATGCATGCACGTCTCATTGATCAATTGGCTGACGCGGGTGCAGCCGTTGTGGTGTTTGATATCTTTTTCAAAGAGCCACGTGATCCAGTGCAGGATCAGCAACTCAGCGATGCAGCCCGTCGCGCCGGCAATGTGGTGCTGTTTGCCTATCTCAAACGTGAAGTCGCTGACAACGGCGCCAGCAGAGTAAATATAGAACACCTAGTGCCACCGTTTGCCGAGCTTGCTCAGGCGGCAGCGGATATCGCGCCCTTTGCACTGCCTAAAGTGCCGGTGCGCATCAGTCAATTTTGGACCTTTCACACCTCGGCAGGGGATGTTGCCACCTTACCCGTGGTGGCCTTGGAACATTACAGCGCAGCGGCCGCCACTCAGTGGTTGCAGGCACTGGCTGTAGATGACGCCCGATTGATGAAGCAACTGTTGGATATGGCGGTGATAGACAACGGTAAAACCAGATTAGGCAGCGCGGCGCGTGCCGTCTTGTTAACCCAGCCGGCGTTATTGGCCGAATTAAAACAGAGTGTCGCCAATACAGAGTCTCTCACTCATGAGCAGAGCGCGCGCCTTGAAGCGCTATTTGATACCTACGCGGGAAAGAGTCGCCCCTACCTCAATCTATACGGCCCGCCCCATACCATCACAACGGTTCCCTATGTTGATATGTTACAGGCAGATGTCACAGCTCTGGCGCGCTTTAAGGACAATGTGGTGTTTGTAGGTTTTGCTGAAAATCGCCAGCCAGAACAAAAAGATGGATTTTTTACGGTCTACTCCCAAACAAGTGGTGTTGATGTAAGTGGTGTCGAGATCGCTGCAACGGCATTTGCCAATATTTTGCAGGGCACAACCCTGAAAACGTTGCCTCCCATGCTGTTTGTATCCCTGATTGTGGCCTACGGTTTCATGATTGCAGCAATGGGGCGACTGCCAACAACAGCCCTGGTAGTGGTGGGCAACGTGCTGCTGGCCGGCATCTACCTGCTGGTCTGTTATCTGTTTTTTACTCTGCAGAATATTTGGTTACCCTGGGTTGTACCGCTGTTGGTTCAGACGCCCTTGGCCTTGTTAATCTCTCTGTGGTGTTGTTATGGCGATGCACACCGTAGTCGGCAACAGATGCACCATGCCTTTAGCCATTACGTACCGCTTAATGTCGTGAATAATTTTGCCGACAGCGCTACCCCAGTGGCAGCAGCAGGCCAACTGATGTATGGCATCTGCCTGGCCACGGATGCCGAGCGTTATACACGTCTGGCGGAAACACTCACGCCCGCAGCGCTGAGTGAGTTGATGAATGGCTATTACGAAGCGCTGTTTGCACCGGTACGCGCCCGCCAAGGCATCGTCTCTGATGTGATAGGCGATGCGATGTTGGCGCTCTGGTCGGCACCGCAGGCCGAGCTGAGCTTGCGGCAACTGGCCTGCGAGGCGGCGCTTGATATTGCAGCGGCGGCACTCAAATTCAGCCAGCAACGGGAGAGGGTATTAAATACACGCATCGGTTTGCATGCCGGTGAAATGATGATCGGTAACATCGGTGCGTTAGATCACTACGAATATCGTGCAGTGGGCGACATCGTCAATACCGCCTCGCGTATTCAAGGGCTTAACAAACAGCTCGGTACCCACGTAATTGTATCTGACGAGGTATTGGCAGGTGTATCGGGATTGATCACTCGAAAACTGGGAATCTTTATGCTGGCCGGTAAAGAGCAGACCGTTATGGTGCATGAATTGCTGGGTCGCAGCTATGAAAATATGGATAACCTGGCGGTAATAAAGAGGTTATGCAGCAACTTCGAACAGGCGTATCAGCTCTTTTTGCTGCAGGCGTGGAACGAGGCGCTGGTTTTGTTTCAGGGTTTAATCGAACAGCATCCTGATGATGGTCCCACCGCCTTTTATCTGAAGCTCTGTCAGGAATATGTAGCTAACCCGCCCGTACTATGGAGTGGTGTGATACACATGGGGCAAAAATAAATAGTAAACCGGGCCTGTTATGCCATGTTATTTAAGTAGCATTAGAAACGGCTAATAATTGTAAATGTGACCTGAAAGATGGTCAGAATAGACCGTATAATTTCACACTCGTAATGTGCATATTACATTTTTTTTGCCAGCCAATTGGTTTACCCTGATGCGTCAAAGTGAAGAGTATCGATCACACGCTTTGGTGCTGCGATAGCACCATCAGAATCTAATTTCAAATAGCTAGACTCAATGCCCCTTATCCGTAACAATGCGTAAATTATTAAAATAATAAACTGGAGAGGCGAATAATGTTTGGGATAAACGCCGGAAAATATTACGTGGCTCAGCGGATTTTTCATGCACCAAGTCGGAGCGTTGTATTGGCATTCTGTTGCTTAATGGCGACAAATGCGCAGGCGGAACCGTGCACGCCAGAGGTCGCCAGGGCCATATCCGTGCAAGGCAGTGTGCAAGTCCGGCAGGCCGATAGCCCGGTCTGGAGTGTTGTCAAACCCGAGCAGATCTTCTGTCCCGGCCAGACCATTCACGTACCGGCGCAAGCCCGCGCTGCGCTCTACCTAAGCAACGGCACCATCATGCGCCTCGATCAGCGCACCACTGTTACGTTGCCGCCCAGCACTGATGCAACATCAACATGGTTAAATCTGGTTGAAGGCGTTGCCCATTTTATCAGCCGCATTAAACACTCCTTTGAAGTCACCACACCTTTTGTTAACGCCGCGGTAGAAGGCACCGAATTTGTGGTTGCGGTGAATGAGCAGCATACCGATGTCACCGTGTTTGAAGGTCATGTACGGACCAAAAACTCATACGGTGAGCTGTTACTGAGCAACGGCGAATCAGCACGCACCCTTGCCGGGCAAGCACCACTGCTGCGAATACTGTTGCATCCGCGTGATGCAGTGCAGTGGGCGCTCTATTACCCAGCGGTAACCGAATATAACGAGCGCGAGTTTGCTGAACTGCCGCAGCCCTGGGCGCAGCAGTTGCAAGCCTCCGTGGAGCTTTATCACGCTGGCAATGCCGCCGCGGCGTTGGCTGAGGTAGAGAATCTGCCGGATGATTTAACCAATAGCGATGTATATCTCTATCGTGCAGCGTTATACCTTGCCGTCGGTCAGGTTGAGCAGGCCAACATCGACCTGCAACGCACACCCAACAGTGGCGATGCGCTGGCGCTACAGGCAATAATCGCGCTAACCAATAACGATACCGCAAAAGCCGCATCGTTTGCGCAACAGGCAATCGCCGCCAACCCGGAGGGTGTGGCGCCGCACCTGGCACTCTCTTATATATATCAAGCACAGTTTGATATCGCAGCTGCACTGCAAGCCGCACAACAGGCCCAGGCACGTGGCCCCGATAACGCACTCACCCAGGCACGTATTGCCGAACTCTACCTTGCACAAGGCCGACATGCAGATGCGCTGGTCGCCGCACAACAGGCGGCGAGTTTGAACCCGGCGTTGAGTCGCGCACAGAGTGTATTGGGTTTTACCTATCTGGCCCGTACCGAAATCGACCAGACGCAACAGCGCTTTCAACAGGCGATCGAGCTGGACCAGGCCGATCCTCTGCCACGCATGGGGCTGGGTTTAGCCATGATCCGCAACGGCAACCTGGAAGAGGGGCGGCGTCAACTCGAATTTGCCGCCAGTCTCGATCCGAATAACTCCATGATCAGAAGCTATCTCGGCAAGGCCTATTATGAAGAGCGACGTGATGCACTTGCAGAATCGCAACTCGCCATGGCCAAAGCACTAGACCCCAACGACCCCACACCGTGGCTCTACGATGCCAGCGTTAAACAGAGCAGCAACCGCCCGGTGCAGGCGCTGCGTGATCTGCAAACCTCCATCGCGCTTAATGACAACCGCGCCGTCTACCGCTCGCGCCTGTTGCTCGACGGCGATCAGGCGGCACGCAGCGCCAGTCTGGCCAAGGTCTATCAAGACCTCGGCTTTAACCGCGCAGCACTGCTGCAAGGGTGGCGATCTTTAAACAGTGATCCTAGCAACAACGCGGCCCATCGGCTGCTGGCAGATGCGTATGCCAATACCCCGCGCCACGAAATTGCACGGGTGAGCGAACTGCTGCAAGCGCAGCTGCTGCAACCCATCAACATCGTACCGGTTAGCCCACAAGCAACAGAGGGCAGCCTCGCGGGCGCAGAGAACGCCGGCATCTCCCTCGCCGGGCTCAATGAATACAGCCCGCTGTTTACCCGTGATGGCGCAGCGTTACGAGTAAGCGGCACCATTGGCAACCACGGCAGTCGTGGTGATGAGCTGGTAGTGAGTGGCATACAAGGCCGGGCATCCTACAGCCTGGGGCAGTTCCACTCATCCACTGATGGTGCTCGTGAAAACAGTGATTACAAACAGAATATCTACAACGCCTTTGCCCAGTTCAACATCACAGAAAACTTCAGCACCCAATTTGAGTATCGGCAAAGAGAGAGCAGCAACGGTGATTTGCAACAGCTGTTTGATACTTCACTTTTTGATGTCACGTTGCGTAAACAGCTCGATGCAAAGACATCGCGTTTAGGTTTTCATTACACACCGAGTCCGATGCAAGATGTTCTTGGGTCTGTGCTCTATAGTGAGATTGAAGATGATCTACAGTCTGGATTCAATAATCTAGGCAAGAGTCGTGGTACGTTGGCGGAACTTCAACACATTTGGCGCACCTCCACGCTTAAATCCGTGGTGGGATTGGGCTATCTTGAACAGAACAATCAGGAGCAGTTGAGTATATTGCTGCCGGATGGTTCGATCTTCCCTATTATTGATCAGATAGGCGAAATCAAACACCGTAACGCATATGTTTATAGCTACGTGCCATTGGCCAATGAGGTGACACTGACATTAGGGCTGAGTTATGACGCCTTTGATGATATAGACCAGGCGCAGATAAGCTCCTTAAAACAGAATCAATTCAACCCCAAGACCGGTCTGGTGTGGCAGATAGCGCCGGCAACTTCCTTCCGGCTGGCAGCCTTCCGTACCCTAAAGCGGCCGTTGCTGGCAAATCAGACCATCGAGCCAACTCAGGTAGCCGGTTTCAATCAGTTTTTTGATGATAGCAACGCCACCGAGGCCAAGGTCTACGGTATCGGTATCGACCATACTCTCTCAAAAAAACTATCGATTGGTACTGAAGTATCGCAGCGCCGGCTGATAAACCATTCGTTTGATCCATTGATCAATGTGGCGAGTAGTGAGATGAGAGATGAGCGGGTAGATAGAGTTTATCTCTACTGGACTCCGCAAGAGACACTGGGGCTGAGTGCAGAGTACCGGCGCGAAGATTTTAGTCGTCCCGTTGATCCCACTCAGATCAATTTTGTTGACCCCTATGAGCTGACAACTCAATACCTGCCCCTAAGCATCTCTTATTATCATGCTGGCGGGTTCTTCAGTCGCTGGAGCTCGACATATATTCAGCAGCAGATCGATTTTGGCTCGTTGGCCGACAAGGGGCGCTCCGATTTTTGGCTATCGGGCATTACGGCCGGTTATCGAATGACAAGATATCGTGGGCTGATCAACCTGCGTATCAACAACCTCTTCAACAAGGATTTTAAGTTTCAAAGCGTGAATTTTGGTACGGGTACGGCACTGCCGCCAGCGTACCCGTCAGCACGCCAGATAGCCTTAGAGCTGCGCCTGTGGTTTAGGTAGTTTTAAGGTACTACCCTGCTGCAACTGTTACAGGGGGTAATGCAGGCCAGGCGGAGTCAAAGATAACTAGTCGTACACAATTTTTTAATAAAAGGGAGCAGTGATGAGAAAAATAGAGATAGGAAAAATAGCGATAGTGTTGGCGGCAAGCATTGCCCTCGGTGGTTGTGCCAGCATTAAAGGGCAGATAGGGGGCGGTGGCGATGACCGGGCGAAAAATCTGGAACGGGTTATCAAGGAAAACAATGTACAGCAAGGGCTGCTGATCAGTTATGAGGCGACGCAGGATGGCATTGTCCCCAAGCTCATAGTTATCGACGCCAATACCGGCAAGCTCATTTCACCCTGCGGCGAGGTAAAGTGCCGTGCCCCCTTTGATTTTTCCAAGGAACAGCCGGGAGAACCAGTTAATAGTCCTGTTCAGATACTTGGCGAGGACACCTATACCGTCCGTACATGGAAGGGCAGTGTTTGTATTACTATATACTCTAGTGCCACAGGCAAACAATACGAAATATGCAGCCCGCCTGCTCCAAAATTCTGGCGGCCATAGAGGTTTTTAGCATTGACGATTGAATAGAATGTACGTTGTATAGATACCTTCAAACTCAGGCCGACAATAAATATATCTGGCAAAACTGTGTGAGCCACTGCAATAGTGGCTCACACTTTCTCTGCCAATTAACGCAACCGCAACCCCTTGCCATAAAGAAAGGTCACGTTGATGCGTCTATCCTGGTAGGCGTCGTTGAACTCAAACTGGTCTGTTTCGTGGAACAGTGTGGAGTTGAATATGACACAGCGATTCTCCCGGTAAGGCACACGTATTGAACGTGCACCGGCATCGGTTAAAAATTTTCTGATGCGTGACTCATCACCGTTGTATTCGCTGAAGCTCCAATCCTTGGGCGAGGCTTTGTCCCAGATGACCAGCCCACCGCTTTCGGGATTCAGGCACGCTTCATCACGGGTGATCCAGAAGTTGACATTGACGGCGGCAAAGTCGGCATGAACGTTGATGCCCTTCATGGTGCTGTCGTATTTAAAGGCCCAGGCCTGTTCGAGCAGGTGTTTTTGAAATATCTGGGGGAAGGTATTTCTCAGCTCTTCTGCCACCAGCATGATCAACGGTGATACAAAACCATCTTTTAATGTGGCACCCAGATAGCCGTTGCCATACTCCTTTTTCCATATTGTTGCTTCGTGGCAAAAATCTCGAATTGCATTCAGCGCCGCTGGCGATAGAAAGTCATCGATATAGACAACCTCGGGTTCTGACTCCAGATAGTTGCGCTCTATTGTCTTTACATCCAGTTGTGGATTCAAAAAGGGGCGCGAGATATTTGGCGTAGCTGGCGTGTAGACCAGCTTGTTATAAGAGGGGGCTATCCTGGCGACACTGTCGCCTTCGATAGTGAATGTTTCTGTGCTGGGGCTGCTCTGCTCTACAGCGGTTGCTAATGACGCAAGATAGTCCGCATAACCGAGGTACTCAGGTTTGAGCAGGCCACGCTGTTTGAGCAGGCTGATCTGTTCATGGTCATGTTTTATTCGGTGCGCCGGTACGGTGATTTTGTTGGCAAGCGCACGACCATGATTCTGGTTCATGTCAGCTGAGCTCAACAGTAGTGAGATCGCCTCATCAAAACGTTGTTGATGGATTCGTACCATGGCAAGGTTGGAGCGGGCGTCAGCATCGTTGGGGTGTAGTTCAATCGCCTTGGCGGAGGCAGCCGCTGCCTCATCGTCTTTGCCCATCTCATGCAGTGCAATGCTCAAGTTGGAGTAGGCGTGTGGGTGCTGGGGATTGATGGCGGCGGCGCGGCGAAACATATTGGCGGCCTCTTCGTTTTGCCCCATCTCCAGCAGTGCCACACCAAAGTTTGAGTAGGTATCGGGGAAGTCGGGATTGATGACGATGGCCTGCTGATAGGCGGCCACGGCTTCATCCTGTCTGCCCAGCTCTTGCAACGTTACGCCATAGTTTGAATAGAGTTCGGCTGTTTTGGCGCCGAGCAATAATGCGCGATAAAAGGCGACGGCGGCTTCGCCCGGTCTGCTTAGCTCATACAGGATCAGCCCAAGATCGGCGTGTGCCTGTGCATAGTTGGAGTTGAGCAGTGTGGCAATGCGAACGCTGGCAAGTGCCTCTTCAAGTTGTCCGAGTTTGTGCAAACATGCCCCGAGATTGGCGTGGGCCTCGGCATAGTTGGGTTTGAGGGCGATGGCAGTACGGAATGTATTGATGGCCTTTTCCATATTGCCCACAGTGCGCCAGATGACACCCAGATTGGCATAGGCTTCGGGAAAAGCGGGATTGGCTTTGATTGCATTTTGCAGGGCGGCAATGGCGGCATCCGATTCGCCCAGCTCTTGCAGTATGACGCCCAGGTTGGAGGAGGCTTGTGCGTAATCCGGGTTGAGTCTGACCGCTTCACGATATGACTCTGCCGCATCACTGAGTTTGCCGCTTGCCTGTTGGCAGATGCCAAGAAAGGCGTGTAACTCGGCTGAGTCTGGCTGTAAGGCAATGGCCTTTTGATATGTCTGCGCCGCTTCTGCGTAGTTACCCATCTCTTGCAGGGCTAGGCCAAGTTCGATGTGCGCGTCTGGATCTATACAGACTATGTTGGCATGATTTGCAACAGGCATGGCGTTTACCACGGCCGTTGAGTTGTGGGCCTTTTCGTCGGATACCGGTATTGGCATAACGAAGGGGGGCAATGTTTCTACTGCGCTTTTGTTCATGATCTCACCTCGTAATTTATATCGCCGCATGGGCAATTGCTAAAGTCATTGTCCCGTTGGGGATCTGTCACACGCCTTTTTGAGTAACCAATGCCGCTGTCATTCAGTGAAAAAGGTTACATGCAATAACAATAACGATTATTAACAGCAGGGTCTGTGATAAAACTCACGCATAAATGTGTGAGTTATTTACGTTTTACAACAGTGGTCTTGCTGTTAACGTAATGCTGAAGGGAGGTTAAAACTCTTGGTGAAAGAGATGACGATAGAGTAGTCAGTTGCGCTTTCTGTCAGGCCAATGACGGTAGCAACATCAACAAACAGATTGCGATTGATGATGGACGATGCACCAATGGTAAACGATCCGGCAGTTTGGTTGGACCCTGGGATTTTGTTGCCATTGATAGTGGTTTCATCAATAACACTATGGTCCATAACCCAGCGTAGGGATGTCTCGGGGCTGGCGGCCAGGACTACCCCTAACGAAAGGCCTTTACTGTCGCCTGGGCGACTGCTGTTTTTTTCGTATGAGTGTTGATATGAGAGGCCGGTAAGAAATACCAGTGGGTCTTGCCGGTGTATGGAGGTTAATGATCCGGTGATCGCGTTGTGACTGGCGATGCCCAGGTTTTCTGCGTTATCTCTGTTGTTGCCAGATACTATGCTGGCATTGGCCCGGGCAACAATGTCTGGCAGCCATCCCTGTTCCCGAAACACTGTTTTGGAAACGGCTAGCTGAAGGCTGTTTTTTCCAGAGGCGCGTTCGGAGTTTTCTGCTATCAGCGTGGCATCTTCTTGGGTCACTCTCTGCTGGCTCACTGTGCGGTAAGGCAGGCCAAGTTCTATTTGGCTGTCGTGAGAGAGACCAACCCTTAATAGTAGATTGGCATCAACAACATCACGTCGACGCTGTTCTGAGGCGATGATTATTGTTCCGTTATCGTTGATAAAGACCGGCCTGCTGGTCTGGTCGTGAGAGTAGGCGATGCTGGGTTGAATTTCACCCTGACCAGGCAGTAGCAAAAGTGCTCCGCTTCTAATCAGTGATCGTTCTAATGCACGATCAGCGGTGGTATTGTCGATTTTTTTATAAATATTGTTCGCTGAATTAATGTCAGTATTTCGTTCACTGATCTGCTGCTGTTGTATGGATTTTTCAAGTTCTTGTATACGATTCTGTAAGTTGGAATTGCTTATATCAAGCTCGCCAAGCCTGCGCTGCAAACTGTTGATGAGTGATTCGTCGGTATCAGACAGGGCGGTTGGGCTGAATATCAAACAACATAACGGTATTAAAAAAAACAGTGAATATTCTATTAAAGGCCGTTTTAGTTGAGAATAATATTTTCTGTTTATATTCATAATCTATGGGTTTCTCGGGCTAAACATCATAAAGTCTTTATCGGTTGGCGCCATGTTATTGGTTTGATTCTGAGGGTTTTGTTTGGTGACCACAAAACCAACCTTTCCTAACGATGGGTACTCTATCCAGATGGATTCGAACTGATTTTTTGAGATCGTTCTATTTCCCCAGGCGGGATCGGCAAGCAACACCTGGTTGCCACGCATCCCGCGAAAAATAACAAAATGGTTGTAACCATGAAAATTTATCGGGACGATAACAGGGGATCTATTGGTCAGGTCAGACAGTGTCAGATGGCTGAAGCCAATGCCTTTATAACCACGATTGTCCACATATTTCTTTAAGTCCATAAGAGAAAACCCCTCATTTTTTTGCAGTATGGAGGGATCTGAAATGTATTCATCACGGGTAATCAGTGTACGTGCAATATCTTGTTCTGATACAGGATCGCCATGCTGGTAAACCAGCAGTGTGGCCAATGCTGCTGCGCCACAGCTCATGTCCCATTTTTGCATTACCACTCTATCCTCACGCATCTCTTTGATTGATCGAACCGGTTTGCGATCTGTTGCCAACAGGATTGGTGGTGATGCGAGGATGACAATAGCCATAAGAATAACAATTATATGTTTCATGTAAATTTTTATTCCTACTGTCCAATGTTATGTAGGTGTTACACACAATAGCCATAAATGAATATTTATGTGGCACATCTATTGAACATAATCGGTCTCTATTAAACAAGGGTAAAATTACCACTCTTCTGTTTAATTATTACCAGCCATATTTCTTTTAAGTCGGCTATTTTAGTTAAGCCACAGTTAAAAATAATTTTTTAATTAAACGTGTTTATTCTAGGGTGTTGAGTATGGAAAGCAGAGAGTCGCCTGATCAGGTATTGAAAAAGATAATGGAGTTTAATGATTTCATGCCGGAAGAGTGGCAGGCCATGATCAGTACGTGTCGATGGCATCGATATGGTGAAGGGGAGCTGGTGGTTGAGTATCAAGATGAGAGTAATGGGGTTTTTATCGTTGCACAAGGCGTTATACGCATCCTCTATTACTCGCTTTCCGGGCGGGAGGTGGTTTTTTCAGATATTCATGCCGGTGACATGTTTGGTGAGTTATCTGCTATCGATGGTCAGCGTAGGTCAGCAACGGCTATTGCCAAAACGGAATCTGTGCTGGTATCGATTCCGGCGGATAAATTTATGGAGATTATCTATTCCAATAAAAGTGTTGCCCTTGCCATATTGAAAAGACTCTCTGAAAAGGTTCGTAACTTGAGTGATCGCTTGGCTGATGTCAGTACGTTGTCTGTTAAATCCCGTATTCACATAGAGTTGCTTCGTCTGGCGACAGAGACAGATGATAAGTCAAATAGTGCGACTATTTATCCTGCGCCGACACATGCGGAGATCGCCAGCCGTGTGAGCACACATCGTGAGGCGGTAACCCGGGAGTTGAATTATTTATGGCGTTGTGGATTGGTGGAGCATAAAAAACGTAGTTTAATTATTCATGATGTAGAAAAACTTCAATATCTGGTGGTGCGGGCACGTGGAATTATTTCTCATTAGTAATAAATGAGGTTACTGTGTTTGTAAAATAAACTCCTCCTGAAAATTTCAGGAGGAGGTTTTTTTTACAGCTTATTTTGCAATTCTGACAGCACCAAGCGTTGTGGCTGCCAGAGTGGTGGCACGGATAGTTGTTGCACTGAGTGTTGTAGCACCTACTGTAGTGGCGGCCAATGTGGTCGCCTTGATCGTTGTGGCGCCCAAGGTGGTGGCAGCAAAAGTTGTTGCTCCCAGAGTGGTGGCGCTAAAAGTGACAATACCACCAGCGGTGATCTGCCCCATGTTGTCATTGCTCAACTCAGCAGGGGCGGCATGTGCAACAGATGTCAGGGCGCCAAGAACGAGGATTGGAAGTGATAGCTTATTCATGTGATTTACTCCTGGATGGTTTAGTGTGGGTGACGGATCCATATCCATCGAAGAGCCCACGCCATAAAGAGTAATCATTGAGTCACTAAAGATATGTGGCAATCACCACACTCGTCATTAAAAAGTTGTTAAGCGCCTGCCCGTTTGTCGATATGGCGAAAGACCAGCAATAGAACTACGGTGCTAAGCAGAAACCATATTGGTCCCAGTAGCCATAAGGCCAGTGGAATGGAGAGGTAAAACGCGCGCATCCCCATGGTGTAGTGACGGGCGCCGCGATAGAGCAGGCTCTTGGCATTTTCGGGGCAGAGAACTGGACTGTTGTCTTGCATTGGCACAGTAAGTGCGAAACCTGCTTGGTTGTAATAACGAATCGCCAGGGTGAAGTTGAAGAAGGCGAAGAAAAAGTTGATGCCGACGAAGGTTAATTTAGTTATCCACCAGATGGGGGCCTGATTGCCAAAATGGTTGAACAGAGTGGCCAGATCACCCTGCTTGTCGACCGTAAGGATGATGTTAAATACCCCTAGGGCGATCAGAATGGCGGTGGATGCAAGAAAGGTAGCGGCCATGGTCCAGTTGCGTAAGGTTTGGACTGCCAGGATGTCGCGCTGGCGTTTTACCACATCCTCCACCCATAGCGCCCGTATCTGGTCGGCGGCGCCGATGGCGGTCTCCAGTGGTCTGTTTTTTATCTTGTTGAATAGATACAGGTGATAGAGCAGCAATAACAACAGCGCCAGGGGGCTGAGGCCAAATTCAATCTTATGTAGATAATCAATCACGCGCTGCTTCCTGAATAGTAGTAAATGCCATATAGCATTGTTGCATATTGTCTTTTAACCATTGTTGTTTTTATCGGAACATTATCTGAACCCTTCTGTCACAAGCTTTAATGGCCATTTGTTTTAATGGCCGTTTTGTTGTGTTCAATATGTGTATGGACAATATCAGCGCCCTGACAGAGCTATTCTCTATCTGTGGTGGCAGCGCAGGTTTTTGTGTCTACACTGATAAGTATTACCAGCGATAGTTTCTCTTATTAGTACCAAGTAAATAATGGTTTTTAATTATATTGCATTAGCTGAAGGAGAAAACATGGAACATCGTGTACATAAACGTGAGTCTATTGATTTAATGGCCAAATTAATCAACCGGGGTAGTGTTGTTGCGGTTGTTCGGGCGCTTGATATTAGTCCAGGAGGGATGAGGATCGAAACTCCGGGCATAAAACTTCGCTCTGGCGAGGGTGTAACGGTTGATTTATATAAGCCTGGTTATCCGCGAGGAGTGACTTGCTGCCTGAATGCCATGGTGATTCACAGTGGCCTTGAAACAACCGGGTTGATGTTGTCTAGTCAGATCCATTTACATGATATTTTTCATAAAAATCGTGCTGAGCCTGATGTCATCACGAGGAAAAGCCTGCATCTTCCATAGCATAAACTGTGACGCTGTTTTGTATGGCTGCGGGGTAAGGTACCTGCATGGCGGTGTCTCCTGGTGAAAAGTGAAACTAGTTGTGCAACATTACTCCAAGACCAAAACGAAACCGCGTTTCGGGCGGGGTGCCTCTGTCTGGCCAGAGTTCGAGCTGTTCTATCAGCAGGGTTGGGTAGGTGTACTGAGCTTCACCTATATGGCTAATGTGATTTTCTTGCAGAACGCCACTCACCGTTAAAAGGCGGCCCTGGCTATAGCTATTGGTCTCCAGATAGCCCTGCTGGAGTGCGATAAACCGGCCTGATGGTGTTTTATCAGTGTCCGGTTTTTGATCGCTGTCCAGCGGATAGGCAAGAATCTCCAGTTGTGTGCTCTCTTTCAAATTACTGCTGGCGATAATGACGCCGCCCCATAGCTGCCTGCTGCCGAGCAGTGTTGTCACTTGGCTGGCGGCTTGTTGTGGTGTGACGTTCAGATCTATGCCGCTGGCATCAAACCTGGGTGTGGTAGCGCATGCTGCAAGCAGCAACATGGTGAGCGATAACAGTACTATGCGGCGAATCGTTAACATTATGTTCACCATCTATAACGTGGATGCAGATAGGGGTAAGGGCGGGAATAGAGGGGCCAGGTATCGTAATACCACCAAGGTGATGGAAAATCGGCAGAGGGCGATACCTCTGCCTCGATGGGCCAGAGGTGCGATGCAGTGACTGCCACCATCGGGAAGTTGTAGTTATATTCACCGATCGGGCGCGTGGTCACATCAGTAATGGCGCCAACAACGGTTAACCGGCGGCCATTGCTGTAGACCATCGGGTCAACAAATCCGGCAAAGCTGGCGATAAACCGGCCACTGCTGTTGCCCTTGGTCTGGGGTTCACCGCTCTCCCACAGTGGTTGGCTGACAACCTCTACCCAAGTTTGTGAGGCATGGTTATCTACTTTTGCGATTACACCTCCCCAACGTATCTCTGTGCCAGTGAAGCGGGTTGGGTCGGCCTGAACCTGAGCCACGTTGATGTTTTCGATGGTGTTGTTGCTGAGAGGAAGAGGAGGCCGGGAGGCACAACCCGAGAGCACTGCTGTGACAATAATGAGTGTTAGTGCAAATCTGGGATGGAGTTTGTTCATAGTGTGTGTTGCTCGCTTCTACCTGACTGAGGGTAGTCTATTGGCATGATAGCGCTTGCTCACCGATTTTACAGCAGTCGTTGTATTAACCCCGCATGTGAGGATTCTGCGATAATGTGGCCGATCTAAACATTGTGGAAAAGTGTGTAAAGCATGAGCCTGGCAAGTGACATAGAAGCGATCGCGCAGCTGCGTGATGAGATCAATCAACACAACTACCTCTATTACGTTTTAGACGCTCCCGACATCTCCGACAGCGAATATGACCGCCTGCTGCGTGAGTTGCAGCGGCTGGAGGCGTTACATCCTGAGCTGATCTCACCGGACTCGCCAACACAGCGGGTCGGCGCCGCGCCCATCAAGGCCTTTGGCACGGTGCGCCACATGTTGCCGATGCTCTCCCTCGACAACGCCTTTGATGAGGAGGAGGTGATCAGCTTTGACCGCCGTGTGCGGGAGCGGCTTGCGGTTGATGAGGTGGAGTATGTGGTCGAACCCAAGCTGGATGGTCTGGCTATCAGTATCCGTTACGAACAGGGGCTGCTGGTGCAGGCGGCCACCCGTGGCGACGGTGTAACGGGTGAGGATGTGACCCATAACGTGCGAACCATTCCCACGGTGCCATTAAAACTGATGGGCAGCGGTTGGCCCGATGTGCTGGAGGTGCGTGGTGAGGTCTACATGCCGATGGCTGGATTTGAGGTGTTTAACGAACGTGCCCGTGCCAAGGGTGAAAAGGAGTTTGTTAATCCACGCAATGCAGCGGCAGGTTCGCTGCGGCAACTCGATCCACGCATCACTGCCGAACGGCCCCTGGCGCTCTACTGTTACGGGGTGGGAGAGGTCTCTGCCGATACGCTGCCAGACAATCACTTTGCTATCCTTGAGCAACTTAAGCAGTGGGGCTTCTGCATCAATCCCGAGGTCCGGGTGGTGCAGGGCGTTGCGGGGCTGTTGCAATGTTTCGCCACCATCGGCGCCAAACGCAGTGCGCTGGCCTATGAGATCGACGGCGTAGTCTACAAGGTCAATGACTTGGCGCAGCGCGAGACCCTCGGCTTTGTCTCGCGCGCGCCACGCTGGGCGGTAGCGCACAAGTTCCCGGCCCAGGAGGAGATGACCACCGTGCTCGATATCGAGGTGCAGGTGGGGCGTACCGGCGCCATCACTCCCGTGGCGCGGCTGAAGCCGGTGTTTGTCGGTGGTGTCACCGTTAGCAACGCCACACTCCACAACGCCGACGAGGTACAGCGCAAAGATGTACGGGTTGGCGACACCGTGATTGTGAGCCGGGCGGGGGATGTGATCCCAAGAGTGGCGAGTGTGGTGCTGTCGAAACGTCCTGCGGATGCTGTCCCGTTTGTAATGCCAACCAAGTGCCCAATCTGCGACTCTGATGTGATCAAACCAGAGGGTGAGGCGGTGGCTCGTTGCAGCGGTGGACTCTGCTGCGCGGCGCAACGCAAGGAGGCGATCAAACACTTCGCCTCGCGCCGGGCGGTGGATATCGACGGCTTGGGTGACAAGCTGATTGAACAGCTGGTGGATAGCGACATCATCCATGATCCAGCCGATCTCTACAGCCTGAAACAGGAACAGTTGGCCGCGCTGGAGCGCATGGCCGACAAATCGGCCGCCAACATCATCGCCGCGCTGGAGCAGAGCAAGGCCACTACCCTGGCCCGTTTCCTCTTTGGTTTGGGGATTCGTGAAGTGGGCGAGGCGACGGCGCAGGCGCTCGCCAATGGCTTTGGCAATCTCCCGGCCATCGAGGCAGCAGACGAAGAGCGGCTGCAACAGACCCCAGATGTTGGCCCGATCGTGGCGGCCCACGTACACGCCTTTTTCCGCCAACCCCATATCCTTGAGGTGATCGACAAACTGATCGCGGCCGGTCTGCACTGGCCTGACGTAGAGATAACCACGGTCGCAAAACCGTTGGCGGGCAAAACGGTGGTACTCACCGGCACGATGCAGACACTCAGTCGTGATCAAGCCAAGGAGCGGTTGCAGGCACTGGGTGCCAAGGTGGCGGGCAGTGTCTCCAAAAAAACCAGCTTTGTGGTGGCGGGCGCCGAGGCGGGGTCTAAACTCAGCAAGGCTGAGGAGTTGGGTATTGAGGTTGTCGATGAGGCTGCGCTGTTGGCGCTGTTGCAGAGCCACGAATAACGGTTGATCGAATCTCCCAGGGACTGTCTATGAAGCAGAGTCTCCATCTATATAGTGTTGCAATCCTGTTGGCGCTGCTGCTGGGCGGGTGTGCCACGGCACCTATGGTT
>CAMTXZ010000109.1:0-17293 GCA_947085765.1 uncultured Chromatiaceae bacterium | reverse complement strand
GGGTTCAGGGTTTTGCTCAAATTGGAAATCATGGAGAATCGTTGCTTAGTGAAAGTTGGGATAAGGATATAGGGGAGTGCCATGAGTTACCAAATCATAATTAAGCCGAGCGGCCACACGATTACCGCGGAGGCCGACGAAGTGATTCTCGATGCCGCCCTGCGTCAGGGGCTGTCGATCCCCTATGGCTGTCGCAACGGGATCTGTGGTGCCTGCAAGGGCAAGATTGTTACGGGCGAGGTCGCCTATGCGGATGGTCGCCCCGGTGCATTGAGCCCGATGGAGGAGGCGATTGGTCAAACGGTCTGCTGTCAGGCGCGTGCCTGTAGCGATCTGGTGCTGGAGATTCACGAGGTGACCAGCAGCCAGGAGGTGCCGATTCGCAAAATGCCAGCACGGGTGGTGAAGCTGGAGCGCTTGAGCGACGATGTGATGCGGCTCTACCTCAAGCTGCCCGACAGTGAGCGGATGCAGTTTCTGGCGGGACAGTACATCGATATCCTGCTGGCTGATGGTCGTCGACGCAGCTTCTCCATCGCCAATGCGCCGCATGACGACCAGTTTGTTGAGCTGCATATCCGCCTGCTGGAGGGTGGCGCGTTCTCCGGCCACGTCTTTAACGAGATGAAGGAGAAGGATATCCTGCGTATTGAAGGCCCCTTTGGCAGTTTCTATCTGCGTGAAGAGTCACCCCGGCCGATCATCTGTGTGGCCGGCGGCACCGGCTTTGCGCCGATCAAGGGCATGATTGAACACGCCATCCAGGGCGAACTGCCGCAGCCGATCTATTTTTATTGGGGCGCGCAGGCGCAAGCGGACCTCTATCTCAATGCCCTGCCAACAGCCTGGCAAAGGCGGGACAACTTTCATTACATCCCGGTACTCTCCGGCGCCAAACCTGAAGATCAGTGGCACGGCCGCCATGGTCTGGTGCATCAGGCGGTGCTCAATGATTTTTCCGATCTGAGCGATTATGAACTCTATGCCAGTGGCCCACCCGCCATGGTTGACGCGATGCGTCAGGGGGCGGTGTCGCATAGGCTGCCAAATGGGCAGTTTCACTTCGATAGTTTTGAGCTGGCCGGTAATTAAGTTATAGGATGCTGCGTGCGTCCGACGCACCTTCCAGAGCTACCTTGGCCCTTTATATGTGAGATCAACGGATGAACTCATTAACCTCCACCAGTTATGTCGCCGTGCAGCTTAAGCAGGCTATGGCCTGCCAACGTCAGGGAAACCTGCCTAAGGCTCAGTGGCTGTTTCAGCAGGTATTGGCTGTTGATCCCTATAATTTTTCAGCACTGGATGGCATGGGATTGCTGCTGGGTCAAACAGGGCGATTTGAGGAGGCGCTGAACTGTTTCATACGGGCTAGTATCGTCCGGCCCAATGAGTTTGCCATTTATTTCAATTGCGGGACTGCCCTGAAAGAGCTTGGGCGTTATGAGGATGCCTTGGCCAGTTTCGACAAGACACTCGTGCTTAATCCAAACTTTGCCGAAGCATATGGCAGTCGTGGCAGCGTTTTTAACAGCCTGGGCCGATTTGATGAGGCGCTCGCCAGTTTTGATCAGGCGATTGTGTGTAATGCAAAATATGCCAATGCCCATAATAACCGGGGCGCTGTGTTGCATAAAATATTCAAGCGCCACGATGAGGCGCTGGTCAGTTTGAATAAAGCGATTGCATTAAAGCCCCGTTTTGCCGCGGCCCACTACAACAGGGCGCTATTGCTCAGCACCATGGGTAAATTCGACGCCGCCTTGGCAAGTTATGATAGGGCGATTCAGATAAACCCCGACTATGTTGACGCCAACTACAACAAGGCGCTGCTGCTATTGTTGCTGGGGCAGTATGAAAAGGGCTGGCGGCTCTATGAGTGGCGCTGGAAGACGGACCAGTTCAAATACGATTTTCGCGTCTTCAAACAGCCATTATGGTTGGGTGATCAGGCGCTGACAGGCAAGACTATTTTGCTGCATGCAGAACAAGGGTTTGGTGATCTCATCCAGATTGTGCGCTATCTGCCGATGGTGACGGCCTTAGGGGCCAAGGTTGTTCTGGAGGCGCCTGCCACTTTGATAACGCTGCTGCGTACACTCAAGGCCGAGTTCACATTGCTGGCAAAAGGTGAGGAGTTTCCCCACTTCGACCTGCATTGTCCGATCATGAGTTTGCCGTTGGCGTTCAGGAGCACGGTTGATACCATTCCCGCCGCAATCCCCTATCTCAGTGCCGCGCCTGACAAACAGCTCCAGGTGCAAAAGCGGCTGGGTGAAAGAGTCAGGCCAAGAGTGGGGCTGGCCTGGTCAGGCAATCCCAAACATCTGAATGACCGCAACCGCAGCATGCCACTAAACGTCCTGAAACCTCTATTGGATTTGGATGTTGAATACCATTCGCTGCATCAGCAGCTTACTCAGGAAGATGAGTTGCTGCTGGATGAATGGGGCCGAATCCAGTTTCATGGCGCCGAACTGATGGACTATTCCGATACCGCGGCCTTGATTGCCGAGCTGGATTTAGTCATCACAGTGGATACCTCCGTTGCGCATTTGGCGGGCGCCCTAGGTAAAAAAGTGTGGATCCTGCTGCCTTATGCGCCGGACTTTCGTTGGCTGATGAGCCGGGATGATAGCCCGTGGTATGCCACGGCCCGGCTGTTCCGGCAGGGCCAGCTGGGTGATTGGGACGGGGTGATTGCAGCGCTGCGTGTAGAGCTGCAAACCTTGAGTGTCAGCGCTTGAGCGGTGCTGGCTCCTGAAGAGGTGTTACGCCTCCGCCACCAGCTCTGTTCCTGTTTCTGCTCCTGAACGTGGCAGATTGGGTCGTTCGACCACACCACTCTTTACCTCAAGTTTAATAAATTTGTTTTCCGTTAACGCCAATCCTCTGCGATAACATTCGAGTGCCAGTTTCGGCTCGTTGATGTGGCTGAACAGGTTGCCAAGCTCCTGATAGGTTTCGGCATTGGCGCTGAGCTTGAGGCTGGTTTCCAGGTAGTAGCGGGCGTTTTTCCACTGCTGCGCACGCACGGCGAGGCGGCCGAGGGTGAGGTGCAGGACGGCGCTACTCTGGTGACTCTTGAGCCAGTTTTTGGCGCGGCTGAGGTGGATGTCGACGTCACCATCCATAAGGCCGTAGAGGTAGACGAGGAACTCGCTCCATTTTTTGTTGATGTGGCGGTAGAGCAGCCCCTCAGTGTCATTGGCGTAACCAAAGTTGATCATGGCGCAGCTAAAGTCAGCGACGATATCTTCGCGCTCCTGGAGTCGTGTGGGGAGTTCATCCCAGAGCTGCCAGAGCGTAACGCTGTTGCCCTTTTCGGTAAGTTGGCCGATCAGCCCGGAGTAGGCCTGGTGCTCAAGTTCGTAATACTGGTTCAACGGCAGGGCGTCGTGACGGCGCAGCCGCGGTAGCAGCTCCACCAGTGCCGGCCAATCTTTAAGTTCGGCGTGGTAACGCGCCAGCTGGCTGAGGGCGTAACTATTGTTACGGTGGTTGAGTGGCAGCTTGTTGAGGGTGGCGATGGACTCTTCGGGGTGGCCATCCTCGGCCTCGAGCTGGGCCTGGGTAAGCGCCAGCGCCAGGGTGTTGTTGGGTGACTTGTCGCCCGCCAGCAGCAGGTAGCCGTCGCGCCGGTTTTTGGCCTTAAGTCCCTGCGCGGCGCGCGCCGCCCCCATGTAGGCCAGCACGGCCAGATCGTCATGACGGGCCGATTTGAGCAACAGCTTTTCGGCGTTAAACCACTGCCCGAGACTGAGCTTTATCATCCCTTTGATCAGCTGTTTGCGACTGCTGCTGGCAGCGCGCAATTTGCGCCAACGGCGCACTCGTAGCGGCAGTTGTATAGCCATGCCGATCAGACGCAGTAAGGCATAGACGCAGACAAAGGCGAGCAGTGTGACAATGATGGCAAAGGTGGCGCTGGTCTCGATGGTCCAGCCGTGCAGCGTGACCATGAAGTAGCCAGGGTCCTGCTGGGCGGAATAGGCCAGTCCGACGATAACAAGCAGCGCGAGGAGGAGATAGAGGATAAATTTCATAGCCCGGTTGACTCCTTGTTCAGCGGAGTTCCGGCCTTGATGTTAGCTTGATGCAGCTCCTGCCAGCTGTCGATCAGGCGCAGGGCGTTGCTAAGATCGGGCAGCTCAGGCTGTAGTTCGATAGTTGCCAGCGGTGTCAGGCTGGTGAGCATGGCGCTGGTGCTGCTGGCGCCGGTGTCGTAGTAACGCTCGAGCCACGCCTGGGTGGTGGTGATGGTGGTCTGAAAGGTCTGGGTATCGCGCTGGAGCAGCGCCAGTCGGGCCGTTTCCAGTTTCAGGCGCAGGTTCTGCTGCAGGTAGATGCGCTGATCGGGGGTGGAGAGGGCGTCGCCTGCTGGGCCACTCTGATGGCGGATCACAACCAATCCTTTGATATCACTCCAGACCTTATGGAAGAAGCTCTCCACGCCCGAAACCTCGGCGCTGCTGACCGCGTCGGCAGGCGTGGCCGGCTGCTCCTCCTGGTCGGCCAGTGGCAGTGTCGCCACCTGCTGTTCTAATTTACTCAGCAGCAGGGCGATACCGGGAATGTCGACAGGGGCGATGGCGCGCAGTACGGCGATATCGTCAGTCACGGCCTGGCGCGCCTTGAGCAGTGATGGATCGTCAATATCACGCAACCGTTGGTCAGCACTCTCCAACGCAGCCAGGGCGGTCTTGGTGTTGTGGTTGAGTTGGGTCTGGTAGCTGGCAATGTTGATTAGATAGCGTGCCTCGATGATCAGCCAGGTATTGCTGCGGCGCTCTTCGAGACGTGTATTGATCTCGCTCAGCCGCTCATCAAGCAGGGTATCGTGCTGCGTGGCGGTGTTAACAGCTTCGCTGAGGCTGCTCATCTGCTGTTGCAGTGTCTGGGCGTCCGACTGACTGCTGGATTTGAAGCCGCTGATCGCCTGCTCCTCGGCGGTGAGGCGCTGCTCCAGCGCCGACTGTTGCTGGTTGAGCTGCTGCCAGACAAGATACCCGGCGACTGCGGCCACGATAACCAGTATCAGCGCAATGATGGCGATGATGGTTCCACCACTGCCTTTGGTCGTGGTGGTTTGATGAGGTGGTTGAGGTGTTTTGTCCGTTGGTTTTATCTTTTCGGCTGTGCCCGCTCGTGGCTTTTTAGCGGCTGCTGAGCCACTCTCTGCGCCCTTCAGGGTCGACTCAGCCGGGGCTGACGGTTGCTGCTTTGGCTGTGCCGGATTTGATTGTTCCGGCTCCGATAGTATTGAGCCGGTTGGTTCTTTTTTTTCTGTGACATCGGTCATGACGGAGTCCTTGCAACAAAAAATATTATCAATGGTTCGGGTATTGGCGGCGCCAGTTGAGCATAGCCTGTAACAGCCCCGTGTCGCTGATCTCGGCGGCGACGTTAGCCGGCATTTGGAAGCCAAGCTGTTGCGCCAGTGCGGCGCAGCGTTGGCCGATCACCACCAGTGGCAGCTGCAGCAGCCAACGGCGTTGCGGAGCGCTGGCCATATCATAGAGATTATGTAGGCTGGCGTTGCTGGTAGCGGTAATCAGATCGATCGGGCCATGGCTCTGGAGTGCGCCAAGATCGTGCTCGGGACGGACACGGCGATAGACCTCGGCGTACTCCACGCTGGCGCCGCGTTGGCTCAGCGTCTCGGCCAGCAGTTCGCGGCCCCCTTCACCCCGCACAATCAGGATCTTGCGTCCCTCTACCTGTTGCAGCTCCGCCAACGCCAGCAGCGCTTCGCTGTCGGCGCCTGCGGTGGGTGCGAGTATGGGCCGCTGGTATTGTTGCTGGAGCAGGGTGGCGGTCTGTTTGCCAACAGCGGCTACGATGAGCTGCGGCGGTAGTGCCGCGGGCATATGGAGCGCAGCGTATTCCACGGCATTGGCGCTGATGAAAATGGCGATGTCGAATTGCTCCAGCCGCTGCAAAAACGGTTGGGGCTGGTGGGAAGTCTCTATCTCCATGGACGGAAAGTTAATCGCTGTGCCCCCCTGGGCTTCAATCAATCGACACAATGGCCCCGCCTGATGGGCCGGGCGTGTGACTACAATCGTGGTCGCCGCCAGTGGTCGTGGTTCAGCCATGTCGATGGCAGCGATCGTGGCGGTTCCACGTCTGTACTGGTTCTTTTAATCCTAGCACCATGTTTGCGTCACGCACGCCTCAATCAAACCTTGCCGTATAAATTGTTAAGAATGGTGGCGGCGCCACGGCTGAGCAGATCATCGGCGAGTTTGATGCCCAACGCTTCAGCCTCGCTGGCGGGGCCACTGACCTCACCACGGATGATCTTGCTGCCGTCTGGTTCGCCCACCAAACCACGCAAGTGGATGGCGTCGCCAGACAGGGTGGCATGGCCGCCGATGGGGACCTGGCAACCGCCTTCGAGGCGGTTGTTCATGGCCCGCTCCGCCAGCACCCGGATCTGGGTAGGACGGTGGTTGAGTGGCGCCAGCAGGGCGTTGACGCGGGCGTCGTCGCTGCGGCACTCGATACCGACCGCGCCCTGGCCGATGGCGGGCAGGCTGGTATCGGTATCGATAAATTGGGTGATGCGTTCGTTGAAGCCGAGGCGGATCAGACCGGCGGCGGCCAGGATAATGGCGTCGTAACTATCTTCATCAAGCTTGCGCAGACGGCTGTTGACGTTGCCACGCAGGTCGAGAATCTTCAGGTCCGGGCGCAGCGCGCGGATCTGGCACTGGCGGCGCAGGCTGGAGGTGCCGACGCGCGCGCCCTGTGGTAGTTCGGCCAGGGTGGCGAAGTTGTTGGAGACAAAGGCGTCGCGTGGATCTTCGCGCTCGCAGATCACCGCCAGATGCAGCCCCTCGGGGAACTCCACCGGCACGTCCTTCATGGAATGCACCGCGATGTCAGTCTCGCCATCGAGCATGCTCACCTCCAGCTCCTTCACAAACAACCCCTTGCCGCCGATTTTGGCCAAGGGCGAGTCGAGGATCTTATCGCCCTGGGTGGTCATGCCCATCAGTTCGACTTGCAGCCCTGGATGGGCCTCCAGCAGGCGGTCACGAACATATTCAGCCTGCCACATGGCGAGCGGGCTCTTGCGGGTTGCGATGCGAATGATCTCTTTTGACATGATTGTTCTTTACATAACAGCGGAGTGCCTATGCTACGGCTTGGGCTGCTTTGAAGCAAATTATCGCTGTTTTAGGAGACGTCATTGTCATCTTTTAATTAAGGGCGCTGGAACCTGTTAAAAGCGCTTCACAGGCATTGACTACCCGGTCCGTCGCCTTTGACTGATCGGTGCATGGGAGGCTTGCGGCATAGATTGCGGCGTGTGTGCCGAGTTCACCGTCCTCCAGCAGTCGTTTGATTAGCTTTGGCAGTACGCCGGGGTTCCCTTCAGTTGGCAAGAGGAGTCCCGCCCCCAGCGCCTCTACGCGATGGCTGGTCATGGTCTGCTCCATCTGGGTCGGCAGCAGGAGTACCGGCTTGCCGGCTTCGAGGGCGATGTCAGTCATTCCCCCGGCGTGACAGATGATGGCGCTGCACTGTTTAACCACCTCCTGCATCCGCAACGGTGCCGAACTGAAGGTGACGTGGGCTTTTTGGTGACGTCTCACCAGTGCCTCCGGGGTGCCGGGTGCAAAGATCAGATAACGTGCCTTGCTGTTGCCGATGGCGTTGAGCAGCGCCTCGAAATGTTTGTAATGAGGTTTCAAATAGGCAAATACCAGGGGGCCCTCTGTTCGCGGCCAGACGGGATCGACTCCCGTGGTGATGTTGTTGATGGGGCCGATGTAGTTGCCGTGGTCGCGTTTACCATAGACATCAAGTGCGGCGCGTCCGCAGATGTAGCTGGCTTCCGCCTGGAACAGATCCGATATCTGGCTGATGGGCGGCGCACCTAAACGCTTCAGCACGGTATTGCTGTTTTGGGTGGCGCGCGCCTCCGTCTCTGCAAGACGTGGCTGTTCGCCTAAGCCACTTGTCCACCAGCGAAAACGTGGCAATGGACGTTGAAGTGGGGGAACGCTAAAACTGTTGCCGATGACTATCCGGGGAATGCCCAGGCCGCGGGCGGCCAGCATGGCGCTGGGGGCGTGATCAAAGATCAACAGCTCCGGCTGTAGCAGTTTCCACACGGCGCGCCAGGCCTTGGCCATTGAGAGCAGGCCGTCGGGATAGAGGTAGCCAAAACGATAGAGTGTCTCTGTGAAGTTGATGTCTGGTGGCAATCCCTGTACCGATGCGAGCCAGACGGGGGCCTGCAAAAACTCCAGCTGATGTTCGCCTAGAATTGATTCGGCGCGGCTGATGTCACGCAATAACATGACCGGGCGATGTCCCTGCTCCCTTAGTCGTAGCGCAATGGATAAAAACCGATTGATATGGCCGAGATCCGCGCCCATCTCCCAGTTCAATACGATGGTGGCCATGTGGTTCCTTTTTTGCGGGTAAAAAAACGGGCGCCAGGGCGCCCGTGGTAAAAAACTGCGGAGGGTTAGCTACGTGGACGGCGACGCAATCCAAAGGCCGCCAGACCTATTCCCATCAGGCCCAGTATGGCCGGTTCGGGTACCGCCTGAGAGGTTACGCCAATGCCAGCGATGGGGGTGGTATTAAGGGTGTCGGGATCACCTAGGAAGGCGTAAGAGTTGCCTGTGAGCTTGCATTGCTGGCCAGTACCAGGGGTGACGACTGTGGTCATGGAGCGGATGAGGTCTCCGTCACCAGCGTCACCGTAGCCGCCATTGTCACCGCCACAGTCATAGGTGGTAAAGCCGTAGTCTCCAAAGGCATGGCCGATCAGATCATACTGCACGAAGGTGGAATCACCAGGATTGAGCACCCCCAGATCGACGGTAAAGTAAGTGCCACCCCAGCCGTAGCTGGAGCCAGACTGCATGGCTCCTGTGAGCGCGGTGCCACTGGTTGTCAGTGTGCCGTTGCTTTCGATTTTGGCGGCGCTGCTGAACAGGGAGGTTGAACCATCGCGAAGGATATTAACCATGTATTCGGCATAACCATTGCCGCCAGCACCGTTGTCATTGGCGGACATGCTGCCGTAGTAGATAAAGAAATTAAAGCTGTAGTTTTGTGCGAAGCCGCTGTCGTTGGTGATGTCCCACTGGCGCACAAACTGGCCGGTGGCATGAAATACGCCGCTACCGTTGCCGCCAGCGCCGTAGGGGCCAACGGCGTAGCCAAATGAGGATGCTGATGTCTGTGACAGCGCATCGCTGTCGCTTGAGCTTGCGGAGGTGAAGGTGGTGCCGAGGTTGGGGCCGTCGATGACCGGCGTGTTGGTGCCGGCTTGTGCTGATGTCTTAGCTGTCAAACCATCAATGACGGTGGCGTTGGCTGGCAGGGCGCCAAACAGCCCGGCGCTGGCGATCAGTATTGCAAGTGGCTTTTTTGGAAAAAAATTTAGATTCATTTTTTTGTCTCCCTTAGTTGTTCTGACGATGCGAGCATAAGCAAGTTACGAGCCTTTTTTTTGGCGCGGCTACTTGATTGATTGGATTGGTTTTTATGAATTGTTTGCAGGTGGATGGCGAGCGAGTTGTAAATTTTTCCGACAGAAATGGGAGGAGGTGCGGGCCTTAAGGTTGCTCCGGATCACCTGTCCTACCGATGGTGGCCACTAGTTTGCGTACCAGCGGTAGTTGGCGGCGGCTGATTTCGAAGAGTGTGTCGATCTCGCGCAACTTAAGCAGGCACTGCCTCTGGGCATCTTTGCTTAGACCTTCGATGAAGGCATTGGCCACCAGGGTGCGGCGGTGGATGCGGGTAAAACGGTCGGTGAACTCCTGTTCCAGCTCTTTGAGTGGATCGTCGATCAGCACCTCGCCACCCTGAAAATAGACCGACACATATTTGCTGTCGGCCTGGAAGTAGATGATTTCATTGATGGGGATGAGTCTGAGTCCGCCGCGATGGTGGGCGCAGATGTGCTGCCGTCCCTGGGGTTCGCCGTTTGCCTGGCGGATGGCCTGGCGCTGGATCGGGCGATGAACCTTGGCCAGGGCCTGCTCCAGTCGGCTGCTGCGGATCGGTTTGAGCAGGTAGTCGATGGCGTTGGCCTCAAAGGCCTTGAGTGCGTGTTCGTCATAGGCGGTGGTGAAGATGATGGCGGGGGCGTGTTCAAAACGGCTCAGGTGCAGGGCAACCTCAAGGCCATTGAGTTCGGGCATGCGGATGTCGAGCAGCACCAGATCGGGGCGCAGTTGCTCCACTTGCGCCAGCGCCTCGCGGCCGTTGCTGGCCTCGCCGACAATCTGGTGGTCGCCGATATCGTCAAGCAGGTCACGCAGCCGGCTGCGGGCTAGGGGTTCGTCATCTACGATTAGTATTTTCATTCGGTTGTGGCTGCGCTGTTTCGGTGTGACACATAGGGAAATTGTAACTCGACCTGATAATGGCCAGCCGGGCGGGTCACTGTCAGTTGTCCCTGCTCCTCAAAGTGGGCCTGGAGGCGCTGGCTGATGTTATCCAGGGCCATGTTGAGACCGGGACGGTCGCGCGCTTCATTGTGTTCTGCCACCGGATTGGTGATGGTGAGTTTCAGGAGTTTGCCATCGAAGCTGCCGTGGCACTTGATGATGCCGCCGCCGCTCAGTTTTTCGATGCCGTGGTAGATGGCGTTCTCCAGCAGCGGTTGCAGTGTCAGTGATGGCAGGGTGGCGTCGCTGGGTAGGGTTTCGATCTGCCACTCCACTTGTAGTCGTTCGCCGAGGCGCAGCTGTTCGATCTGCAGGTAGCGGCGGGTGATCTCCAGCTCCTCGGCAAGTGAAACACGCACGGTGGTATCGCTGAGGGTGTGGCGGAACAGGTCGGCCAGATCTGCCACCGCCTCTTCGGCCTGGCGCGGCTGGCGCCGGATCAGACTGGCGATGGTGTTGAGGCTGTTGAAGAGAAAGTGCGGTTGAATGCGCGCCTGGAGTGCCTGGAGGCGGAACTGGTTCTCGGCCTCGACGCGGCGGGTGAGTTGATATTGCAGATAGAAATAGCGCAAGGCGATGAAGCTGGTGATGGCGCAGATGGCGAGGTTGCGTCCCAGAAATTCCAGGTGGCTCATGGTGGTGCTGAGGGAGCCGGCGCCGACGTTGGCGCTGACCCAGTAGGCGGACTCGCTCAAAACAAGGGTGATCAGCAGCAGTAGCCCATAGGCGGCGATGGCGGCGTTGTTGTTGTTGAGTTTTGCCAGCAGTGGTCGCAAGAGGCAGAGGGTGGCGGTGGAGAGCAGCGCAATCCACTGGATGAACAGTGAGGCGAGGCTCAGATAGTCCCAGCGATCCTGCTGGTCGCCAGGGCTGGCGAGGGTCAGCACGATCGCCAGCAGCTCGGCAATCACCACTACCGCAAAGACGATGCGGATGTTGCAAAAATCGGGCAGAAAGGTGCGTTGATTCAGGTTTTTAGCGGTTTCGTTCATGGGGTGTGGGTCAATGCTCTCCGGGTTACATCCTGTATCGGTTCGCTGCCGGAGTATCTTATCCTGATCCTATGGGGTGTTTGTTATAATTGCCGCCCTTTTACCAGCAAAGCTATCGAGGATCACCGTGACTGAACTGAGTGCCAAGCCCTGGGCCGGGCGTTTCACCGAGCCGACTGATGCGTTTGTCGAGGCATTTACTGCCTCGGTCGGTTTTGACCAGCGGCTTTATCGTCATGACATCGACGGTTCCAAGGCCCACGCCACCATGCTGGCCAAGGTTGGGGTGCTGAGCGTGGCGGATCGTGATCAGATCATCCAGGGACTGGACCAGGTGCAGGCGGAGATTGAGTCCGGCCAGCTGCAGTGGTCAGTGGCGCTGGAGGATGTGCACATGAACATCGAGGCGCGCCTCACCGCGCTGATCGGTGATGCCGGCAAGCGGCTGCACACCGGTCGTTCGCGCAATGATCAGGTGGCGACTGACATCCGTCTCTACCTGCGTGATGAGATCGACCTGATCGTCGCCGATATCCGCCGCCTGCAAGTGGCGCTGGTGGATCTGGCGGAGCGTGAGGCGGCGACCATCATGCCCGGTTTTACCCACCTGCAGGTGGCGCAGCCAGTCACCTTTGGCCACCACATGCTGGCCTGGTTTGAGATGTTGCAGCGTGACGCCAGCCGTCTGGTCGATTGCCGCAAGCGGGTCAATGTTCTGCCACTCGGCTCGGCGGCGCTGGCAGGGACCAGCTATCCGATCGACCGTGAGTACACGGCGCAGCTGCTGGGGTTTGATGGCGTTACCGAGAACTCCCTGGATGCGGTGAGTGATCGTGACTTTGCGATTGAGTTCTGCGCCGCGGCGGCGCTGCTGATGACTCATATGTCGCGCTTCTCCGAGGAGCTGATCCTCTGGGCTTCGGCGCAGTTTGATTTTGTTGATATCCCTGACAGCTTCTGCACCGGCTCTTCGATCATGCCGCAGAAGAAAAACCCCGATGTGCCGGAGCTGGTGCGTGGCAAGACAGGCCGCGTTAACGGCAACCTGATTGCGCTGCTGACCCTGATGAAGGGGCAGCCGTTGGCCTACAACAAGGATAACCAGGAGGATAAAGAGCCACTCTTCGATACCATCGATACCGTGCGTGGTTCACTCAAGGTTTATGCTGACATGATGGCGGCGCTGCGGGTCAAACGTGACAACATGGAACGGGCGGCATTGCAGGGTTTTTCTACTGCCACCGATCTGGCGGATTATGCCGTGCGTAAAGGGATCGCCTTCCGTGATGCCCATGAAATTGTGGGCAAGGCGGTGCGTTACGGTATTGAGAGCGGTAAGGATCTGGCGCAGATGAGTCTGCTGGAGTTGCAGCAGTTCTCACCACTGATCAGCGAAGATGTCTTTGCGGTGTTGACGTTGCAGGGTTCGGTGGCGGCGCGCAACCACATTGGTGGTACGGCGCCTGCTCAGGTGAAACTGGCGGTGGCGCGGGCGCGCCACCGTCTATTGGCGGAGTAGGTTTACGCGGCGATAGATTTGTCGGCGGCTTTGGCGGTAGAGACGCTGTCGCTGATGCGTTGCAACATCAGGGAGGCGTCATCACCTTTATGCCAGCCGGTAATGCCGCAGTAGGGTTTGATGTTGTAGCTCTCCCCATCGGGACTCTCCACTCTCAGCTCCTTTACCAGGGCTGAGAGTTTTTCCGCCAGTTGGCCGGCGGCCTCTTCTGTCGTTTCCGGCAGGATCAAGAGGAAGTCAGAACCATCATAACGACCAATGATGTCAGCCCAACGCATCTGGTCTTTCAGCAGTTGTGCTACCTGCATCCAGAGCTGCTCTTGCAGCACTCCGCCAACGGCTTCGGCACCTTCCGGGTGGGTATGCATCATGATCAGCGAGAGCGGGTTGCCATAACGGCGGCTGCGTGAGATCAGCGGCTCCAGCCCTTGCAGCAGGGCGTGACGGTTGGGCAGGCCGGTGGCAAAGTCACGGGTGGTGAGCTGTTGCAGGTCTTCATTGAGCTGGTCGCGCTCGTGGCGCAGCCGCTCTTCAGTGGTGATATCCAGGTAAAAATGAACCTTGTGGTTGCCTTCCATAACTTGACGATTGCAGCGCAGCCAGCGCTGCTCACCCGCTTGTTGCAGCTGGATGGTTGCGGCTGGATCGATCAGGATGGCGCGTAGCTCTTCATCAAGTGTGCCCGTGAGCCGGCTGCTATCAAGGTTCAGCAGTTGCAGCAGGGTGTCATTGTGCCATTGGATAGACTGTTGATCATCCAGCAGCAGGATGCCAACAGGGGCTGATTGAAGAGTCTCTTGTATTGCCGTCAGGGTCATCTGTTTCATCATAGGTAATCTCCCGGACCTGTTTGGTTGCCAATAATATATAGAAGCACTGGGGGCACGCTGAATTGGGTGGCCACGGCGCTTTGGATTTTAATCTTACACACCCTCGTTGTAATTGTATGCCTTCTCTCTGGGGTGGCAATGTTATCGGCCGCTGGGTGAATGACTTGAGGTGAAATTTCTGCTGGATTAAACCACCAGCCTCTCTTAGGCCGGGTGGTTGCGCTAGCGGTGTTCTTCAGTTTGGCGGCGACAGAACCGATATGCAGTGGGTGGGGATAAAGCATGTCTAATAGTAACGCCAAAAAAATTGAGTTTGCCGATGTGGAGGCGATTAAAAAACGTTTTCTGCTGCTAAACAGGGCGCGGTTAAAGCGCGCCGGTGACTGTATGCGGGCAACGCAGCGCGATTTTCTCGATTTTCTACCGCTGCTATTCCATATTAACCACCCACGCCTGCCCGGTTATGTGACCACCGAGGTCCCTTCGGGCATCTGCGACTATGCCCCTACAGCGCAGGCGCTGACGGCTGCCAACCGTTATATCAACCGGTTTGAGTATAAAAAACGGGCTATGGCCCGCTATGACATCCTCTCCATGTTTCTTATGGGTAGCAGTGGCACGGTGGCCTACTCTAAAAAGAGTGACTTTGATATCTGGCTCTGCCACCAGCCGAGCCTGAGTGTCGATCAGCTCAGTCAGTTACAGAGCAAGGCGGCAGCGATTGAACTCTGGGCTGAGGGCCAAGGGCTTGAGGTCCATTTTTTCCTTATGGATGCGACCAGCTTTAAACAGGGCAAGATCCTTGACCTCTCTTCTGAGAGCAGTGGTACAGCGCAATATTATCTGTTGCTGGAGGAGTTTTATCGCACTGGTCTGTTGCTGGCGGGGCGTTATCCGGCGTGGTGGCTGGTGCCGGTGGAGCAAGAGCAGGCGGGTGGATACGATGCCTGCCTGCAGGATCTTTATCAGCGCCGTATCATTCACGAGGGTGAGTGTGTCGATTTTGGTGGTATCCCGACGATTCCGGCGGAGGAGTTTTTTGGCGCGGCGCTGTGGCAGCTCTTCAAGGGCATAGACTCCCCCTACAAGTCTGTTTTAAAACTGCTGTTGATGGAGGTATACGCCTCCGAGCACCCCGATATTGAGCTGCTTTGCCAACGCTTTAAACGATCGATCTATGATGGTGAATTTGATCTTGATCGTCTTGACCCTTATCTGATGCTCTACCGACGTCTTGAGGAGTATCTGCTTAAGCGCGACGAACCGGAGCGTCTGGAGCTGGTGCGGCGCTGCTTCTATTTTAAGGTGAATCAGCGGCTGAGCCAGCCCGAGCCGAGCCAATACGATTGGCGCCGAGAGTTGCTGCGCGGCATGACCAACGCCTGGGGTTGGGAGATTGGCTGCCTGGTTTTACTGGATGACCGTTCCGGCTGGAAGATTCGTCAGGTGCTCAAAGAGCGCAGCACCCTGGTCAAAGAGCTTACCTATACCTATCAGTTTCTCTCGGACTTTGGCCGCAAACATACCTTGCTCTCAGCCATCAACCAGTACGACCTGAATGCCCTGGGGCGAAAACTCTACGCCGCCTTTGAACGCAAAGTGGGCAAGGTCGAGATTGTTAACCGGGGCATCTCGCTGGATGTGCGCGAGAGTGTTTTGACGCTCTATCAGATTCGGCAGGCGGGGCGTGGTGGTGGTTGGGCGCTGCTGGCAGACAATGACAGCGGCAAACCCAATGAGCTGGCCAACATGATTGCCCTTAAACGTGGCCATCACGTGATTGATTTGCTGGCGTGGGCCTATTTTAATGGCCTGTTGACAGCGGCAACCTTTATCAACGTAAGTCTTCACGATGGCCATTTGAGGGGGCAGGAGGTGGTGGGTTTTATCCGCGAATTTGAGCGGGTGATGCCGGTGCAGCAGGTGCTTGAGGCCAGCCTTGAGGATCTGGGACGGGCGGTGCATACGGAGCAGGCGGTGCTGGTTGTGAATCTCGGTTGTGATGTGATGGTGAAACATCTGCGCAATGGCCAGCACCTGGCCAGTAATCGTACTGACGCCTTTAGTTATGGCGGGATGTTGGAAAATCTGGTGAAGAGTGTTGATATCATCGTTCTTAACAGCTGGAAGGAGATAATGACCCATCACCATGAGGGGGGCGATTGCGTCTTTAAATCGCTCAGCGGTTATTTCAAACTGATGCCGCCTTCCAAAGGGGTGAGACCACCTGCTCTCAAAGTGTTATGTCACTCATCCAACCACCGCAGTACCATTCAACAGCGTATTGAACGACTCTGCACTGATTTGGTGGAGTGTTTCTATGGTGATACGCTGACCAATAATCGCTACATCATGCATGTAGATCGATCCTATTACGTGCTCTATTTCGATGAAGATACGCTGCGTCATCAAGCCATTCCCAACTATGGCGAATTATTGCGTTATCTGGCGCATGGACGGCAGAGTTATGGCCAAGTAGTGGTCGATCACCTCGCTTTGCAGGAGACACCGCTGCCGCTGATCTTTACCTTTAATAAGCCGGGCATCGTACAGTTTTTCTATAAGGAGAGTGGCAAAGCTGTCGATGTGTATGTGCTTGATGAGAATGGATCGCTCTTTCATCAGACGCTGGAGTTTTTTGATAGCGCATTATTGTTGTGCCATTTTCGCCGTTTTTTCGATACGGTATTGCAGCGCCAGTATTACCAGCAGGCGGGATTGCTAGATGATCCCGGCACTGCGCTAGCGGTAGAGTATTACCATGTGAGTCATGATCGGCATAAAACACCACGGGTGGTGCAGTGCGAAGCGAGTATGGCGTGTGAGCAGCGCGGTTATTTTAATATCCAGGTGATTGCGGCTGAGGATGAGACGGGCCGCTCTCTGCTCACTATCTATTGTGAGGAGCGCGAGTTCTCCTCGGTGGAATACGGTAGCGATCTATTCAAAGAGCTGGCTACTCACGTTGTGCGGTTACGCCATGGCGGCCAACGCTACCCAATCTTTATAACCGATCTCGATCTGCCACCGACCATGCTGGGCAATTACGTGGACGGTCGGGCGCCCATTACTGATTTTCTCAATTATAAAAAAAGCATTGAACTCAAACTGAATGACGCGCTGCAAAATCTCGATGATTCAGTGGTAGCGTCACTACCCCGATCGAGTTAATCATTAATTATCTTTGATCCTGCTGCGTTAATTCTGGGATAATTCCGCCTCTTTGCTTTATTCCTTGAGTGGGGGAGTCTACGGATATGAACGGACAGCGTATGAAAGCTCTGGTGGTAGGCAGCTGTGTAGTGCTCTCTTTGCTGCTGATCGGTTGTGGTCAGAAGGGTGACCTCTATTTCCCTAAAGATAAAACAGCGGTTGTGATACCGTTTAAACAGAATTGATGGTGTGACTGATGGACTATTTTGAATTTCGTGATGGCCAGCTCTTTGCTGAGGAAGTGGCGGTGTCTGATCTGGCGCAGCAGTATGGCAGCCCCTGTTATGTCTATTCACGCGCCACTATTGAACG
>CAMTXZ010000108.1:0-1866 GCA_947085765.1 uncultured Chromatiaceae bacterium | reverse complement strand
TCGCCTCTCTTCCAATGAGCTAATCATGACACAAGAGCTGATTGCCAACATGCTTGGCGTACGACGTGAGAGCATCACCGAAGCCGCCGGGCGTTTTCAGCAGGCAGGTTTTATCCGCTACCGCCGTGGCCATATCAGCATACTGGATCGGTCGGGCCTGGAGTCACATGTGTGCGAATGTTATGCGGCAGTCAAACAAGAACACCATCGTTTATTGTGTGATGGGCGCCATCGTCAGGAGTTCCCCTCCGTCAGTCACAGTTAAAATCTTGACCTGTTTTTTCGCCGAGCATAGAATCTTCACCATATGTGTGATAACGCACGGAACACAGCGACGATATCCTCTATGGTTAAACATCACTGCTCAAATTAGTTCACGGACGTACTACCTAGCAGTGCAAACAGGCAAAGACATATACCTCTTGTACAGGATAAGCGTATAAGGAGTTCGGGTACTGCTTGTACCATTAGCCACGCAATTTGCTGAGCTGATTTGCACGTTAACAGAGGTCGTCCATGTTCGAAAAAAGTCGCCATTCCACTCTTCTCAACCCTTTTGTGGACACCACGGAGAGTATCACCGAGGTCCGTCGTCAAGAGACGCTGCTCAAAACCGGCGCCTTGCAGAATGCGATTCTCAACAGCGCCAACTTTTCGAGCATCGCCACCGATGAGAAGGGCGTCATCCAGATTTTCAATGTCGGCGCCGAGCGCATGCTCGGCTACGCGGCCGCTGATGTCCTGAACAAAATTACCCCGGCCGATATTTCCGACCCGCAGGAGGTGATCGCCCGCGCGCAGGAACTGAGCGTCGAACTCGGCACCCAGATCGAGCCGGGCTTCGAGGCGCTGGTATTTAAGGCCTCGCGCGGTATCGAAGACATCTACGAGCTGACCTATATCCGCAAGGACGGCAGCCGCTTTCCGGCCATCGTGTCGGTCACGGCGCTGCGCGACGATCAGGACGCCATCATCGGTTATCTGTTGATCGGCACCGACAATACCGCGCGCAAGCAGATCGAGGCCGAGCGAGAACATTTGCTTGCGGTCCAGGAAGAGACCAATACACAGCTACATCTGTCCAATGTCACGCTACAGATCAGCGAGGAGAAACTCGCGGTAACACTGCACTCGATCGGCGATGCAGTCATTGCGACCGATGCGGTAGGGTGTGTGACGCTGTTGAACCCGCTGGCCCAAAAACTGACCGGCTGGACGCAGCAGCAGGCCGCGGGTCGTCCGATTGCGGATGTTTTTAACATCATCAATCAGGAGACCCGCCAACCCTCAGTGATCCCGGTGATGGAGACCCTGGCGCACGGCACAACGCAGGGGCTGGCCAATCACACGGTTGTGATTGCGCGCGACGGCACTGAATGCGCAATCAGCGACAGTTGCGCGCCGATACGCGACCGCGATGGCGATGTGATCGGCGCCGTTCTGGTGTTCCGCGACGTGACCGGCGAGTATGCAGCACAGCAGGCGTTACGTGACCAGCAGTTCTATACGCGCTCGCTGATCGAATCCAACATCGACGCACTGATGACGACTGATCCGTCGGGCATCATTACCGACGTCAACGAGCAGATGGTCGCGCTGACCGGCTATTCACGCAATGAGCTGATCGGAACGCCGTTCAAGCATTACTTCACCGACCCTACCCGCGCCGAGGCAGGCATCAGACGCGTGCTGCGCGAAAAAAAGGTGAGCGACTACGAACTGACTGCACGTCACAAACACAACGCACAAACGGTCGTCTCGTATAACGCAGCCACCTTCCACAATGCCGACGGTCAGCTGCAGGGCGTGTTTGCCGCCGCACGCGATGTGACCGAGCGCAAACGCCTCGACTTGGTGTTGCAGGTC
>CAMTXZ010000107.1:0-16991 GCA_947085765.1 uncultured Chromatiaceae bacterium | reverse complement strand
CTGTTGTTGAGATCGGCCTGGTCAATCTTGCCCTGCCACTGCTGCGTGGCAGGATCAAAGCGACCACTCAGCTGCCATTGCGTCTCCAGCTGCGCCATCTTTAGCTGGAGTTGCAATTGATGATCGGCGGCTTCACCGCTGGCATTGATCGCCATGCTATCGATCTTTTGGCCAGCCAGTTGCAATGTTTCAGCTTGCAGATCGATCAGGATCTGCTGCCAGCTGAAGAGCTGCACTTTGGCGTGTCCGGTGACTGCACCAATCTGCTGTCCAGCGTAGGCCAGCTGTTTACCAGTCAGCTGTAGTTGCAGCAGCGGTGTTGCCTGACTGCCACTCAATGTGGCCTCTGCCTGCAACGCCCCCTGAATATCCGGATAGAGCTGCATCAGCTCTGGTGAATCGAGCAGCAGATTTAAATCCATTGTTTTGCCGATATTGCCGTGGACCTCAACGTGTGAGTCAGCTGACGTAAGTGTGAGATGTTTGATCTGTAACTGCTGATGCGCCAGCGTCAATTGTGACTGTAGCTGTAACGGATAACCACGCAGTGTTCCGTTGAGCTGTTGAATATCAACCTCTCCCAGCAGTTTACTGTTGGCATAGCTGCCACGGCTGCGCAACTGGGTGGCGAGATCGCCCGGCCACTCGGCGAGTTGCTGTGGTTGCCAGACGGCGGGATTGATGCCCGTGCCATGAAGTGCTGTTTGCCATTGCAGTCGCGGTTGCCAAAGTACTTCACCTTCGCCCTGTACGGTGGCCCCCAGTGTCGTGAGTGAGAGCTGAGTGAATTTAAGCCCGCGGGTATCGCCGCGGAGTGTGACGTTGATGTCGGCGTTTCCGTCGGGCAATCCCTGTTGCTCAAGCGCCATCAGCGGCCAGAGCTGTGTCAGCGCCAGCTGTTGGGCATGTAGTTGCGTTTGCCATTGCAGTGGTTCGCTCCAGCGCACCTGGGCGTTACCCTTAATGGTGCCGTCGAAGGCGCGCAAGACGAGATCCTTGGCGACCAGGTGCTCAGTATCGCCCGCTATTTTTCCCTGTATACCGGCGCTGATCATCGGGCCATTGGTTTTGAGTACCTTCCAGAGCGCGGCAAAATCAAACCGCGGGCTGTTGATATCGGCTTGCCACTGAATTCCATTCTGCCAATCAAGTTGGGCCTTGCCCTGGATGCGGCTGTTGAGTGTTTTCAGATCAAACGCAGTGATTGTCGCCTGTGTCAGATCGCCGCTACCACGGGCGCTGAGCGCCACCTTTTCGCTGGGCCAGGTTTCATAGACATGATCGAGTGGTTGCTCTGGCAGTTGCAGCGCCGCCTGCCAATGCAGCGTTTGCAGCAGATCAAACAGGGTCAGCTCGGTGGTCGCCTTAACTGGAAAGGTGAGTGTATGTTGCAACGTGGTCTGACGTAGATCACCCTTAATCTTGCCGCTGCCGTTAAGGGTGGGTTGTTGTGGCAATTGTAGTTGCCACTGGAGTTCGAGGTCGTGCCAGTAGTGCTCGTAGGGGTGCAGTTCGCCGTGCAGCGAGAGTTGGGCAATGTCGCTGCTGATATTCAGATACTGCATTTGTACACCGTCGTTGTTGGCGGTGGCGCGCAGGCTGGCGTTATTGATCTGCAGCGCTGGCTGCCCAGGGCGGATGATCTCCAGATCGTTGATCTGTATGTCATCGAGCTTTACATGAATGGGCAGCCGGATATCGGGCAGTTGCAACGGCTCATCACTGCTCGGTGCAAGTTCGATGCTCAGCTGTTTGAGGTAGAGCATCTCCACCCGCAGCTCCTTGTGCCAGAGTGCTGAGGGGTGCCACTTGAGCATGGCTTCGTCGAGGGTAAGCTGGATTTTGTTGTCGTTATAACGGACGCCAGTCAGGTGTAGCGAGCCAAGCAGATTGCCGTCGAGGTTGTCGATCTCAAGGGTGTTGGCCAGGAGTGTGCGTGTCAGCAGCCAATGCAGGCCGCTGCTGGTGCCCACTACCCAGCCGCCAAAGAGTATTGGCAGCAATAATAGCAACAGGATAATAAGGATGATGCGGCGCTTCATAGATCGGGGCCGATATTGATATGGAAGCGCCACGGACGACCCGGTTCTGAAATCGCAGAGGCGAGATCAAAACGCAGTGGTCCGACCGGTGTCTGCCAGCGGACACCGGTACCGACCCCTTGTTTCATTGCTGTCCTGAAATTGTTGACGGCGTTACCGGCGTCAATGAAAAGTGCCCAACCCCAATCCTGGTTGAGGCGCAACTCATACTCGACACTGCCAGTGAGCAGATATTTGCCGCCGATTACAACACCTTGGTCATCTGTGGGGCCGAGTGACTGATATTGATAACCACGTATGCTTTGTGAACCGCCGGCATAAAAACGTAGCGAGGCAGGCAATCTGTCGAACTCCACGGCGTTGGTGCCACCCATCGTGCCGCGGGTGATGAGGCGTTGCCGTTCACTGAGAGAGGTGATGCCTTTGAGATGAAGCTGCCCCTGGAAAAAATTAATGTCGGACAGTGCGCTCTTGGCGCCGCCCCGCGCCTCAGCGCTGAGACGCAAGCCCTGGTCTACCAGTAGATAATCGCTGCTGAGGCGGCGACTGACACTGATGCCCGGCATCAGCAGGGTAGTACGACGTTCGATATCGGCGATGATATAACTTTCGTTATGAAAGTTGAGTGAGACAGTCTCTTGCCACGGTCCATCCACCTGTAACAGGCTGACACCAAGGGTGGCGATGCTGCTCTGGCTGGTATCAAGACGGGTGGTGGCAAGACTGCCACTGAAGATCAATTGCTCCTGGCGTGGATTGCCGACTGGAATGCGGTAGCGACCGCTGAGGTTGTTGCCCATGGCTGAGGCGCGATATTCGGCATCAGCACGGTGACCGGCACGATTCACACGTGGCATCTCCCAGCCGAGTTTACCCCGTGGTCCGGTGTCGCTGCCGTAGCCCAGCGCCAGCAGATAGCGGAACCGTTTGCGCGGTTCCAGATTGACAACGACGGGCACCGAGTTGTCGCGGGGATTGGGTGGCTGCGGTTGCAGCTCTACCATGCTGAAGTAGTCGCTGCCCATTAGCCCCTGCTGTAGATCCAGCAGTTTATTGATGGTGTACGGGTCGCCCTCTTTGTAGGGGACAAAGCGGTAGAGAAAAGCATCATCAAGCGCCGTTTGGTTGAGATCGGTTTTGCCAAAGTGGTAAGGCGCACCACTGCTGAACTGGAGGGTGATTGCACTGGTGTATTGTTCAAGATCGATACTGATGCGGGCAGTGGTGAATGCGGCATCGAAGTAACCGCGTTCATTGGCCAGTTTCGACAGATCCCGCTTGGCCTGTTCATAAACGGTTTGATCAAGCACATTGCCCTGTTGCAGCGGAAAACTATCCCAGAGCTTTTTCAGCTCTTCATCAGCGGCCGCATCGCCGCCGATGACTCGATCAAGTGTGGTGATTCGTAGCGGTTCGCCTGGCTCGATACGGTACGTTGCCTGCCACTGTTCAGCGCCTGTCTGCGTCAGGCTTTTTTGGATCTTTGCGCGGTAGTAACCGTAGGGTTGCAGCGCGCTGTTGATCTCTTGATCGGCCTTGCTGTGCAGGCGGCGGATGCGATCCTCGGTGAGCAGTGGATGTTCGCGCTGCTGCTGAATGCTGAGCAACTGCTGTACATTGGCCAGCAGTTCATCACTGACACCTTCAATAGTTACCGTCACTACTGGCGTGGCCAACGCCACAGCGCTGTAAATCAGGCTGAGAGAGAGCAGTAAAAATTGGCTAAATATGCGCTTCATTAATAACGATATTGGGTCTTATGTTTTACCTCCGGGTGGGAGGTGGGCTAAAAAATTAAGTGGTTGGTTGTTTAAGCTGTTACTCAGGCCGTTCCTCTTGCCCAACAATCCTGACCGACAGCGGCTGCACCCCTGGTGTCAGTGAACGTTGCGGGAAGGGGATTTCGATGTTGTGGGCGTCAAAGGCCTCTTTGATCTCGATCTGGATCGAGTTCTTGAGATCCAGAAAATTCTCGCGTTTGGCCCAGACGGAAAATTGCAGGTTGAGTGATGAGTCGCCAAAGTCGAGAAAAATGAACAGTGGTTTGGGCTCTTCAAGACAGAGCGGATTGTTTTCGGCCACCTGTTCCATCACTGTGCGCACCTGTCTGACATCCTCTTTATAGGCGACGCCGATCATCAGGTCGATGCGTCGGATCGGGAAGCGGGTCATGTTGGTCACTTCCGATTTAATCAGTGTCTCATTCGGGATGCGCACATAGAGGTTGTCGAAGGTGCGTAGCTTGACCGAGAGCAGGTCGATGGCAATCACCTCGCCGGCGGTGGTGCCGATGCGGATCACATCACCGACGGTGAAGGGACGTTCGGTGATCAGAAACAGGCCGCTGATGATATTGGAGGCGGAGGTCTGTGAAGCAAAGCCGATCGCGACCGAGAGGATGCCCGCTGCGCCGAGCAATACGCTGAGATTGAAACCCATCTGGTGCAGGCCGCTGATCAGGAACAGCGCCAGGATCAGATAATAGCTGCCACGTTTGACCATCATCGAGTGGTGGCTGTCGAGATGGTTTTTGGTGGCGCGCGTCAGCGCCAGGCTGGCGAGCTTGGCAACAAAAAAACCGGCCACGATCAGCAGAGAGGCGCGCAGCAGTTCGAACAGCATCTGCGTATTGAGCATGGCGTAGAACTTTTCGAACATGATGCCTACCCCTTAATCGAACAGTACGCTAAAGGCGCGAATCGCCAAACTGCTTTTGTGCAAACGGCTGCGCGGTTCATTGAGGTGCAGCGCATTTTTGAGCAGCGCCGGCGGCTGTTTGTCGATCTCCAGTGAGGCCATGTCACCGTCGCTTTCCCGCTCCAGAGTGATGGTCTCGGTCCAGAGTTGGCCGTCTGCATCGACATAGAGCGACAGGTTGGGGGCGGGCAGACTGATGCGTTCCAGTAGCAGATTGGTGTCGGCGCGGTTGCGGATAATGACAGGGGTGATGGCGCGGTGCGGCCGCAACGGCACATTATCCAGCGACAGATGGCCGTGGGTGCGGCTGGCGTAACAGAGCTCACCGCTACGGCTAGAGGGGCCAAACCAGGTGTCCGAGGCGCGCTGGATCGGGATGTCGAGCAGTGGCACTACACCGGCTTCGCTGTAGATCTGCAACCATACCGGTGAGCTGACAAAGAGCGTCACCTCCTCTTCCGGCGGCACGTTGAGCGGGGTTGTTGGACTGCTGATCACCGGACGGTCCGCCAGTGCGGGCACGATGTTGAGCGAGGCGTGGGTATTGCGAAACATAAAACGCGCCCTGTTTTTATATTCGTCCGGATTGACCGCCCCGAACTGCTGCTGCCAAAGGCCAGCCGGTGGTGCGCTACGAACACCGGGCTGGTCATAGAAAAACCCCCATTCGTTGGCATGACGTGTAATCGCCAATCGCAACCCTTCCAGATCGATTTTTAACGTTTGTTGACACTCCAATTCACGCGGACCCCACCAAGCGGCGGGGTGGCTGGGCGTGTGCTTGGCAACAGCTTCAGTCATGGTTTGATTCTGCGGTTAAGAGCGGGTGAAAGTAGATTAACAATAGCCCCATATAGTAACCCGGTAAGGGGGCGGGTGACAGCTCCTGCTGTGTAATGAGTGAGGGTTAGAATAAATAATCCGCCCTCAGGGGGCGGATATGGTTGAGCCAGCGACAGGAGTGGCAGCTGTTTCTACGTTGCCAGCTGCTGTTGCGCAGCAGCCACGGCCACGCCCCGCTCAATGGGCGCCTTGAGGCGTCCCAGCACATCATCCAGGGCATGCAGGCAGAGCAGGACATTACGGCCATTGCAGGCGTGCCCCATCAGACCGATACGCCATACTTTGCCCGCCATGACGCCCAGGCCAGCACCGATCTCCAGCTGATAATCGTTAAGCAGCATTGAGCGCACCTGCGCATCATCAACCCCGGCCGGCAGCGTTACGGCATTGAGCTGGGGCAGCCGCTCTGCCTCGGGCACCACAAACTGTAACCCCATCGCCTCGATGCCGGCACGCAGGGCAAGGTGATATTTCTGGTGACGCGCCCAGGCATTGGCCAAACCCTCTTCATTGAGGATCACCAGCGCCTCATGCAGACCATACAGCGCATTGACCGGCGCGGTGTGGTGGTAACTGCGTTTGGTGCCGCTGCCCCAATAGCCCATCACCAGATTTAGATCCATAAACCAGCTCTGCACTTTGTGTTTGCGCTGTTTAATACGTTCCAGTGCTCGTTCATTAAAACTCACCGGTGACAGCCCCGGTGTGCAGGAGAGACATTTCTGTGTGCCAGAGTAGATGGCATCCACCCCCCACTCGTCCACCAACAGCGCGGTACCGGCCAATGAGGTCACCGCATCAACAATAGTCAGGGCATCGTAACGATGGGCAATCTCCACCAGGGTTTTAACATCGGATTGCGCCCCGGTTGAGGTCTCGGCATGGACAAACGCCACAATTTTAGTATCACGATTGGCCTTGAGTGCATCCTCAAGCTTGTGTGGGTCCACCGCGCGGCCCCACTCATCCATCACCATCACCGCCACGCCGCCGCAGCGCTCCACGTTCTCCTTCATGCGCCCGCCAAACACACCGTTTTGGCAGACGATCACCTTATCACCCGGCTCTATCAGATTAACAAAGCAGCTCTCCATGCCCGCCGAACCCGGCGCCGATACCGGCATGGTTAGCTCGTTACGAGTTTGAAAGGCGTACTGCAACAGCCCCTTAACCTCATCCATCATCTCCACAAACAGCGGGTCAAGATGGCCAATGGTCGGCCGCCCCAGCGCCTCTAGAATACGTGGATTAACATCCGACGGCCCCGGACCCATCAGGGTGCGCTGTGGTGGATGAAATGATTTTATAGTCATGATGGTGCCTCATTTTTGCGGAGTGTTTTGTTCAGGCACCTATCTGACTAAAATCACTAGAGAAATGCAATAGCCAAGTGAACCCTCGACGATTGAAAGGGGAAATGAAACATAATGGGTTGATATGGAGGTGGCGGGCAATGAGCTGCTGGCCACGCCGGGCTTAATTGTAGATGGGGTATGGCGGTTGAAACTGGTAACTGGCTGCCAACAACTGCATAGTGAAGTGAGCAGCTTTTGGCAGGCCGAGTTGATAGATCTGTTATGCGCTGTACATGTAAATGATCGTGTAGATTTACTTCTTATCTTTAAGCAGATCGCGAATTTCTGTCAGTAGCACTTCCTCTTTTGAAGGTGCAGGTGGAGCTTTTGGTGCTTCTTCTACCTTCTTCTTGGTGGAATTTATCGCTTTTACAACCATGAATATCACAAATGCAATGATTGTAAAGTCGACCAAGGTCTGCATAAATTTGCCGTAACTGATGACAACGGCTGGAACATCTCCCGCGGCTTCTTTAACGATGATTGCCAGGCTGGAAAAGTCGACTCCACCTAGAAGTACGCCAATCGGGGGCATAATCACATCACCAACAAAGGATGAGACAATTTTGCCAAACGCGACACCAATGACGATACCGACGGCCATGTCAATGACATTTCCCTTGACTGCAAAGTCTTTAAACTCTTTCATTATGCTCATAATATCTTCCTCTTCAAAGTTGAAATGGTTATGTGTTGAATGACTGATTTTTACAGTCGGTATCGTTGTTAAAAAACACCAATTTTTTCTGCATCACATCTGGTAATAGTCGGTTTTTCAATCATCTGATGAAAATAGCTGGTCTTGTTGTCTCTGGCGAGTGACTCATTGCTGGAAAATGCCGATACGTGAGGATGCTTGTTTATGTGAGTATTGCGGCCTCATGGTTGCTTCTCGGCGCAAGATACCATGATGAGGCTAAATTAAAAGCCCTTGGCAACAAGTGTTTACAATTATTATCAGGTTGGCTGTTGGTACGCGCCGTGTATTGATTGGGGGGGGATGGAGGATTGTTATCTGGAAACCATATGCTTAATCGCAGATTGAGGTGGTTGGGTAGCTGCGCTGTGGCGTTTCTTGATGCGGTTTAATCACTATGGTTTTTGCTTGTTTGTTGACGTTGCTGAAAATAGTCGTCGATGGGGAGCGGTTCTGAGATGGCGTAGCCTTGCAGGTAGTCGACACCAATCTGGTGGAGTTTTGCGACAATCATTTCATTTTCCACATATTCAGCGATGGTGCTGATGCCCATGACATGGCCAATTTCATTGATGGAGCGGACCATGGCGAAGTCGATGGGGTCGTCGACGATATCGACAATGAAGTTGCCGTCTATTTTTAGATAGTCGACGGGCAGGTTTTTTAAATAAGCAAATGATGAGAGACCACTGCCAAAATCGTCAAGTGCAAAACGGCAGCCGCGCTTTTTTAACTCCTTGATAAAGTGCACAGCCTTGGCAAGATTGGCGATGGCGACGGTTTCGGTGATCTCAAAACAGATCACCTCAGAGGGTATCTGCCAGTAGTCGATCTGCTCGTGCAGGAAACGCAGGAACTGGTCATCGTTGAGTGAGGAACCTGAGAGATTGATGCCACATTTATCATGTTGCATATCGATATTATTGCGGGCATGTTTTTGATAGGCGGCGAAGGTTTCGCGTATTACCCAGCGGTCGATGGTGGGCATGAGGTTGTAACGCTCGGCAGCCGGTAGAAAAGCGCCGGGAGGTACCAGCTGGTTATTTTCATCGAGCATTCTCAGCAGTACTTCGTAGTGATATCCCGGTTCATCATTACTTTGGGCGGGAACAATGGGCTGGCAGTAGAGTCTGAGACGGTTTTCAGAAAGCGCCTGAGCCAGTCGCGGTACCCATTGCATTTCGCCGTGACGTTGTTGCAGCTCTGCGTCATCGGCTTGGTAGACGTGTACCCGATTGCGGCCTCTGTCCTTGGCAGCATAGCAGGCAGTATCGGCGGCACTCATTACGTTGGTGATGTTTTCACTGAGTCTGTTGATTGCTACCAGACCAATGCTGGCGCCGAGTTCAAAGGCTTTATCGCCCCAGATAAAACGAAAGTCTTTAACGATGGCGCAGATTTTTTCGGCAATTTCCTGCGCCTTCGCTAATGGACACTCGCCCAACAGAACGCCAAACTCATCACCACCGAGACGGGCCAGGGTGTCGCGGTCGCGAATATTGGCGGAGAGTACAGTGGCCAGTTGTCGCAGCAGTTCGTCACCGGCGATATGGCCGCAGGTATCATTCACCAGTTTGAATTGATCAAGATCAAGATAACAGAGTGCATGTTCATAATTGTGTTCTTGCGCGCTCTCTAACAGCAGGCTGAGACGGCGTTCAAATTCGCGCCGATTGATGAGGCCTGTGAGGGCGTCATGCGACGCCTGGTAACTCATCTGGCTTGCCAGTGTCCGTACGGCAGTGACGTCATGCACCACCACGACCGCACCAATGGCGAGGGCGTCACGACTGAGCAGCGGGGTTACAGCGATTTCGACGGCGTAGTCGTGGCCGTTGCGGTTGCTGAGAATAACGTTTGATTCAAGAAAAGTGCTTTCACCTTTCAGGCAGAGTTCGACCAGATTAGTAATTTGGTTGGCACTGCTCTGATCATGAATCGAAAATACCTGGGTTAAGTCGCGTCCGCGCGCCTGAGCATGGCTCCAGCCGGTAAGATGTTCCGCCTGTGGATTTATGTACTCAACCTTGCCGTGAATATCGGTGGTGATTACGCCATCTGCAATGGCCTGCAAGGTTACCAGCGCCAGCTCTTTTTCCCGGAACAGCGCCTCTTCCAACTCTTTATGTGTAGTAATGTCAGTGCGTATTGATATGTATTGATAAGGTTTATTGTTTTCATCCATAAATGGCACGATGGTTGAGTCGACCCAATAGTAACGACCATTTTTGCTGCGATTTTTTATCTGGCCATTCCATACCTTACCGCTGGCGATGGTGCGCCACATATTGGAAAAAAATTCTGCTGAATGGTAGCCGGAGCTGAGTTTGTTATGGTCTTGCCCCAGCAGCTCTTCATGGGAATATTGGCTCACGTCCACTAGTCGATCATTAACGTAGAGTATTTTGCCGGTGACGTCGGCGATGCTGACGATGGAGTGCTGATCCATGGCAAATTTCTGGTAGTTGAGGTCGATAACGGTGCGTTTGAGTTTTGCGGCGCTGTTGCGCAGGCGCAGTACGATATAACTGATATAGCCCAGCAGCGCCAAAGTGAAGATGTAGAGATAACGTTGATAGATGCGTTTTTCGTCGTTCATGATGTTGTGGTAATAGGTGTAATTGTTGGCCAGGTTGTCGAGTTGTTGAGCGATATTGGTATTGGTTATCTGTTCTGCCAGATCGTCAACGGCAGGCTTTTCACGGATGATGATGTGGGCATGCAGGAATAGATGATCGAGTGCCTGCTGTAGCTCTGGAGGATAGCGCTGGCGGCTGGTATCGATGACGGTGACAAGATCAATGACCTGGTTTTTAAACGTCTCGTCAGCAGTGATGCTGTAACTTAATGTATTGCTAAGCAGGCCGTAAATCTGGTTGATGAGTTGTGTACTCACCTTGTGTTCGATCATGCCTTTGACCATTGTCTCGACACCGGAAGGCAGATAGCGTGAAGAGTTTTTAAGAATGGCATTTCTGGATTTGAACGTTTCAACCAGGTCCAGTTTGTTATTGATTAGTGTTTCAAGTGCTTTGATGTGTTGCTCGTTGATTTCGGTATCATGATGGTGCGCCTCAAACTCTTTGTTCTGGATTTTATGCAACAGTGAGGTCATATTGACGCGCTCATTTTTGAGTGTGTCATAGTGCATCAACAGGTTGTAACGAACTTTTAAAATATCCTGGTTAAAAGTCGAATCTTCCTGTTTTATCAGTCCTAACAGCTCTATCACCCTATTGTATGTTTGGGTATGGTTATCCTGTGTTTTGATATAGAGAAAGGTAAGTGAGAGTGATGCAACAAGAATGATGGCGATCTGTCTCAATGCGCTGTTCATTGTTGCCCCTGGTAGGGATATTCGCCAGTGAGCGTGTGAAGAAAGCTGACAATAAAAGCTACGTCCTCGTCAGAGATGGTGCGGCCAAGCTGATATTCGGCCATAACGTGTACGGCTTGATCCAGGGTCTCTCTTGAACCGTCGTGGAAATAGGGGGCGGTCAATACTACATTGCGCAGGCTGGGTACGCGGAATCGATACTTATCCTCCTCACGGCCGGTGACATTAAAGCGTCCCAAATCGGCCTGGGTGATATTGCCGCGGTTATCAAAATAGTTTTTTGCCACACCAAAGACCTGGAACATGTTGCCACCGATGTTCATACCCTGATGACAGGCAGTGCAGCCGTAATCCTTGAAAAGTTGATAGCCATGTTTTTCATTGGCATCTATAGCATCAGTTTCACCTCTGAGATATCGGTCAAAGCGGGCATTGGGTGTTATGAGTGATTTTTCGAAGGCAATGATTGCATCTTTGATGTTCTCTTCGGTGACACCACTGTTATAGAGTGCCCCAAACGACGTTTGGTATTCCTGGATTTGTCCCAGTTTTTTTACCAGCACATCCCAGGTGATGCCCATCTCTGTAGGGTTATGAATCGGACCATCGATCTGGTCGGCCAGGGTAGTGGCCCGGCCGTCCCAGAACCAGGCGATATGGTAGGCGGCATTAAATACCGACAGAGTATTGATCGTGCCTTGGATACCATCGACACCTGTAGCAACAGGTTTGCCATCTGCACCGCCCTGATTCAGGTCGTGGCAGTTGGCGCAGGCGATAGTGTCGCTTATGGAGAGGCGGGTATCAAAAAAGAGCGTCTGCCCTAACAGGACCTTGTCGGGATTGAGCGTTACTTTGAGCGGTAGGGGTTGAATCGGTTCGCGAATGGTGATGAGTTCGGCACTGATGAAGGCGGTTTCTGTTTGCGCTGGTTCAGGTGAGCTGTGGTCACCCAGGATGAGCCATGCGGCGGTGCTAAACAGCACTATCAGAAACACCAAAAAAACAAAAAAAGCCCAACGTTCGCTGCGCTCATCCACCAAGTTTGGAAGGGGAGTGGGGCTGCCATAAGTCTTGTTGCTAGCGCTGCTGTTATTTAGGTCTGACATATCACTTCATTTTGTTGTAACCGCCGCCCCCCGCAGCGGTTACTTGGTGGTTTAATTATCGATTAAGTACCCTGTTAAATATCATGGTCATTGCTTAATTGGTATATTCAAAAGTGCTCATATAGAACATTAACTGGCATCAAAGATCAAGCCGTTTTTGTAGTGGCCGGGGTGTGTCCGTTTAATTGGCGGCTATTTCGGTAGTGGTGCAGCTTTATAGCGGCATATAAATAACGATGATTAGGCTATGAATAAGCAGGGTGTTAATGACTGGCTGTCGGATAGCGCTATGACAGTGACATTGAGCAGAATTACTTTTACCGCTTCGCTCTCCTTCTCTTGGCGTGAACTGGGCATGGTGGATGGAGCCATGTTTCTATTTCAAGGCGATTAGCATGCATGTGTGCTTAAGCTGCGGCGAGTGGAGTCGGTACCTGTTTTTCCATCGCCAGGCAGTGCAATGAGCTGTACGGCCTTCCCGATATGTGTGGAGGTAGACGGGTTGGCTTGCTATTAAGTTCATAACCCCGGTGGGTGGTCGCAGCATCTGTGGGTTAAATGATAGGTCCCTCTGGTCCAGAGGGTTCGTTGGCCTCCGGCAGGTGGTGGTCATTAAACTCTTCAATCAGGGCGGCGGCCTCGCTGTGCTCCTTGAAACGGGCGACGTGAAAGAGCGCATCACCTTCGTTGACCAGGGGCAGGTTGGTGCGACCGATGATGACGCCGTTGTAGGGGGAGATCACCTGTACCTCCTTTTCACCAAAGGGGTCGGAGATGACACCGAGCAGGCTGCCTTTTTCGGCGTGGCCGCCCAGTTTGATCATGGGGCGCAGAATGCCGCTGCTGGCGGCGCGCACCCAGTAGGTGGTATTGGTGATGACCGGATCAATCATGTTGGCCTGGCGGCGGCTGGCGGGCAGCATGCCGAGGGTGCGCATCACTTCGATGACACCCCGCACACCGGCGCGAATCGCCACCTCATCAAAGCGCAACGCTTCGCCCGCCTCATAGAGCAGTGTCGGGACACCCGCCTCGGCGGCCGCCTCGCGCAGTGAACCGTCACGCAGTGAGGAGGAGATGATCACGGGCGTGCCAAATGCCCGCGCCAATTTTTCGGTTTCGAGGTCATCAAGGTTGGCGCGGATTTGCGGCAGGTTGCTGCGGTGAATGGCGCCGGTGTGGATGTCGATGCCGTAGTTGCTGTTGGCCACAATTTCGCGCATGAAGATGCTGGCCAGCCGGGCCGCCAGCGATCCCGTTTCACTACCGGGAAAGACACGGTTGAGATCGCGCCGGTCGGGCAGGTAGCGCGACTGGTTGATGAAGCCGTGTACGTTGACGATGGGCACGGCGATGAGGCTGCCGTGCATCTGTTTAAGTGCCGGCAGTTTGAGCAGGCGGCGAATGATCTCAACGCCGTTGATCTCATCACCATGAATGGCGGCGCTGACAAACAGGCTTGGTCCGGGCTTGCGACTGTGGATGATATGCACTGGCATCGACATCGGCGTGTGGGTGTAGAGCTTGCCTACCGGCAGGTCGATGGTGGTGCGGCTGCCGGGTTTTATCTCATTGCCATTGATGGTGATAGGTTGCATCAGCCTCTGCCTTTGGTGCGGGTTTTGTTGGGGCTGGCGCTGTTTTCGATCAGTTCGATGATGATGGCGGCGATGTCTTTGCCGGTTGCTGTTTCGATTCCTGCGAGACCGGGGGAGGAGTTGACCTCCATGATCAGCGGGCCACGGCTGGAGCGCAACAGATCGACACCGGCGACATTCAGCCCCAGGGTGGTGGCGGCGCGGATCGCCATGGAGCGCTCCTTGGGTGTGATCTTGATGAGGCTGGCGGAGCCGCCGCGATGCAGGTTGGAGCGGAACTCCCCCTCCTGGGCGCGGCGTTCCATGGCGGCGACAACTTTGCCGCCGACCACCAGGCAGCGGATGTCGGCGCCACCGGCCTCCTTGATAAACTCCTGTACCAGGATGTTGGCCTTCAGCCCCATGAAGGCCTCGATGACACTCTCGGCCGCCTTTTTGGTTTCGGCCAGCACCACGCCGATCCCTTGTGTGCCTTCCAGGAGTTTGATCACCAGCGGTGCGCCGCCGACCATCTTGATCAGATCCTCGACATCATCAGGGGAGTGGGCAAAGCCGGTGATCGGCATGCCAACCCCCTTGCGTGACAGCAGTTGCAGCGACCGCAGTTTGTCGCGCGAGCGGCTGATCGCCACAGATTCGTTGATCGAGAAGACCCCCATCATCTCAAACTGGCGTACCACGGCGGTGCCGTAGAAGGTGATCGAAGCGCCGATGCGTGGAATGATGGCGTCGTAGCCCACCAGATCTTCACCCTTGTAGTGGATGCTCGGTTTGTCAGACGCGATGTTCATGTAGCAGCGCAAGGTGTTGACGACATGCATCTCGTGGCCACGTTGAGTGCCGGCCTCTATCAGGCGGCGGGTGGAGTAGAGTCTGGGATTGCATGAGAGGACGGCGATTTTCATAAGAAGTACCCGCTTGAGTTGTGGTGTGGGGGAGTATGAGTATAACCGTAGACGCTTATGGATCGATGAACGGCGCGCGCAGCTGTTCACGTGTCGGTTTGCCGAGCAGGTAGGCGGCGCCGGGATCAATCAACATGCGCCCCTGCATGGCGGTGCGCCCCAGCAACATACGAAAGCGCATGGTGTCGCGGTTGGTGAGTGTAAGTTCGATCGGCCACTCTTCGGTGCCAGCGCGCAGTAGCGTGGTGATGACGTAGCGGCGCTCTTTATGGCCGCCGGAGTCGGTGACGTTACGTTCGTCAGTGACGGCGGCGTGACAGATCACTTCGACATCGCGGCGGCGCTGTTGTGGGTGGATGCCAAAACGCACCATGGCGATGCCGTTCTCGCTATAAGGCTCAATAAAAAAGGCGTGCAGTGCTGAGGTACGGGCGCCGCTGTCGACCTTGGCCTTGATCCAGCGCAGATTCAGTTGCGGCAGCGCCAGCCATTCACGCCAGCCGACAGTAAGTTGTTTATCGTTCATTGATGTCACTGTTACGTTGTAACCATCCTTTGCGTTTGAAGAAGATGAGCATGACGATGGCGATGCTGATCATGATGCCCCACGCCATCGGGTAGCCGTAGTACCAGTTGAGCTCGGGCATGTTCCAGGGGCTGTCGCTCTTGTTGCCGAAGTTCATGCCAAAGACCCCGGCGACAAAGGTGAGTGGCATGAAGATGGTGGCGATGAGTGTCAGTACCCGCATGGTGTCGTTGAGGCGATTGCTGACGGAGGAGAGGTAGACATCAAGCATGCTGCTGGCCATGTCGCGGTAGTTCTCCAATAGATCCATGATCTGGATGTTGTGGTCGTAACAGTCGCGCAGATAGATGTGGGTGCTGCGCTGGATCAGTGGATGGTCGTCGTGTAACAGGCGGTTGATCACCTCGCGCTGTGGCCAGATCATGCGTCGCAGTTGCAGCAGCTCGCGGCGGATGGTGTGGATCTGCCCCAGGGTGCTGCGGCTGGGGGATTCGAGCAGTGTATCTTCGAGGGTCTCGATGACATCGCCAAACTCTTCCAGCAGTGGGAAACCCATGTCGACCACCAGATCGAGCACGGTGTAGAGCAGATAGTCGGCTTTCTGGGTCTGGAGCCGGTCGCCATGGTTGCGCAGCCGTTTGCGAATCGGCTCCAGTAGTGTATCGCTGCCCGGGTAGAAACTGATCAGATAGTTACTGCCGAGAAACAGCGAAAGCTGCTCGACCTCGATGTCGTTGGCATTGCCCACAGGTACCGCCAGGGTGATGAATAGCTGTTCATCATACTCGTCGATTTTGGGGCGCTGGCCGGTATTGAGAATGTCCTCCAGCGCCAGCGGGTGCAGACCAAACAGCGTCCCCAGCTCGCGCAGCAGCTCGGGCTGCACCTGTCCCGGAATATGGATCCAGGTGGTAGCCTCGTGAGTCAGATACTCTTTGCAGGCGGCGGCGCTGTCGAGCTGCTGCTCGGTAAAGCGGCCATCGCTGTAATCGATCAGATGAAAATAGAGCGCTGTACTGCCCGTCTCGCGTGAGACCAAGGTGCCCGGCGAGGTGCCGGGTGGGTGATAATCTTTGGTGAAGTAGGCCATCGCGGTTCGCTTGTTCTGTCGTGAGTAGCCCGGATCAGCATCAGTTCAATCCGGGGAGCATGCTGAATGGCAGTGTATTGCAAATCAGCAGATGAGTCATAGTGGCGCTTGCTGCCTGGCGTAATAGGCCGCAATCGCCTTGATCTCGATCAGGCTCAGGCCATAGGCCATCGCCTCCATCTCTGCATTTTTGCGGCTGCCCTGCTGATACTGTTTTACGGCCAGGATGATGTAAGGCTCGCTCTGCCCTGCCAGGCGCGGCACGCCGGGGGTGGTGCTGAAGCCTCGCTCGCCGTGACAGCGGCTGCATCTTTTCTCCACGATCATGGCCGGCTCTTCGGGTAGCCAGGTCTCTACCTGGGCCGGTGTCTGCGCAGCCAACCAGGCGGCGATCTGTTGCAGCTCTGCTGTTTTAATCTCAGCAGCCACCTTGGCCATCTTGTCGTTTTGGCGTTTGCCGTTGCCGTAGGCCTGGGTTGCACTGATGATATAGGCGGCGCTCTGTCCTGCCAGACTCGGCATGGCGGCAGGCTCCTGGCTAATGCCCAATTCACCATGACAGACGGTGCAGGCGCTGCTCAGCTTTTCGCCCGCAGCGCTGTCGCTGCTCGCTACTTTTGGTTGTGGCTTGGGCTGGGGCGGCTGCATGGCGTAGTGGTAGGCGACTCTTTCGATGTCGGTATCACTGAGGAAGGAGACCATCTGCTGCATCCCCTTATGTTGGCGCTGCCCCGACTGATAGGCCTGTGTGGCGCTGACTAGGTATTGCACACTCAGGCCGCTGAGGTTGGG
>CAMTXZ010000106.1:0-10838 GCA_947085765.1 uncultured Chromatiaceae bacterium | reverse complement strand
TGGATTAGTGATCACAGCTCTCGCCATGAATATGACCATGCTCGATCTCATCTTCGGTAGCGTCGCGTATTTCAAGCACGTTGACGTCGAAGTTCAGTACCACACCAGCCAGTGGATGGTTGCCGTCGATAGTGACCTGGTCGCTCTCAACCGCAGTCACGGTGACGATGCTCATACCATTGGGAGTTTGTGCATGAAACTGCATGCCGGGTGTGATTTCATCAACACCTTCAAACATATCCTTGGCGAGTACCTGAGTGAGTGCATCGTCGCGCTCGCCGTAACCTTCGGCGGGTTCAACAGTGATATTGATATTGTCGCCGACACGTTTGCCGTCCAGCGCTTTTTCAAGACCGGGGATGATATTGCCGGTGCCCTGAATAAAGGCGAAGGGTTCTTGTGTGGTGGCTTGATCGATGACAGTGCCGCTGTTATCAGTTAGTGTGTAAGTGATTACGGCTACCTTGTTATTGCCGATTTGCATAGTGTTTTGCCCTTGGTTGCGTTAAACCGACAGTTTACGCGGAAGAGGGGGTGGGCGACAAGAAATGCGGGGTTTTATTGAGTTTTTGCTTGGTGGGCATCAGGATTTTAGCGCATGGGTGAGGTGGTGATGAGACGCCAGGTTGTTGAGGTGGCGGCGGTGGTGGTGCACTACGGCGCGGTATTATTGGTGAAGCGGGATGATCCTGCCACTGCGCAACGCTGGTCGATCCCCACTGCACCACTGTTGTGGGGCGAACATCTGCAACACTCCCTTGAGCAGCAAATGCTGGCTAGCACTGGTATCAGGATTCGTGCCGGTGCGGTGATCCACGCCTATGATCGGGTGTTGCTGGAAGCCGAAGAACAGCGTGTGGTCATTGAGATTGAGGCCGACTATCTCGGCGGTGAGTTGCAGTGTGGCGCCGGGGTGGTGGATGTGGCGTGGGTAAGTGCGCTGGCGATCACCAGCATGATGGTTGATGAACAGACCTTGGAGTTGCTGACAGACCTTGGGTTTATAGATGCAGATTAAATTACTGGCTCCCCATCTCACTCTACTGCTCAGTAGCTACCACCGTTTGACGGGACGGCCACTGCTGGCAGTTGATGGTCTTTCGCCTGAGGCGTTGGTCGATGTTGTGAATAACGCGCCGTTTGCGCTGGTCTCCCACGGCACCGAGGCCGATCCCATCTTCAACTACGGCAATAAAACCGCCTTGCGTCTTTTTGGTATGCGCTGGGAGGAGTTTACCGCGTTGCCTTCCCGTTACTCGGCAGAGCAGCCCAACCGTGAGGCGCGGGAGCGGTTGTTGGATGAGGTCAAGAGACACGGTTTTATCGACGACTACAGTGGTGTGCGGATTGCCAAAGATGGTCGCCGTTTTCTGATCGAGCGCGCCACGGTCTGGAATGTGATTGATGAACAAGGGTGTTATCACGGCCAGGCGGCCAGATTTTCGGAGTGGCATTTTCTATGATGAGTTGTGTGGTGACCATGAGATGCGGTGTTGAGCACTATTGATCTGGCGCCGGTCTGGCTGACGCTGCAATTGGCATCGGTGACAACAGTAGTGCTGTTGTTGTTGGGCACGCCATTGGCATGGTGGCTGGCCCAGACCGGATCGCGTTGGCGCACGCCGCTGGAGGCGGTGGTGGCGTTGCCGCTGGTCTTGCCGCCGACGGTGCTGGGGTTTTATCTGTTGATTCTGCTGGGGCCGGAGGGGTGGTTGGGCGGTGCTTGGTTGGGGCTGACTGGCTCAGCGCTGACCTTTACCTTTGGCGGGCTGGTCATTGCATCGGTGATCTACTCACTGCCGTTTGTGGTGCAGCCGTTGCAGAACGCCTTTACCGCCATGGGGCGCAAGCCATTGGAGACCGCCTGGTCGCTGGGTGCGCGGCCGCTCGATACTTTTTTTACGGTGGTGCTGCCGTTGGCGCGGCGCGGTTACATCATGGCGGCCGTGCTGGGTTTTACCCATACGCTGGGTGAGTTTGGCGTGGTGCTGATGGTGGGTGGCAGTATTCCCGGCAAGACCCAGGTGCTCTCGATTGCGATCTTTGAACGTGTTGAGGTGCTCGACTACCGCACCGCCCATATCCTCTCCGTTGGCCTGTTGCTCTTCACCTTTGTGGTGCTGCTGTTGGTCTATGGCATGCAGCGTGGTGGGCGTAGATGAGCCGGCTAGCGGCGCGCTTTGAGTTACAGCTATCGGAGTTTGCGCTGGCGGCCGAGTTTGATATCCCGGCGCAGGGGGCAAGTGCCATCTTTGGCCCCTCCGGGGCGGGTAAATCAACACTGTTGCGTTGCATTGCCGGACTCATGCGTAGCCCCGGCGGTTATCTGCGTTTGGGTGATGAGCTGTTGCAGGATGATGCTGCCGGCATCTTTGTGCCGCCCTATGCGCGACGTTTTGGTTTTGTGTTTCAGGAGCCGCGTCTCTTCAGCCACCTGAGTGTGCAGGCCAATCTGGAGTTCGGCTATCGCCGTGTGGCAGCCGGCATGCGTACCATCGAATGGCAGCAGGTGGTGAAGTTGCTGGAGCTGCAGCCGCTGCTGGCGCGAAGTGTCGAACACCTCTCGCTGGGGGAGCAACAGCGGGTGGCGATTGGTCGAGCGCTGCTCAGCAGCCCACGATTGCTGCTGCTGGATGAGCCGCTGGCCTCGCTTGATGAGCAGCGCAAACAGGAGATCCTACCTTACATTCAACGACTCGGCAGTGAGCTGCATCTGCCGCTGCTCTATGTCAGCCATTCGTTGACGGAGATTCTGCCGCTGGCGCAGACGCTGCTGCTGATGTCGCATGGTCGAGTGGTGGCCAGCGGCCCCTTGCTGGAGGTGTGCAGTGATCTGCGCTGGGCCGATTCACTCGGGGCGTTGGCCGGTGCGGTATTGGAGGCTCAGGTGGTGGCCCACGAACGGGAGTTTGGGCTGACACGCCTCGATCTGCATGGCCAGTCGCTCTATGTGCCGTTGCAGCACCAGGATATCGGCAGCACGCTACGGGTGCAGGTGCTGGCGCGTAATGTCACTTTGACGCTGCAACCACCTGCCGCTCTTACCAGTGTGCTCAATGTGCTCAGGGCGACGGTAGTGGAGATTGCTGAAGGCGCGGCGGATCAGTACGCAGTGCAGGTGAAGCTGGATGTGGGTGCACCGCTGCTGGCCAGCATCAGCCGCAAGTCGCTGCAGAGCTTGGCGCTGGCGCCGGGACAGCAGCTCTATGTGATGATCAAGGCGGTCTCGTTGGGCTAGCAGCGGCGGTGTGTCTGTGGCTGGAAAAAGCAAAACCGGCGCGAGGCCGGTTTTGTGTAGTGTGATGGCAGCGTAAAACTTAGCTGTTATCGGTGCTCCTGTTTCTATCCACGTAGACCACCAGTTGTTGGCCAGGTTGAATGAATTGGCCACGCACGTTGGGGTTCCACTCCCTCAGGTTGTTGATAGTGACGTTGAATTTCTGCGAGATGCGCGCCAGCGAGTCGCCACTGCGGACACGGTATTTAACCTTTTTGGTTGTGCTGCTGTTCTGGCTGAGGCGGGTGGCGCTCTGTGTGCCATCTTTCCAGATAACCAGTTTTTGACCTTTAAACAGAGTGTCTTTTGTTTTCATCTTGTTCCAGCTGGCGAGCGTGGTGACACTCACCTTCTGTTTGACAGCGATCTGAGAGAGGGTGTCGCCGCTACGCACGGTATAGATGATCTTCTGTTTTGCCTGGGCACTGTTCTGTCTGCTCTCCAGGCGTTGGTTGGCGCTCAGCAGATACTCCTGGGAGGCAAGGCTGGAGGTTGGGATCATCAGCGTCTGACCGGCCTGGATGGTGTTGCCGTCGAGTTTGTTGGCGCGCTGAATGGCAGCGATGCTGACGCCATACTGTTTGGCAATCTGCCCCAGATTGTCGCCGTGTCTGATCTGGTACTGCACCCATGCCATGCGTTGTGATGGTGTTAGTGCGGCTAGCTTGACCTCAAAGGCTTCTACTTTTTCCAGTGGCAGCAACAGCGAGTGTGGGCCATTGGGGGCGGTGGCCCAGCGGTTGAAACCCGGGTTGAAGGTGTAGAGCTCTTCCAGGTCGATGTCGGCCATCTTGGCGGCGATGGCAAGATCAAGCTGGGAACCGATGCTGACCTGCTTTAGCAGGGGTTTGTTGGGGATCTCGCGTAGGGTGAGGCCAAACGCCTCGGGGTTGGCGACAACCGTGGCAATCGCTAAAAGACGCGGCACGTAGTTGCGGGTTTCGCTGGGCAGGTCCAGGTCCCAAAAGGTGGTGCCGAGGCCGCGGTTCTGGTTGGCAATGATGGCGCGGCCGACGGTCCCTTCGCCGGAGTTGTAGGCGGCCAGTGCCAACAGCCAGTCACCGTTAAATTGATTGTGCAGCTTTTGCAGATAGGTCAGGGCGGCGTTGGTCGAGGCGTGGATGTCGCGGCGACCGTCGTACCACCAGTTGATTTTCAGGCCGTAGTGGGTGGCGGTGCCGGGAATAAACTGCCAGATACCGGCGGCGTGGCTGCGAGAGTAGGCAAAGGGCTGGAAGGCGCTTTCAACTACGGGCAGCAGCGCGATCTCCAAAGGCATCTGGCGCGCCTCTACCTCTTCAGCAATGTAGTGCATATAAGGCGCGGCGCGGGTAAAGGTGCGGTCGAGATAGGTCTGGTGGTTGGCAAACCACTCGCGGCTGGGCTGAACATTCGGGTGATCGCGATCCGGCAGGCTGAAACCGGCCCGAATCCGTGGCCAGATGTCGTCGTTCTGTTCGCCACGGGCGTTTTTGTTGAGCAGCTGTTGGGCGGCGCTTAATACCGCGGTGCCGACTTCGCCTTCATCTTCAGCAGAGGGGTCTTCAACGGCGTTGTCGAGATTATCATCAGGGGTGTTCTCATCGTCGCCGAGGGCGATATCCTCCTCGGGCGGAATGGCGTTCAGTCTCTTGTCCAGGACACGTCGTTGACTACTGGTGATAACGGGCTGTGTTTGTGCGGCCGTACTATCAACGGTGGTGTTTGCCGTGGCATTTGTCTTTAAGTGGTTGGTCTGGCCGGCACAGCCTGCAATGATGATGGATAGAGATACGCCAACACAGCTTTTGATGGCGGTATTTTTCATTTTCCCCATAGAAATCGTAACCTTATTTTGTTTTTTCTTGACTACCACAAAGTATATCCTGCTGTTGTTGTGATGGACTAATCCAGTGTGTCCTTCCAGTAGCGCAGCACTTTGAAGATCTCCGCCTCTGTTGGCAAGGGGTGTCCGCAAAACTGCTCTGTATTTGCCTTAATTGTCGCCTCCTGGCAACGCAAAAAGGGGTTGGTCTGTAGTTCCAGAGCCAGGGCTGAGGGCACGGTGGCCTCACCGCGCTGGCGTCTGGCTGTCTCAAACAACTGCCGTTCGAGTAGCTGTTGGTTATTTGGTTCCGCTATGCGGGCAAATAACAGGTTTGATAAGGTATACTCATGTGCGCAGTAGACTTGTGTGGTTATCGGTAACTTTTTGATTTTATTTAGAGATTCGTGCAGTTGTTGGGCGCTGCCGCCGAGTAACCGGCCGCAACCTGCGGTAAACAGGGTGTCACCGCAAAAGAGTGCATTCTCGCCGTAATAGGCAATGTGGCTCTCGGTGTGGCCCGGCACCTCCAGTACGGTCAGTTCGATTTTGCCTTGGCCTTCGCCCAGTGTGATGATGTCGCCATCAACGACCGTGTGGGTGATCTGGGGGATCTGCAGCGTGGCGGGGCCGTAGACAAGGGCCTCGGGATAATGGTTTTGCAGGGTCCGGATGCCATCAATATGGTCGTGGTGGTGGTGGGTGATGAGCATGGCGCTGAGCCTTAACCCTTGCTGTTTCAGCACCGCCATGACAGGGTGGGCGTCGCCCGGATCGACCACTGCTGCGTGTTGGTCGTCCAACAGGATCAGCCAGATATAATTGTCGGAAAAGGCAGGGATGGTTTGGATGTTTATCATAATGGTGACGTCATGTCTGATGCAAAGAGCGTCGCATGGTAACGCGAAAAGGGTGGCGCTAGTATGATTGCCGGTCTAAAGCGTCACCAGATCAATACGATTCGTCAGGGGTTGCGCGCTTGGTACAACCGCCCAGTGGGACAGCAGCTGTTGCAGCAGGAGCGCCAGTTACTCGACGAGATTTTGTCGACCCTGTTTGGTTACCATATCCTTCAGATCGGCTGCCTGCTGGGGAATGACCTGCTCTCCAGCAGTCGTATCCCACACCGCGTCCTGCTCGATCCGGATGGCGGTGGCGAGACACTCCGCCCCGGCACCTATGCCTATCCCGACGCTATCCCGATCGCTGCCGATAGTGTCGATGTGGTGCTGTTGCCCCATACCCTGGAGTTTGAGCGCGATCCACACCAGATTCTGCGCGAGGTGGATCGTATTTTGATCCCCGAGGGGTATGTGGTGATATTGGGTTTTAACCCCTGGAGTCTCTGGGGACTCTGGCGTCTGGTGCGCGGTCGCAAGGGGCAGGCCCCCTGGTGTGGCGACTTTCTCAGCGTGACCCGTGTCAAAGACTGGATGGCGCTGCTGGGGTTTGATGTGGTGAAGGTAGAGCACCACTTTTTTTGTCCGCCACTGAAGAATCGCGTATTGATGCACAAACTTAAGTTCATGGAGCGGCTGGGGCAACGCCTCTGGCCGCGCCTGTCCGGCGCCTATTTATTGGTGGCGCAGAAACGGGTCACCACCCTTACCCCCATTAAACCGCGCTGGCAGCCACGACGGCGACTGCTGGGTGAGCTGGCGCAGCCCACTACACGGAGCACACAGTGTCGGAAATAGTTGAAATTTTTACCGATGGCGCCTGCCGCGGCAACCCTGGCCCCGGTGGCTGGGGGGTGGTATTGCGCAGCAAAGAGAAGGTCAAGACCCTGCATGGTGGTGAGCCAGCCACGACCAATAATCGTATGGAGATGATGGCGGCCATTCAGGGGCTGGAATCGCTGACACGCCCCTGCAAGGTAAAACTGACCACCGACTCTAAATATGTGATGCAGGGCATCACCGAATGGATCAAAGGCTGGAAAAAAAATGGTTGGAAGAACTCAGCCAAACAGCCGGTCAAAAATGTCGATCTGTGGCAGCGGCTGGATCTGGCCCGTTCGCGCCATGAGGTGCAGTGGTGTTGGGTCAAGGGCCATAGCGGTCACCCCGAAAACGAGCAGGCTGATCAGCTGGCCAATCTTGGTATTGATGAACTGAAGTTGACTAAGGTGGCGGAGTAATAGGTGCGGCAGATTATTCTCGATACGGAAACAACCGGTCTGGAGACCCGTGAAGGGCACCGGATTATTGAAATTGGTTGTGTGGAGCTGCTCAATCGCCGCCTCACCGGCAACCACTATCACCAATATCTTCAACCCGAGCGCGCAAGTGACGAAAGTGCTATTGAGGTCCACGGCATCACCGATGAGTTCCTGGCCGACAAGCCGCTGTTTGCCAGTATCGCTGCCGAGTTTCTCGACTTCATCAAAGGCGCCGAGTTGATCATCCATAACGCCCCGTTCGACATTGGATTTATCAACTATGAACTGTCACTGCTGGGACCGCAGTGGGGCAAGGTGCTTGACCACTGCACCGTGCTCGATACGCTCGACATGGCGCGCAAGATGCACCCCGGCCAACGCAATAGCCTTGATGCACTCTGTAAACGCTACGACATCGACAACGCCAGCCGTACCCTGCATGGTGCGTTGCTCGACTCCGAGATATTAGCCGACGTCTATCTCGCCATGACGGGTGGCCAGACGCTGCTGCTGCTTGACGCCGAACAGGATGACGCGGGCAATCGGCAGGAGGTGATAAGACCATTGAGTCAGGATCGGCCACCACTGCGAGTGATCAGCGCCAGTGCCGATGAACGGGTTAGTCATGAGAGCTACATGAATATGCTCGACACGAGTGCTGGTGGGCAATCGCTGTGGCGAATGCTGGAGAGCGATACGGTTCAATAAAATATCGATTTATACCTGACTGCGTTGTCTGAAATGATTTATTCAGGAGATAAAAAAACCCCGAGCGCAGCAGTAAGCGGCAGCTCGGGGTTTGATGAGAGACGCGTTTAGCGCCGGGTGTTTGTCTGCTTATAGTGCGAGGATAAAATCGACAAGCTTCTCTATATCCGCATCAGCAACACGGGGCGAATAAGGCGGCATGGGCACACCACCAGTCACAGCAGTCCAGTTACCTTTTCCGCCGGTCTTTACTGTTGCGATCAATGCAGTGCGAGCGCCTGCATCACTTTTGTACTTGGCAGCAACATCTTTCCAGGCGGGACCAACGATTTTGGTTTCAACACTGTGACATGCCAGACAACCACTCTTCTTGGCAAGCTCCAGATCAGCCATGGCGGGGGCAGCGATAACGGCAGAGGCCAGGGCTACAATAGCAATTAATGCTTTCATGATAGTTCTCCTGTTACTTTTAGTATGACCAACCTGTGTGGGTTGGTGCCTGTTTCCGCTCTCCCCGGCAAACAAGTTAAGGAAGAGAACTTCTTACTCGACTATCAGATTAGAGGAGGGCGGCTGAATGTGCCCTGAATGGCAATGGTTTTATGAAACTATTTAGAGGGGATGTTTTAGCTGCTGTAAGGCCGCCAGAAAGAGGTGAAAATTAGGGGTTGTGGTCTGGTGCGGTTGGAGAGGGCCGCTGCCAGCCGATTATTGAGGTCCAGGTCTGAACTAAGCAAATAACACTCCACGTATTGCACCTAAGTAGGGATGGTGTAGCATGGCTTTCGGAGGAGTAGTTTAGTCAGATATTGCGCCTGCCTCTTGTCATGGATGACCTCAAAGATTGGTTGACGTTACCGAAGGCGTGTTACATGTCAGGGGGAATTTTTATGCAACAATATTCAGTTAAATGTATACCGTTGAGTGGCTGGGGTTTGCTTGGTGGCATGGGGGTTTTATTAATCGGTTGCGCCGCACCGGGTCAGGTTGCGCAGCAGGCCGTTGCAGCGCCAGTCGTGGCTGAGGTTGTTGTGCCTGTTGATGAACCAGCTACAGTAGCGCAGTCTGCGGCAGACTCATCAAACCTGGTGGATGCCAGCCCCAAGCGGTTGGTGCTGGCGGCCCGTTACGGTGAAGAGTCGGTGCTTAAATACCTGCTTGATGGTGGCATGGATATCAACAGCAAAGACCCCTATGGCGATACCGCTTTGATCGCCGCTGCCGGTAATGGCCGGACTGCCATTGTGCAGTTGTTGCTTGAGCGTGGCGCGAAGATCAATCTGACCAATGATCAGGCCCACACAGCGTTGATGAGTGCTGCGGCGCGAGGTGATTATCAGTTGGTTCATACCTTGATTGGGGTTGGAGCGACGGTCGATATCAGAAATAATCAGGGTGAGACGGCGCTGTTTCTGGCGACGCAGTATGGTCATATGAGCACGGTTAAGGTATTGCTCAACGCCGCCGCCAATCCCAACCTGCAAAATACAATTCCCGCTAATAAATTTAACAGTGGCTTTACGCCGCTGATGTACGCCACCACTCATGGTCTGACACGAGAGCCGGTGGAGTGGTCGGCCATCGCCCAGTTACTGCTGGATAATGGCGCCAACCCCAATCTCAATAATAGCCATGGTGAGTCGGCATTGGTTTTTGCCAACAAGCGGCAGGATGCAGTTATAGCCGCAATGTTGAAGCGGGCAGGGGCCAAAGATGAACAGGCCTATGTTGGCCTGGGACCCGATGATGCGCTGATCAAGGCTGCCCGTCTTGGTGATGTCTACAAGGGTGAACTGCTGCTGAGTGGTGGCACCAATGTTAATTATGTCGATCGCAATGGCGTAACACCGCTGCTGGCCGCTGCGCATGAAGGGTGGTTGCCGATGGTGGAGCAGTTGGTAACGGCAGGCGCTGAAGTCAACTTTGTGCCGCTCGGGCTGCGTGAGTTTGCGCTGAGCCGCTCCTCCGCGCCACTGAGTGATCGTGAAGTGATGGCAGCGGCATCACGTGGTGATACCGCCATGATCGCCGCTGGTCGGGCGGAGCATATCGAGGTGGTTGATTATCTGCTCGAACACAACGGCCGCTTTGATATTGCCAATCGCCAGGGTGAGTTGCTGCTCTTTATCGCCGCTGCCCGAGGTGATAGTGCCCTGGTGGAAAAACTGTTGGCCCACGGTGCCGACGCCAATACATTGGAATATGAAGGTCGCAACGGTCATCAGTCACAGACCAAAACGGCCATGGGTCGTGACAGTGTGCTGATCCGGGCGGCAGAGCAGGGCCATCTGGAGGTGGTGCGGCTGTTGATAGCGGCCGGGGCCGATGTGAACTATCGCGGCTTCCTGGGCAAGAGCGTGCTCTACGCGGCGGTGGAGCAGGGGCGCATCAGCGTGGTTGAGATGCTGCTGAAAAATGGTGCCCATGCGGGACAGGCCAGTGCTGCCGGCATCACCCCGATCATGCAGGCTGCCAAAAGTGGCAATCATCGGCTGATTCAGGCGTTACTGGATAAGGGTGCCGACATCAATGTCATCGAACGTCCCGAGCTGGGTTATGCCCGCGATGGTGATGGTAGTGGTGGTATGACGGCGCTGATGTTTGCCGCCCGGGGTGGTCATCAGGCGGCGGTAGAGCTGTTGCTCAAGGCTGGGGCGCAGACGACTGTGACCAATGCCAACGGTAAACGAGCCGTGGATGAGGCCCGTGACAATGGTTACGACAACATCGTGCGGCTCTTTAACCCAGATAAATCAGTGGCGACGGCGCAAATCACGGTGGGGCAGGGAGTCGTGGATGATAATGCTGAAGTTGATCTGATCATACGAAAATACCAGAGTAAGTGATGGCACATTATGATTAAAAGCATACGTCAGTTTTTTGATACT
>CAMTXZ010000105.1:0-11267 GCA_947085765.1 uncultured Chromatiaceae bacterium | reverse complement strand
TTGTGATGCCAACAGACTCCTTCAGCCACCGCCTGCTCCACTGGTTTGATAACCATGGCCGTAAAGATCTGCCCTGGCAACAGCAGCAGTCCGCTTATCGTGTCTGGGTCTCCGAGATCATGCTGCAGCAGACCCAGGTCAGCACCGTCATCCCCTACTTTGAACGCTTTATGCTGCGCTTTCCCGATGTGATCGCGCTGGCCAATGCGCCACAGGATGAGGTGTTACACCTCTGGACCGGGCTGGGGTATTACGCCCGCGCCCGCAATCTGCACCAGGCGGCGCAGCAGATTCGTGATGAATTTGATGGCGGGTTTCCACTGACGGTTGAGGCCGTGGTTACACTGCCGGGCATTGGCCCATCCACCGCCGGGGCGATTCTGTCGTTGTCGCGACAGCAGCGCCACGCGATTCTCGATGGCAACGTCAAACGGGTCTTGACGCGCTACCACGCCATTGAGGGGTGGCCTGGCACACCCAACATCGAAAAAACACTGTGGCAACTGGCAGAGCAACATACCCCGCAGCAGCGTAATGGTGATTACACCCAGGCGATCATGGATCTGGGCGCCACACTCTGTCGCCGCAGCAAACCGCGTTGCAGCGACTGCCCGGTGCAACAGGGGTGTGAGGCGTACGCCCAGGGACTGCAAAACGCGCTGCCCACGGCGCGGCCCAAAAAAAGCATTCCAACAAGACGGGTGACGATGCTACTGCTGCAAGATCAAGACAACGCCGTATTGCTCCAGCAGCGCCCACCGACTGGTATCTGGGGCGGGTTGTGGAGTCTGCCGGAGCTGGAAGGCGACAACAGTGACGCCGCGATTCTGCTCTGGTGTCAGCAGAAACTCGGTTACCCAGCACGGGTGAAATCACGCCCCACGCCCGTCCGCCACAGCTTCAGCCATTTTCATCTGGAGATCACACCGGTGGTGGCGCAGATCAGTGGCCCCAGCGATGCTGTTCGTGATGACGGCAACAGCGTCTGGTACAACCCGGCAATGCCCGATGCACGTGGCTTGGCGGCGCCGGTAAAACGGCTGCTGGAGAGCCTGACCACTTAATGGTTACGTCCATTTACAGAGCAGGATTGAGAATAGCCGCCCCCGCCCCTGTTTGTTAGAATGGCTGCCTTTCTAGAACAAAACAGTGGAGATTGTCCGATGGCCCGCATGGTGATGTGTAAAAAACTGAACAAAGAGTTGCCCGCTCTGGAACGTCAGCCCTATCCCGGCGAGACCGGCAAAAAGATATATGAAGAGATCTCACAACAGGCGTGGCAGGCGTGGCTCAAACATCAGACCATGCTGGTCAATGAGTACCGTCTGTCGTTGATGGACCAGAAGGCACAGAGCTTTCTGAAAGAGGAGATGGATAAGTTTCTCTTTGGTGATGGCGTAGCCATGCCAGAAGGGTATGTACCGCCCGCGCAGTAAGCTGTTTTACACACTCTCCCCTGCTCGGGGAGAGTTCGCTTCAATTAGCCCGCATCCTGGGCGCAACGAAACCCGACATCTGTACTCATCGCCGAAGGATCTGCCTGGCCCCGCCGCGCCGAGCGGAAGAAATAACTCAGGGCGTAATGGCCAACACCGGCGCCGCCACCCTTGATCACCTTGTGAATGTCACCGGCAAAGGGACTCTGGTACTCCGCCCCCGGATAACCGCGATACCAATCATCCACCCACTCGGAGACATTACCGCCGAGATCATAAACACCGTAGACCGAACGATCCTCCGCATAGCTGCCAACATTGGCAAGCACCGACTCACCATTGCCGATATTACTCTTCTCCTGTTGCCACTCGCTGCCCCACGGATAGTCACGGCCATCACTGCCACGCGCCGCCTTCTCCCACTCCGCTTCAGTCGGCAGCCGTTTGCCACGCCAGAGACAATACGTGGCGGCGTCATACCACTTCACCGCTGTGACGGGCAGCAGATCCTGCTGCTGCTGGATCTTTTTCAACTCCGCCAGTAGCTGCGTTTTATCAAGTTTGCTGCTGTCCATATCCAGCTGAAAATAGTCCGTCGCAATCTTACGCAAGGTGCCGACATCAAACTCACTCAGACGCACCTGGTTAACGTTGTAACCGTTTTGCACCCAAGGCTGTGGCGGTTCAACACCTGTCTCCAGGGTGAACTGTTTGTAATCGACACTCTTCACCTCATGTTCATCTATATAGAAGGCGCTGACCATCACACGATGCTGCGGGTGCTCATCAAGATACATCGGCTCACGAAAACCGAACTCCGCCTGCTTGCCTGAATCATCAATCTGATTGCTGCCCATCAGAAATTCGCCCGCCGGGATCAGCACCATGCCGGCAGGCACAGTAACAACCTGCGGCGGTGGCGCTGATTTTTGATCACACCCCAGCAGGGCCAGTGGCAATACTATCCAGAATACTTTCATCGCTTAACCTGTTTATCGCTGGGTTTATCGCTGGCACAACGAAAACCAAAACTCTCGTTCTTGGTGCGCGGATGAAAAAAACTACGGTTGAATACCGGCGCCGAGATACCACATTTATAAAAGGAGCAGTCCCACCATGAACCGCCCTTCAGCACCTTGTATTTCTCACCATAATTTTCAGTAATGCGTTTATTGCCGGGATAGGGTTCGTACCACGACGAGGTCCACTCCCAGACATTACCGGTCATATCATAAAGACCATAAGGACTCTTGCCACCCTCAAAGGCACCGACGGGTGTGGTATCACCTTTTAAGTTCAGAGCAGCCCAACGCACCGGCGTATTTGCCTTGTCGATGCTGAACTCACTGCCCCACGGGAAGACACGACCGTCACCGCCACGCGCCGCCTTCTCCCACTCCTTATCATCCGGCAGCCGTCTGCCCGTCCACTCGCAATACTCCTTCGCGTCAAACCAGGAGACAAAGGTCACAGGATGATCCGCCTTACCCTCCGGGAAGGTGCGATTAACAAAATGGTCCGGTGAACGACGCTTGGTTGCGTCGATAAATTTTTTGTACTGGAGATTGGTCACTTCATATTTATCGATGTAGTAACCGGGCAGGGTCACCTCATGGCGCGGCCCCTCATCAGGCAGACGATAATCGGTACCGCGAATAAACTTGCCCGCCGGGATATGGACCATCGCGTTAGGTTCGGCGCCAATGCGGCTCTTCTCGTAATAGATCGGCACACTCATGCCAGGGCCCTGCCCCTCAGCCCGCTGCAACGGTTTGGCCGTCAGAATCGCCGCCTCCAACTGCTCCAGCGCCTTGCCCAGATCGGTGCGCACCCCTTTCTGTTTGTGGCACTCGATACACGCGGTTGTGGTCGCCTTACGGAACAGCTCCGCATCGCCCTCCTGATGACAGGCAACACACCCCTTCATATCCTCATGATGGAAACGCACCACCTTCTCATCCTGCGCCATGTTCACCGGAGAAAACAGTGCCAACGCCGCCAACAAAAGCACCTTAAAAAACACGCCCATCTGCCTCACCACCATCACCCCTGATCCATCACTGCAGGAAAGAGCAAAGAGTATCACGATCACTTTTTATACGGTAAAGCCCGAAAAGAAACTTGACTCATAAAGAGGCAATTGGTTTAATACACGCCTTCCAGCGCCCAGATAGCTCAGTCGGTAGAGCAGAGGATTGAAAATCCTCGTGTCGGCGGTTCGATTCCGTCTCTGGGCACCATGAATTCAAAGGGCCGCGACAGTAAAATTTCGCGGCTTTTTTATATTCGGGCAACCACACTTTCTGCAGAACCCGCCTCTTGGTATCAACGCTGTATAAGCCTAAACAGACGTGATTAATGAGCTTCGCTTTTTTTCACACCACAACGCTCACACTGATACACCGTCACCAACCTGCCCTGCTTTACATCAAACTGTTGTGCCTTAACCACCTGCCACTTATGAAACCCAGTTTGGCACAACGTCTTGCCTTTATGCTTTTCGCTGAGCTTCGGACGACGAAACTTGATGACATCACCCATTAACAATTGCCCTTTCATTTTTATTCAAAACAGACTCCCGCCGTAAAGATTATCTACTTGACGCTATTTTGCATAGCCGCTATAACAAAACTCGGCACAATCATGGTGTCGCTGTTTTACACAACTCAATTCCAGAGGGAGAATCATACGATGAGAATCAAAAAGGAAATTTTAGTTGCTGCGGTTTTTGCACTCGGTTCCACCGGTGCCATGGCGGCAAACGTCGGTTCATGTGGCTGGGGATCAAAGGTATTTGATGGCCAGTCCGGCCCTGCACCACAAGTACTCGCAGTGACCACCAATGGCACCTCTGGTAACCAGACCTTTGGCATCTCCTCTGGCACCTCCGGCTGCACCCAGGATGGCGCCGTCTCCTCCTCCTGGAAGACCGCCATGTTCATTGATGGCAACAAAAACGCCTTGGCGCGTGATACCTCTGCCGGTCAGGGCGAAACCCTGGACGCACTGGCACAACTGATTGGCATTGATGCTCAGGACAAGGCTGCCTTTGCCCGTGTGGCACAGCAGAACTTTGCCCGCATCTTCCCGGGCACCGATGTCAGCGCCGAACAGATTCGTCTGTCACTGCGTGATGTTGTTGCTGCCAATGCTGACCTGAGCAAATATGCCACTGCAATCTAAGTAGCATCATCAGTACCGCACCAACATGCCCGGTGGATCCCTATTCCACCGGGCATCTTTATTTATAGCGCTAACAACTTTGAAATGGAGCTGCATTGCTCATGGCACCTGTCGTATTCCGCCACCTGAAAAATCTATTACTGCTGAGCCTGCTGCTCGCACCAACCGCATCTGGCGCTGCCGACAGCGATTACATCCACGAACTGATTGCAACCGCCCACCACCAACAGCTGGCGCAACGGCCGGAGTGGCTCAAGCTGCTGCACTACAAACCACGCCTGCTGCCCAGCCACTATAAGAGTCAGGTCGATGCGCCACGCTTCTTTAATGCCGTCGATGGCAAAACCAATCCCGAGGCTGAACTCGATGCCACCCTCACCGCCTTCTTCGCCGATTTTCCAGCAGATGACGAGACACAGCAGCTCCACCCGCAGTGTCTGTTTGTCGCCCGTTACCAGTGGCTGAAACAGACGCTCAGTTTTGATAATAGACGGCTACCCGAATATCACTGCCAACGTTTTGAAGAGTGGCTACAGGCGCTCAACCCTGCTGGCGCCACACTCATCTTTCCTACCGCCTACATCAACAGCCCGGCTTCGATGTTTGGCCATACCCTGCTGCGGATCGATGCCCATGGTCAGAATGAGCAGACACGGCTGCTGGCCTACGCCCTGAATTTCGGTGCTGACACCGGTGATGATGGGGGCCTCGCCTATGCGGTCAAAGGGTTGTTTGGTGGTTACCCCGGTGGCTTCTCGGTACTGCCCTACTACCTCAAGGTGCGCGAATACAGCGACATGGAGAACCGTGATATCTGGGAGTATCAGCTCAATCTCACTGAGGCCGAGACCCGCACCATGCTGTTACACGCCTGGGAGCTGCGCGGCATCTGGTTTGACTACTATTTCTTTGACGAAAACTGCTCTTACCATCTGCTCTCACTGCTGGAGATGGCGCGCCCCGAACTGCAACTCACCAACCAATTCAGCGCCTGGGCCATCCCCTCTGACACGGTAAGGGTGGTGAATGAATCAGGTTTGGTGAACAGCGTGATCTTCCGCCCATCACGCCATGCGCAACTGAGTTACCGTCTGGCAAAACTCGATGCACCAGAGATCGACCTCATCAAGCTGTTAAGCAAAAATGAGATCACACCAAAGGATGAACGGATCACCACACTGCCACTGCCGCAGCAGGCTGAGGCACTGGAGCTGGCTCATGAGTTTTCTGCCTATCGCAACGGTGTGAAGGATGACAATACCCAGCGCCATACACTGCTACAGGCGCGTAGTACGTTAGCGGTCACAACACCAAAACTCAGCGTACCTGCCAGCACCCGTCCCGAGCTGGGACACAACACCGCTCGCAGCTCACTGATCGCGGGCAGAGCGGCACAACAAAACTATCAGGAACTACAACTACGCCCCGCTTATCATGATCTGCTCGATCCAGAAGCGGGCTATGCCAAAGGGGCTCAGATCGCCTTCTTTACACTGGCGCTGCGCCACAACAGCACAACGGATCAGACACGATTGCAGCGGTTCACGCCGGTGGAGATTATCTCGCTCACACCCGTTTCAGATATCTCCACGCCGATCTCCTGGCAGTTCAACTTTGGTCTGCAACGCAAACAGGGGCAGCAGTCAAACCGGATGTTAGCGACCGCGAATGGTGGTGCAGGCCTGAGCTGGCCACTCGGGTCACACAGCATCAGCTACGCACTGCTAACAGCGGGCATCGACGCCAGTAAAGATGAGCTGAGAAAGGGGTACGCCGTTGGCGCCGGTCCGAACATCGGCATTATCAGCCATCCAACAGCGGCGTGGGCACTGCACCTTTTTGCCACAGGCAAACGTTATGCGGCAGGCCAGACCCATAGCGAAAAGAGCCTCGGCATCGAACAGCGCTACACACTCAATGACAGCAATACGCTACGCCTGTCATGGTCACGCCAGCGCCAACTCGGTGATGAGTACACTGATCTCAATCTCAGCTGGCAGCGTTTTTTCTGATGCGACGCATTGCGTTACTAGCACTGTTGTCACTCCTGCTCACAGGCTGCACCAATCTTTTTTTCATGCCGATGGAACGGCTGGTACGCACACCGGCAGAGATAGGCCTTGAGTATCGCGACGTCTCATTCCGTTCCAGTGACGGCACCCTGCTGCACGGCTGGTGGCTGCCCGCCAAAGGTACTACACGCGGAACCATGCTCTTTCTGCACGGCAATGCCGAGAACATCAGCACTCACATCGCCAGCGTTCATTGGCTGCCGGAGCAAGGCTACAACGTCTTTCTTTTCGACTATCGTGGATATGGAAAATCGCAGGGAGCGAGTGAGATAGAAGGTGTGATCAGGGATGTCGAAAGCGCAATCGCCACCACTCTTGAACTACAGAAAAACAGTGACCAACCTATCATTGTCTTTGGCCAGAGTTTAGGTGGGGGACTTGCCATCTACGCCGTTGCTCACAGCGCCCATCGCGACCACATCAAGGCACTGATTGTGGAGAGCGGCTTCAGCAGTTATCGGCAGATTGCCCGTGAAAAATTCGCTGGCTTCTGGCTCACCTGGCCACTGCAATACCCGTTATCGTGGACAGTGACGGACCGTTATAAGCCGATAGATTCGGTTGCTGACATTGCGCCAATTCCACTGCTTTTGATCTACGGCAAAGCAGATTCGATTGTGCCGTACCATCATGGCCAACAGCTCTTCGACGCCGCTGCGCCGCCCAAGGCGTTGTGGCTGTTACCAGATGGCCGTCACATCGCTACCTTTGCATCACCACTCCAACGCCAACGGCTGCTTGATTACCTAATGGCGCTGCCTTAAAAAACAAAGGCCAACACAGAAGGTGTCGGCCTTTGTAATATAAAACCCGTGGCTAAGGCTTACTCAGCGCGGGCGGTCACTTCCAGCAGATGATAACCAAACTGCGTCTTCACCGGACCCTGCACTTCATGCAGCGGCGCAGTGAACACCACGCTATCGAACTCAGGCACCATCATGCCACGACCAAATTCACCCAGATCACCACCATCACGCTTTGACGGGCAGTTGGAGTGCTCTTTAGCCATGGCGGCAAAGTCCGCCCCGGCTTCAATCTTCGCCTTGATCTCAAGGCACTGTGCTTCAGTATCCACCAGCAGATGTCGTGCAGATGCTTTTGACATTATTATCTCCTTCTTTAAATTGAGCCGACATTATATTACCGTCTCTTTATCAGCAGTAAATTGATTGCCGCTTACAAGTATAACCTCGGAATCCGGGGTCCTAATGATGTAAGCGGGGGGTACTTCTCATCACGATAGGCAAAAACTCATGCATACAGCCTATCATTTATCACTTTTCTAAATGCGCTGATCAACCATGCAGGCAAACCCCAGATCAAGGTAATCACTTTAAAAATTGGCTGATTAATTAGACGACAGTAATTTTGGAGTGAAAGATGAAGTTATCTTGCACGGTAATTATGTAGTGTATTTTCCCTGATCCTCCGCAACCATCTTCAACTCAGTGGCTAGCGTTGGTTCTATTTGCCCCACTTTAGGCAGTGTCTTGCCCGTCACTAACCAGTAGGCGTATTCCGGCCACAAGCCAACAAGTGCCTCCAGATGCTCTTCCGTAGCCTTCTGTCCCTCCTTGTTTTTCAGGTTTTGCCAACGATACCTATCGATACCCGTCAGCCCCTCTAACTGCTTAGGACTAACTCCCTTTACTTCGATCAGGGCCAATGCTCTCTCTTTGATGCTCATCTATTTTAAATTAATTATTCAAATTTACTTGACACAACACGGGGACAGGCTGCTATAGTTCAATTTGAATAATTCATAATGAATAACAGCCCATAACGGAACGTTGCACATGAAATCACCTTTAACTGTGGCCCGTCAAGCAAGCACCCCACGCACACAAAAAGAAAGAGAGCACTCCTTTCCCTATAGCCATCTCAATAGAGGCCACCACAGGCCCAACTTATGCCAACCACTCTTCACCCACCCCAGGAGGGATTACCAATGACCAAAGAACAAATTGCTGACAAACTGCGCTGGCTCTCTGCAGAGATGATTGATCTTTCACTGGCAATGGAAGAGCACGCCATCGCCAACCCTGGGTTTCGTATTTACTCAAGGGAGTTAATGACTGCCGCGCTAATCGCCAACCAAGGTGTAACGTTTATAGAAGAGTCCTATTTTCACGGCTGACCACCACTCTTTTTAACCGGACTGTTAACTTGGCGCCTACACATTGATGGCAGCAACAGAGATTGATCCATGTTCAGTCTCTCTATTTTTCCTTTCCATTATTTTTATGGGTTACGAACCAGTGCTAAGCCATTACATTGACTTACAATAACAACAATAAAACTGCTGACAACGTTTTACCAGACCGCAGCATGGATTAACCAGGAAACAAACAATCCCTCCGTCACTTTTTTAAAATAAAAAAAGGTTGCAGACCGAAATCTGCAACCTTTTTAAACCTGCCTGTACTGATAGTCTAAATTTACAAAAGCGGTTTAACCACTTACTTAATTGGCTGGTGCGGTGATTGCATTCATCTGCAGTGTAACCGCTGTCTGAGCCAACAACCTGCCATTGACAGATGTGCCGGTGTTCACAGCGATCAGGTTTTTGCTTAAAACTACGCCTTCAAAATGTGAATTGGTTCCAAGCGTTACAGAACCCGCGACCTGCCAGAAAATATTTTTAGCCAATGCGCCGCCCACTAAAGTTACTCGTGTGGCATTTGCTTCGATCAGTCGACCTGCAATCTGGAAAATCCACACATCATTCTGGCCACCGGAAAGAGTGACGTCGGTCGAAATGTTCACATCCGTAGACCACTTATGCAGCCCAGGAGCAATCATCAAACCGCCAATTTCACCGGCGCCCATTTCAATGGAATCCGGTAACGTACGGCCTGCGGCGTCAACATAGGCAAATCCCATATCACCCACCGCTGAAGACAACAAGCTCGGTGAATTGACTGCGCAGGGTGAAGGACCTGCCGCATCAACAGTGAATATAGTACCCGTCACTTCTCCGCAGGTGAGAAGCAGTGCTGCACCGGTGATGGGGCTGGTGCCAACATCCCCAACAACCGCCGAACGATAAACATCAGTGATACCCGATTGACTTAAAACTGCAAAAGTAGCGGCACTACCCAGGTACACAGGCGATAAACTGGACGCTGCGTATGCATTTCCCGCCAGGGCAGTGGGCAGAAGTAATGCCAGCAAGAGCTTTTTTGAATAATTATTAGAGATGCTCATAGATGTTCCCCTCCAAGGGGTATCTTACAGATTAAAAAACCATAGTAAACTCAATTGCTTACATATTTATCACAATAGAGACTTACAGCATGCGGGTCGGTTCGGTAACGCACATAGCGCATATTCAGTGTCGGAAAGCGCCCGGCAGTGAGCAATTGTTTCTAATGTTTAGAGTTAATTGCTCTCTGCCCCCTATTATTTTAGGATCGCTCACTAAAGCACTGACGAGAGCAAACGCAATAACACCAGAATGTGATAGTTCATGGATATTAACCCATGACACATCGCTCGTATGTGGCGCCCCAGTCTATCGGCCCCAACACTCCACAACTCAACCGTAAACTGTAAATAAGGAGAAACCATGCTTGAGCTTAGGCCAACTTGCGAGCACTGCAACAAGGCGTTGCCGCCTCCCTCGGCATCCAGCAAGTACAAAAATAAAATACAGACCGGTGAACACGGAAGAACACACTAAACTGTTAACTGCACAAAGTAGTTTGCCTCCTGAGAAGCAGCGATGAAAAAAACAAAAACACTAACATTGTGCTTGAACGGGACGCACCAACCGCCGCGCACCTATCCACTTAACGTTAACCAACCGGAAAACAGATGAGTACAGAATCATTCAGCGACGCAAAGATTGTTGAGTCATGGGGCATAAACGCCTCGCCGTGGACTGCCGCAGTACGAGAGCGGAGGATTGAGAGCCGCACGCAGATTACGGATCAAGCCATCATTGATGCCATTGTCAGCCGTGTGCCACGTTCCGTCCTTGATATTGGCTGTGGTGAAGGATGGCTTGTTCGTGAGCTCTCTGCCAGAAATATAGATGGACTAGGCATCGATGTTGTACCAAAGCTTGTTGAAGAGGCCCGGCGCGCCGGTGGTGGAGAGTTTCGTACGTTGTCATACGAAGAGATTACCGCTGGAAAGCTCAAGGTCTCGGTTGATGTGGTTGTCTGTAACTTCGCATTGCTGGGAAAAGAGTCGGTTGAGGGTCTATTTAAGACTGTTCCATCCCTGCTCAATTCTCGTGGCGCATTTGTCGTGCAAACCCTTCACCCGGTAATGGCGTGCGGCGATTTACCGTACCGGGATGGGTGGCGAGAGGGCTCTTGGGCCGGATTTAGTAACGACTTTTCCAACCCGGCACCATGGTATTTCAGGACCTTGGAGAGCTGGATAAAGTTGTTCGTGGATAACGGATTTCAGCTACGTGAAGTACGTGAATGATGTGGCCTAATGATTCTGGACACTAACATAGGGGGTGGTAATCTCCCCCCAAAATCATGAGGTGTTCGAGATGGCAAGACGTACTTTTTCAGCAGAGTTTAAAAATGATTCGGCGAGTTTAGTAATTGATCAAAAC
>CAMTXZ010000104.1:0-1284 GCA_947085765.1 uncultured Chromatiaceae bacterium | reverse complement strand
CCATAAGTCGCTGGAAATTAGAAGATTGTGTCTCTGGTATCGGTGGCTCTGCCTCACCCCAACTATTGAATATTATTTAATAATGAAACAGCAATTACCCCAATCCGTCCTTTTTCACCCTTGACAGATACTTTTAAAAAACTAAATCCAGAATCGATGGAACGATCGATCACTTTGCGTTTATAAATTTTTTATCTATATACCCGCCCATCACATCAACTGTTATTCCCTTCCGTTTTAAACCGCCGTTGCATCCACGCCACTGCATTCAGGTAGCTACGCAGCAGTACTGGGATTACAAACATTGTTAACAGCGCGGAGATCAGCAGTCCCCAGACGATGGCGGTGGCAACTGGTCCCCATAGCAGTGAGTGGCCGCCCAACCCGGTGGCCAGTGAGAATAGCCCCGCGACTGTGGTGGCGGTGGTGATGATGATGGGGATAATGCGGCGGCGTGCGGCGTAGAGCGTGGCGTGCAGTGGTGACATGCCGGCGCGCAGCCGATCATTGGCGGCGGAGATGAGTACGATGGCGGCGTTGACGGCGATGCCGGCCAGCGCAACTACGCCGTACAGGGTGTAGAGGCTGAGTGGATTTTGTGTGATCCAGAGTCCAAGCACTACGCCGCTGAAGGCCATTGGTACGGTGGTGAGAATCAGCAATGGTTGTACGTAGCTGCGGAACTGGGTGCCGAGGATCAGGTACATCAACATGATGCCAAACAGGAAGAGCACAGTGAGGGAACCCATGCTCTCTTCGATGTCATCCAATTCACCGGAGAAGTCGAGATCAACACCGGGATAACGCAGCGCCATCTGTTGCCATGCGTCTTTGATGATTTGATTGGCGGCGACGGTATTGGTCTGCACCTTGTCGATATCGGCCTCGATGGTGATGGCGCGGCGAAAGCCGTAGTGACGGATGTTGCCGATGCCTTCTCCGCGTTCGCTCACCACCAGTCGGCTGAGTGCAATCTCGCCGCCCTCTTTTGCTGGCACGGTGGTGCGCAGCAGATCATCAATTGCTTCGAGTTGTGTGGCTTTGGCCAGCACACGAATGTTCAGCTCTTCACCTTGGTTCTGCATGGAGGCGACTACTTCGCCATCCACCATCAGGCGGATCATGCGGCTGATGGTGGCTGGGTCAACCCCGGCACGGCGGGCGGCGTCGCTGTCTACTCGCAGGCGCAGCTCTAATTGGCCAACGCTGTCGTCATCGCTGATCTCTTTCATGCTGCCGCTCTGCTGCATTACCTGTTTTAGCTCTGCCACTGCGGCGCGTAGT
>CAMTXZ010000103.1:0-4321 GCA_947085765.1 uncultured Chromatiaceae bacterium | reverse complement strand
CCTACGTTGAACGTACCAAAATTACCACTGATAGTATTGACGACCAGACGGCCGGTGATTGATAACATTGACTTCATGGACTTCTCCTGTTGTGTTAATGACAGAAGCCCGTGATACATTCCCGCCGGGAATGTATCTTCCGGGCAGGATGCGTGCTGATTCCTTCGATATTGATAATCGGAGGGATCAGCAGTTACGTTGAATTAATATGTGATAAGACACACGTGACCAAGTGCATTTCCCACTGAAACACGCTTGTTCAAGTCTTTCACGATACCGGCCTTGAGCAGGGCGTCCAACATCCCTTCATTCTCAAACCAATCTTTAATAATGACCTCTTGAGCGCCCAGCTTATATGTGGGCACATTCACGGTCGCACATGCAATGGGAGACCCATCTTCACAATTTAACAATCGAATGGCAGTCTGACCATTTAGATAATGATCAAGCATTGCGTTACAACGCCATGCATGAAATTGAACAGTGCCTAAATTTATTGGTTTACTGGACTCTTGTTTCATGGTGACTTCCTTTCATCTAATAGTTGGATGATACGAATACCCTGAACGAGAAACCAATACCCATCTGGGAATTGAAATCCCCGGACAGGCTGTTAGTGATGAATCAACTCCAATGGAGCCGGTGGTGTTGCATGATTCACGACCGCCTGATAGTGCTGCTTGTTTGAGGCCGAGCAGCGAACGGCATTTAAAACCATTAAAGATGACATATTTCTCAAAGCAGCCTGTCAAAAAAGCCGCTTTGAGAAAGCCCGTCAAAGACGGGCTGCCTGAGTACACAACTAACATCTCCATGTCAGCCAGCGCGTCGCTTCGCAGCCTTCCATGTAGCATCACGTTAGTTACAAGCCTGCACGTAAGTGCCTTGGCTTGCCATTTAACACATTTGATATCGCTCTCACGATTCCTATTAATTCTGGAATCGCCTGATCCTGATAAAAAGAGCATGAGGATCATTATCATCCAGCGCACGGACTTATTCGGAGGCCGCACAAAGGGCGCGTGTTTTCTCGGCCACGTAGCCGATGAGGAGATAAGAGGTGCCCAGAGGAGGGCAGAAGAAGATTAGGACTGCGAAGACCCTACCCTCAACGATACCAAAGAGTATCGCTCAGGGTAGAGCCTTCGCAGTTGAGACATAAAGACGTATGTTGGATCGGAGTCGCAACTAGGTAGGGAGTGACTCGCACATACGCACGCTGGACCACAACCTGATAAACAGGCCGGGAAGGTATTCCATGATCCACGACCTACGCTACTGGTGCCACTCGGTGGCTTCAGTAGCGGCAGTATATCGCATGAAATACAGAAAAGGGAGGATTGCCCACGGTTTACACCCCGTGGACAATCACCGCATGGTAAAACGATTAAATTATGCCGCCGCCTGAAGACGCCATACCATTCCGTCTTTGTCCCACTTATAACCGGACTCTTTAAGCTGTGCTCTCCGAGTCGCAAAGTCTGGGTCTTTACGATCCAGCTTCACAACCTCGACAAGCTCAGAATTTTGAGTCGCAGCTGGTTGAGCAGGTGTATCAGCGGGTGCGTCATTCCCAGTTGAAGCAGGTGCGGGTGACCGATCTGCATTGTCTGGAAACTCATTACCGCCTTCATGCCCAGCCATGTTCAGGATAACCTCACCGTTAATCGAGGCCCAGGTGATTTGCAGCAACCGGGATTTGATGATGTGGTTCCGGTTACCTTTATTGTCACCTGTTTTTACCTCATAAGATGAGGCTTCACCGTCGCCAACCTTGAACCGTACCAGCACTTTGCTGTTGCGATCGTTGATCGCCTCTTGATGGGCTGTTACAAACTCAAGCGCATCACCGCCAACCACCCGTGTATCGAAATACGAATACGATGGATTGTCGGAACGACCATGAAGTGCCGCGATGGAGACGGATTCATACGAATCACCTTTTTCAGGTTTTACAGTACGTGCCCGGTTCAGGTAGCCAATCCCCACGGTGTGGAGATCAAAATACTTGGCGTCTTGATTGTTTTGATTGTTGCTAGGGTTACTCATGGTATTTCTCCTTTGTGATAGAGCTAAAAAACCCACATTGGAGAAACAACGATCCCATGGGGGATGTGTTCCCCAGTGGGTGAGTGGATAACCAGAATTGGTTATTGGATAAGCTATTCCGCGTGTGCGGTGAGTGCAGGTTACTTCTTGTTATGCTTGCTGCTAGTGTCGCTGTTTTTATGGATGTACCATGTCAACAAACCACCGACAATGGTGCCTATTAGTGCATAAGCAATAATGGGGTCCATTTATTCATCTCCTCTACGCAGAAAAGTTGCGTACGCGATAAACGCAACGGACATTACCAACAGTGCGATACCTTGAACCAGCGACACGTTAGAGTCAACAAACGAACCCACCAAAATTGCTACAATATTAGCGGTGCCGATAGTCTCTAAAACTTTAGCAAAAGCCTCTTTTTGACGCAGGTTAAATTTCACCGTAGTGGCCTCCTTTACATGATGATAAAAACCATCGAGAGGCCACCATCGGGGGACTCCCGATGGGATGAATTGAGCCTTGATAGGCTGTCGCTTATTTCACAATTCTCGAAGCGATCAACAGGCGCCTGTGTGACAGGCACTATGTGTCTTTAAACATAGCAACTAATACTTGACAATTCAATATGGTTTCCGGACCGGATTCAATACCGGCTTGCAGGGTTCGTATCTCATTCCATCTCATTTAACCGCGCCGTTACGGAAGCTCATTATTACAAGAGGGATTTCAACCTCAATGCGATCTCTGGATCACTGATCCGCTTCGTTCTTGGGCGACGGCCCTGCCGCTTGCTTTTCAGCGTCTTGGTTACCACCAGGCTGCCGGACATTCACTCTTACACTCCTATTATGCCAATGCCTTCAACCGCTCCCGCAGGATGGCCATGCATCGCTTTGGATTAGATATACCCACAAAACGTACCTCAGACTCCTCGCCACCGGAGGTAGCCACATCCAGCGTACCAATCCCCAGTAATCGCTCAACAATACTCTGACGCAGATTCACGCCACGAATGTGTTTGAACTCAATGCGCCGCTGATCTTTTGAGAAAATACCTTCGTTTTCCTCGATACCACGTGGACCGATGAAGTAGTCATGGCTGTAAATAAAGAACCCGGCACTCAGCACCGCAACCCCGGCAAACCCCAGGCCGATCAAAGAGACACCGTTGGAAAGGTAGCCACTTGACATCAAAGCACTGCCTATTAACCCTTGATTCTGTAACAACAACAATAATCGATCAATCTGGAGCAGCCCCAGCAGTCGATCGGCAAAGAGAAATATCGCAAGGCCAAGCAGAATCGAGACCATCCTACCTAACTGGCTTCGCCAGGCCGGCCGAAACCGGATCTCATTAAAATCAACCTCACCCGCTGACATCACCGCACCTTGTTTCATAGATGGCTGAGTGATAACGCCACCCGATCGTTCCTGTAGCAAACCATATCCATTCTCGTCATGACGTACCACGACATATAACCCACGTGTCTCACGTTATCGACGGTGCTCATGATGGCCACGCGAAGAACCGGCATTCAGGAAACCCAGAACAGCCGAGGAAATCTTTGCCCTCATTTTTACCCTTAGCAAGGGTGCGCCGTATCAGTGATCCAGCCTTGCAATCAGGACAGGCATCCCCCACCTTTGGGCTACTAGACGCACCTTTTGCGGGCACTGCCAGGCCAGGCTTACCCGCGTCATCCGGCAAAGTATTGGTGCATTTTGGGTAGCGGGAACAGCCCCAAAAATGGCCTTTGCCACCCTGGCGTCGTCGCATAAAACCCTGACCGCAGCCACACGGGTAGCTGGTATCAACCGATTTTGTCACTGGTTCACGCCGTTCGCCGGGACATCCCTCTGCATCAGGGGCCGAATAACTGCATTCTGGATAACCGGAACAACCCCAAAACTTACCCTGGACCAAGCGTAATGGTTTATTACAATCAGGGCAGAGGTGCTTCGGCTGGCCTGCAATACCAGCCTCATTGAATGCCCCCAGTTCAGAGGCCAATTGTGCGTAGGCGTTACCGACCACCTCACGATAACTGGTCTGGCCAACAGCAATTTTATCCAGCTGTGTTTCAATATTTCGGGTGTATTCCAGCTCCATGAATTGGAATCGGTCGATCAGTGCGCGGTAGATCGTCATCCCCAGATCCATCGCCTTGAGCTTGCGCTTCTCCAGCGCCACATAATGTCTATGAAGAATGTTATCGATGATTGACGCATAGGTGGAGGGGCGGCCAATGCCCTCATTCTCAAGTTTGCGGAT
>CAMTXZ010000102.1:0-6123 GCA_947085765.1 uncultured Chromatiaceae bacterium | reverse complement strand
GTGTTCGTTGTTGCGCGCCTCGGCCATGAGATCGGTAAGACGCTGCTTGAGCAGTCGGTTCTGCGCCTGAAGCTCTTTGCTCATATCTTCACGTGAATACTCAATCGCTGCCAACATTGACCGCCCCACCGTCGAAGAGAATCAGAGCGCTGCAAGAACTGTGTATCAAACCGATGATTTTTATGCCCACAGCCCTGCTTGCACCTAAATATTGCGTGTCCCACGGGGTTGTTAACGGGCAACGCTGTGACTCCTTTAGTGGCAAAGCGATAATTTTAGTTCAGCACCCCGCCAAATACTGTGAACCGGTTCACCAAACCAGACACTCAATAAGGCCAATGGGTATAATCGCCAGCCATGGAACTTAGCTACCTGCAACCTCTGTTTGACTGGATCGCCCAACACCCAACCTGGGCGGGGTTCATTGTTTTTTTGATTGCCTTTACGGAATCGCTGGCCATCGTTGGCCTCTTTATCCCCGGTGCCGTGCTGATGTTGGCGGTGGGTGCCTTGATTGGCACCGGCACACTCACCTTCTGGCCAACCTTTTGCTGGGCGGTGGCAGGCGCGGTGGTCGCCGATGGCGTGAGCTTCTGGCTCGGCCATCACTACAAGCAACGACTGCGTGTCCTCTGGCCCTTCAGCCGCTATCCGGCACTGCTCGACCATGGCGAACGTTTTCTGGCACAGCACGGTGGCAAGAGCGTGTTGTTTGGCCGCTTTTTTGGTCCGGCACGCGCCATCGTGCCCGTCAGCGCCGGCATCATGGGCATGTCACCAAGCCGCTTTTTCCTTGCCAACATCGCCTCGGCACTGGTCTGGGCGCCAGCCTTTTTGCTGCCGGGCATGGCCTTTGGCGCCTCACTCAATCTGGCGGCGGAGGTGGCCTCGCACTTGGCGCTGTTGCTGGTGGGGCTGATCATTCTGGTGTGGCTTAGCCTCTGGTTTGCCAGATGGTGCTACCGCCTGCTCGCCCCACATGCGACGCAGATGGGTGAACAGCTGGCCCGCTGGGGACGTCATCACCCCCGCCTGGGGCGCATCAGCACCACACTGCTCGACCCACAACAGCCCGAGACCAAGGCACTCACTATCGTGGCGCTGGTACTGGTCGCCCTGGCGTGGCTGGTCCTGACGCTGTTCGAAAAATTCAGCGTAACAGCGCCCATGGCGCGGCTTGATCACAGCACCTATCAGTTGCTGCAAGGGCTGCGCACTCCGTGGGGCGATCACCTTATGACGGTGATATCGCAGCTCGGCGACGGCATTGTCCAGGGTGCGCTGGTTGTGATGCTGGCGCTCTGGCTGCTGTGGCAACGGCGCTGGCTGGCCAGTGGCCACTGGCTGGCCGCCGCCCTCTTTGCCACCCTGGCGAGCTGGCTCCTGAAGCAGAGCTTGCAACTGCCACGACCGCAGGCGCTCTACGATGGCGCCATGAGCTTCAGCTTTCCCAGCGCCCACACCCTGCTGGCAACCTGTATCTATGGTTTTCTGTCGGTACTGGTGGCACGCGAACTGCCGCCACGCTGGCGTTGGTTGAGCTACGCGGTGGCCTGGACCATCATCCTCAGCATCGCCTTTTCGCGCCTCTATCTCGGGGCGCACTGGCTCTCCGATGTGGTGGGCGGAATTGTCTTGGGGTTGATCTGGGCCACAGCCCTCGGCGTCGCCTATCACCACCATCTGGCACCACGCTTGCCACTCGCCGGACTACTGGGCATCCCGCTACTGACGCTGGCATCCGTGGGCAGCTGGCATGTGGTGCAGAGCCATGCCGAGAGCCTGGCCCGTTATGCGCCCCACTACATCACCGAAACCGTCAGCCGCAGCCAGTGGCTGGAACAGGCATGGCAGACCCTGCCAAGCTATCGCATCGACACCCGCGGCATCGAAAAACAGCCACTCAATCTGCAATGGGCAGGCACGCTGACCGAGCTGCAACAGCATCTGAATGAATTAGGATGGCAGCCGGAGATCCCCCTGACCCTAAAAAGCACCATGCAGTGGCTCAACCCCAAGGCGATGCTGACGGAGCTACCGCAACCGCCGTTGGCCCATGATGGCCGTGCGCCAGCACTGGTGATGACATTGCCACAACAGAAGCTGCTGCTACGACTCTGGCCTTCCGTGCTCAACCTCAACGACCAACAGCAGAGCATCTGGATCGGTCATGTCGGCCATGAAAAGTTAACAGCGCTGCCGCTGATCCGTTTTCCCAGCCTGAGCAGTGACTTCGACACACCGCTGCAGCAGTTCAAACCGCTAGTGGCAACATTCAACTGGCAGCTCAAACAGCGCCCGCTGAGCAATGCCACCACATCACACTGGCATGGTGAGGTGATGCTGCTCTGGTCGGACCAGCCTGGGGAGAAAACCCAATGAAAAACCATGGCTTCAGCACTCGCCTCGGCTTTGCCTTTGCCGGTCTAATAGCGGCGTGGCGACATGAAAAAAGTTTCCGCACCCAGGCCTGGTTTGCCCTCGCGGCGCTGCTGTTACTGTTGCTGTTACGCCCCGCGTTACTCTGGTGGGCACTGATCGGCATCATGGTAATGCTGGTACTGGCCGCCGAGCTGATCAACACCGCACTCGAACATCTCGCCGACCACCTGCACCCCGAACAACACCCCAAGATCAAACTGGTAAAAGATTGCGCCGCCGCCGCCGTATTACTGCTCAGCCTTGCTGCGTTGTGGCTGGTGCTGTTCATGCTGCTTGACCATTTTCAACAGTGACCCACAACCAAACTGGCGCGATGATCGATAACCAGCGCAACCACAAAAAACACTTCTTTGGCGTGTTTTAAAAATCAGTGATCACGACTTCAGCGGAAAACCGCTCAGCACCCACTGCGGCATGCCTGAGTGGCCAACACAAACCAGATTGTTCAGTCCCATGATAGAGAGATTGGCAAAGGCTGTTTGGGCGCGTCGCCCGGAGCGGCAGTAGAGATAGACCTGTTTATATTTTTTCAGCTCATCAGCAGACTGTCCTTCCGTACCAAAGGGAATGTTACGACTGCCAGGCACGTGGCCGATCTCATACTCCTCCGGCGTGCGATTATCGACAATCAGCTCATCAGCACCAAGCTTACCCCAGGCCTTAAAAAGATCCGACATCGAAAACTCTTCATGCAGATAACGCTTAGGGTCGAAGCTGATGCCCGATGCCAGATTGGCGGGCACTGCCTCGTTGATTTTTTTTGGCAGATCGAGATTAAGATTGTTCATCAGTGTGACAAACTCCTCACGACTCCGGTTATTACCAAGGCGCGGATTCCAGCGCTTCTCTTCACCGATGGTGGAGCAGCAACGACCATTGTAATCATGCGCCGGATAAAGAATTGTTGCGTCCGGCAAGGTAAACAGTTTCTGCGTAACGCTGCTGTAAAGTGTGTCGGCACTGCCGTGTTGAAAATCGGTACGACCACAACCATGAATCAGCAATGCATCACCACTGAACAACATGCCATCGACGTAATAACTGACACAGCCATTGGTATGACCAGGGGTCGCAATCACGCGAATTTTGTATTGGCCAAACGCCAGCTCACTGCCATCAGCCACAGCCACATCAATCGCCTGCACCTCCGCCGCTGCGCCATACACAATCTTCGCCCCGGTCTGCTGCCGGATCATACCCGCCGCCGTCACATGGTCCGCATGTACATGGGTCTCCATCACGTAGTGCAGCTCTACCCCCAGCTCGCGAATCAACCCCAGGTCACGCTCCAACTGTTCACGCACCGGGTCAATTAACACACCTTGGCGGGTGGCGGGATCAATTAACAGATAGGTATAAGTCCAGGTATCGCGATCAGAAAGCTGGCGCACCACCAGCGTTGGACGTGTAATCTCTAACGACATAAAAAACTCCTGACATACAAAATCACATAATTAAATTAATGTTACAGCGGTTATCGCACGATACAGTATTGCAGTTTAGTGCATCAACGTGTCGCATAAAGAACCACCCATGCCTCATGAAAGTGCACACCCCCGCGGGGCAACTAGGCGGCAAGAACGCATAGATTGGATAATACATCCTGTTATCATAGCGTTAACAGATACGCTACACACTGGCATGTTAGTTGTAGTGTCACAGTAACAATACATACCCAAGGGGAGCAATGCAGATGAATAACAACGTCAACTTCAACGGCTTTATTGATCTTTATCAAGAGAACGAATCACAGGAACCGGCCGCCGCAGCGACGCCAGTCCACACACATATCGCGCCGCCCTATCGCCCCGGTGTCATGTTTGATAGCACCCCTGAGGCCGAGGTCGATACCGGAGAGTAATCGCAGACAGAGCAGACAAAACACCTCACGGGTTGCGGCGATTGAACGCATCAACACAACGCCGACAGATACACGCGCGCATACGTGCTGGCGTCGGAACCTGCGCCAGCAACCCTTGAGGAATCTGCACCGTCTGACACCAGCAACTCTCACAACAGTTATCTGCAACACGACCACAAACATTCAACTCACCACAGAGTGGACAACGATTTGCATCCACCGCCGCCATCGCCAACAGCTGCGCACCGATAAATTCTGCAATCGCCACCACATCGTTAATATCCAACAGCGGCAATTGAGTCGCAACAGCCAACGGCCCATCGGTCGCTACCGCAATCACATTTAAATCTTCAGGAAAGATCAGCGGTTTTCCCAATGCCGGACGGTGCAGTTCAATCTTCGGGATTGGCTCATGACGAAACCCCTCCACCAAAATCAGATCAAGTGATTCCATATTCAACTGTTGCAACAGTAATGGCAGAGATGGATCGGCCGCGCCATCAGCAAACTCCGTGATCAATGCCGAACGTTTGTGCGACGCCACCAACATCTGCTGCGCCCCCGCCTGCCGCAAACGAAAACTATCCTTGCCCGGCGCATCAATAGCAAAATCGTGATGTGCATGTTTCACCACCGCCACCCGCAAACCACGACTGCACAACAGAGGAATTAACTGCTCCAGCAGCGTCGTCTTGCCCGTACCGCTGTACGCCGCAAAACCGATCAACGGCACCACACCTTTCATCCCATCATCACTCATGCCATCAACTTCGCTCTAAACATAAAAAATACCGCCCCCATCAGGCAGAGTCCCGCCCAGAAATAATCCATCGTCAGTTTCTCTTTCATGTAGAAGATCGCAAATGGCACAAACACCAGCAGCGTAATCACCTCCTGCATGATCTTCAATTGACCAATATTCATCACCTCATGCCCCACCCGATTGGCAGGCACCTGCAACAGATACTCAAACAGGGCAATGCCCCAGCTCACCATCGCCGCAATGATCCACGGTTTATCCGATAAATTTTTAAGATGGGCATACCAGGCAAAGGTCATAAAGATATTGCTACAAACCAGCAACCCCGCCGACACCAGATAAGGATTCATTTAATAGACCTCGCACAACGCCTTACCGGCATGGCAAGAGATTATGCGAGTGGCAACACAATTAAACAATACGCGGATATTGAGAGTGATCGGCGATAGCACCAGACATATAGATACAGGGAGGATTTTCGTTTATCTCGCAACCCACTAAGCGCTCTTACGACCTCCCTTACTCTGGAGGGGCGCACGAAATATACACCTCGACAGATTTTGCACTTTTAATCATTTCGCTTTGAAGCGCCAAAGGCAAGATGAGCTCTTGGCCAATAGGGAATGAAAAATCCCCCTCTAATAATCGACTTGAAAAATCATCATATTTTGCTTCTGATTTGAAACGATTTATTTTTGATTTACAGCCACATTCAGCGGTTGATGAAACATGTAAAAGTGCAAGCCTTAATTCTGGAAAAAGTCTTTCATTAATTATTGTGGAGTTCTTTATTTCTACACAACTATTCAAATAATTATGAATTTTTACCTCGGCGCTCCCATTTGCCGTTGCACACGAGGTAAGCATCAACAATAAAACAACACTAAATTTTGGTATCGCCATAAGTTGACTTTCCTTTGACATATTCAACTTTAATAATCATTGATGATTTTTTTGTCGTTTTATTATAACTGCGTAGCAAAGGGAATATCTTTGTTTCAACTTCTATACAACCGTGACTAAAACCTTTGCTGGAGTCATGGAGGTAAAAACCTCCTCG
>CAMTXZ010000101.1:0-16944 GCA_947085765.1 uncultured Chromatiaceae bacterium | reverse complement strand
TGAATCTCATCCTCAACCGCGTAAAGATCGAAGATCGGGCGTTCGCCCGGATAGTGTTCAACCTTGCCAGCCACCTCTGGCATAAAACGTTCGGCAAAATCGATGACCCGGCGGGTGGTGCTGCGCGAATCGATACGAATCTTCTCTACCTCATCATCCACCACGTCGCGCAGGGTACGCAGCACCAGAGGCAGGTCTTCATGAACGATCTCACCGGCCTTGGCGGTGGCGGCGCGTTCCCGCACCGAATCCCAGAGTTTGCGCAGAAAATCGGTATCGGCACGAATCGACTCGATGCTCGCCCCCTCCGCCACGGTGCGGGCAATGTAACCACCACTGCTGCCTTCCATCATCGTCGCCAATACATCCCTGAGGCGCTGGCGCTCGGCCTCTTCATCGATCTTGAGTGAGATCCCGACGTGAAAAACATTTGGGGTGAAGACCAGAAACCGTGACGGAATAGTGATGTGAGTCGTCAGACGTGCGCCTTTGGTGCCAATAGGATCCTTGATCACCTGCACCAACAGCTGCTGCCCTTCGCGCAACAGCTGGGTAATGTTGTCGTTTTTTCCCTGCTCGGCAGTGGGCTCATCGCCATCACCATCGGACAGCTGCGTGACATCAGAGGCGTGCAAAAAGGCGGCGCGTTCCAAGCCGATATCAATAAAAGCGGCCTGCATGCCGGGCAATACCCGCGATACCTTGCCTTTATAAATATTCCCTACTAGGCCGCGACGGCGTTCGCGCTCGACGATCACCTCCTGCAACACACCGTTCTCCACCACCGCCACACGGGTCTCCTGTGGCGTCACGTTCATTAGTATTTCAACCGACATATGACTTTTCATCCGGGCCAACAGGCCTCACAAACATCAATTCCAAATTCGCGTAACAGCTGTGCCGTTTCAAACAGCGGCAACCCCATCACCCCGGAAAAGCTCCCTTCAAGATTTTTCATGAAGGTAGCAGCATACCCCTGAATGCCATAACCACCCGCTTTATCGGCGGGTTCGCCGGTTCGCCAGTAGGCCAACATCTCCGCCTCGCTGAGGGTGCGAAACTCAACATGACTAACGCTCAGACAGGTTGCTTCACGATTCGGTTCCAGCAAAGCAACTGCCGTGAGCACCTGATGACGTCTCCCGCTTAGTCGCCGCAACATCGCCAGGGCATCGGTCTCATCAGATGGCTTACCCAGAATTACCGCTCCAGCCACCACTACCGTATCGGCAGCCAGCACCGGCAACCCACCATGTTGCAAGTCAGTCTGGGCCAATACCGCACGCCCCTTCTCCAGCGCCATCCGTAAAACATAGAGTTCCGGCGCCTCATTAAGCCGCGGAGTTTCATCAATACTGACGCTCCGAACAGTGTGCGCGACAGAAATCTGATGTAACAGCTCATGTCGCCGTGGCGAGGCAGATCCCAAACAGAGCAGCGGTTTTTTCATAGCAGGCAAGATACTAGTCCAGAGCACAAAGGGCAATCGCCGACTACAGCGTACGCCACCAAACAAAAAGGCCCGCAAGATGCGGGCCTTTATTTACTACCTGAAGAGTAAAATCAGACGGCAGCAGTAGCTTTTGCACTACGCGCCTTACGACGAACAACACGTTTCTTCTTGGCTTTACCGTCGTATGTTTTTTCCCATTTTGCGGTAAAGGCAGCAACAGCTTTCTGCTTGAGTACTTCTCTCTTCTTGGCAGAGTTCACATCTGCTACCGCAGCCTTGATCTCAGCTTTGGCAGAGGCCAGATTAGCCTTGGCAGCCTTAAGTGAGGCAGTTGTTGCAGCTTTTGCAGCACGCGCCTTAACAACAGCATTTTTAGCAGCTGCGGTCTTTTTAGTCTTGGCAGTTGCAACGGCCGCCTTCAGACGAGCGTCAGCCGCTGTCTTCTGAGCAACGACCTTTGCCATAGCGGCAGCGGCACGATCTTCGTTTTTGGCGATTTTTGATGCAGCTGCCAGCGCCTTGGCATGAATTGGGTTGATCGCTGCCTCACTCAAAAGCTTAGCAACAGGAACGCCAGGCTTACGACCACGTCCGGTCTTAACCTTAGCCTTGGCTGCCACTCTCTTCTTGATTGTCTTCTTTACCATCAAATTATTCTCCATATTTAGTTATTCAATTTCGTCCAGTGTTGACACATTTTTCAAATGACGCCCCAGGGCAAAAATAGGCTTCGGACTTGCAACTTCCCCAACATCATCGACCGCGCTTGACAAAATATTAGACTACTAACAAAAAAGTTTAAACAAAAATCATCAAATTGAACTTCATATTATCAAAATAACTCACTTTTTTAATATTTATTACGTAAAAGAGTGCAAATAAATTAATAACGTTCAATTAGCGCGGCGTAATTTTAGTTCCGTTACAACAATTGTGAGTACGTATAAATAAGACCTGCCAACAGACAAGCTGACAAAGGGGGTTATTTCAAACTTCATTTTCAGTGTAGCGACAAACAAAAAATAAAAATCAGGGAACTTATTTACAGATACTTAACCGTCAGCATTGAAAAACTGAAAAGAGATGTTTTTAAAAGGCGCTACTCCCGATGGTACGGGTGTCCCTGCGTCACACTCCAGGCACGATAGAGCTGCTCCGCAAGAAACACCCGCACCAACGGGTGCGGCAGAGTGAGAATGGAGAGAGACCAGAGCTGTTCAGCACGCTGCTTACACTCTGGTGACAGACCATCAGGCCCGCCTACCAGTAATGCAATATCACGCCCATCCTGCAGCCACTCTTCCAATTGTGAGGCGAGTTGTAGTGTCGTCCACTGTTTGCCGCGCTCATCCAGCGCGACAATACGACAGTTTTGGGGGATCGCGCCAAGAACCTTGTGGCCCTCTTCCTCGATGGCGCGATTTAGATCACTGCTCTTGCTACGATGCCCCGGCGCAATCTCAATAAGATGCAGAGAGCAGCCATGCGGCAGACGTTTGGCGTACTCTTCATACCCTTTTTTGACCCAGTCCGGCATCTTCTGCCCAACGGCAATGAGGTGAATTCGCATCAGCCGTTGGCACTGGCAACCGATTCGGCGGCCTGGGTCTCCCATAGTTTTTCCAACTGATAGAAGTCACGTGTCTGTGATTGCATAACATGAACGATGACATCGCCCATATCGACCAGCACCCACTCCCCCGTCTTATCCCCTTCAATACCAAACGGCATGAGACCCGCTTTTTTGGACTCAACAATCACATTATTGGCCAGCGATTTAACATGGCGATTCGATGTGCCACTGGCAATCACCATGTAATCAGCCACCGTTGTTTTACCGCGCACGTCAATCACTTGCAGATTAACGGCCTTCAAATCTTCAAGGGCCGCCACTACCAGATTTTTGATCTCTTCAATTTTTTGCATCTTTTACTCTCATTACTTTTGTAATTGGTAAAGGCCACCGGCCTCAATATATTGCCGCACCGGCTCCGGCACGAGGAAGCGGATATCCCTACCCAGCACCAGCCGCTTCCGTATCGCGGTGGCTGCGATCTCCAGCTGGGTGACTGGCTGAAACCAGATACCACCCGCTGGTGATTGTTCTAATTCACTACACACTTTTATCTGGCGCCTGGCCACCAGCTCGGCCACTGCACCACTGGGCGCTGCACAACCCGGACGCTGCATCACCACAATATGGGCCAGCTCAATCAGCCGCGACCACTCATGCCATGTATCAAGCCTGACAAAGGCATCCATGCCCAAAATCAGACAGAGCGGCAAACTCCCCAGTTCATCACGCAACGATTGCAAGGTATCGACCATGTAGGATGGGCCGCCACGCTGCAATTCACGTTCATCAATAACAAAACCGGGAGTCTCATCCAGCGCCAGCCGCAACATCGCCAGCCGCTGCGCCGGAGTCGCCCCCGGCGTACCGCGATGCGATGGAATATAACAGGGAATCAGTCGCACCTCATCCAGATGCAGCGCTTCGCGCACCTCCAGCAACGGCCGCAGATGGCCAAAGTGAACCGGATCAAAGGTGCCGCCGAAGATGCCAATCATCTATGAGCCTATGAACAAGTTGATCAAGCGGATGGATGCACGGCGCAATGCACAAATAGCACATGAGCATTTTTAGACACGTTGCAACGCAGCAGACGCCGCTTCAGTGACTTATTCATAGGCTCATTGGCGGATATGGCCGTCGCCAAGCACAACATATTTCTGCGACGTCAGCCCCTCAAGACCGACCGGGCCACGAACGTGAAATTTATCGGTACTGATACCAATCTCGGCACCAAATCCGTACTCAAAACCATCAGCAAAACGGGTCGAGGCATTCACTATCACCGAAGATGAGTCCACCTCACGCAGGAAGCGACGCGCCTTGGTGTAGTTCTCCGTCACAATCGCCTCGGTGTGGCCCGAACTATATTGAGCGATAAGATCCATCGCCTCATCCACATCCTTAACAACCCGGATCGACAACACCGCCGCCAGATATTCCGTCGCCCAGTCCTGTTCCACCGCCGGCACAACACCAGCGACCAGACGCTGGGTAGTGGCGCAACCGCGCAGCTCCACACCCTTTTCGCGATACATGCCACACAGCTCAGGCAGAACCCGCTCGGCAATGCCCTCCGCCACCAGCAGCGTCTCCATCGCATTGCAGACGCCATAACGGTGAGTCTTGGCGTTAAAGGCAATCTGAATCGCCTTCTCGATATCCGCCTCATCATCTATATATACGTGGCAGATACCGTCCAGGTGTTTTATCACCGGCACCTTCGCCTCGGCGCTGATACGCTCAATCAAGCGCTTGCCGCCGCGAGGGATGATCACATCCACATACTCCGGCATCGTAATCATCATGCCCACCGCATCACGGTCGGTGGTATTCACCACCTGCACCGCCGTCGTCGGCAACCCCGCCTTCTCCAATCCGGCATGAATACACTTGGCAATGGCGCGATTGGAATTGATCGCCTCAGAACCACCACGCAAAATCGCTGCATTACCCGACTTCAGGCACAACGCCGCCGCATCTGCCGTCACATTGGGGCGCGATTCATAGATGATGCCAACAACCCCCAGCGACACCCGCATCTTGCCAACCTGAATGCCCGAAGGGCGATAACTCATATCACTGATGCTGCCAACCGGGTCGGGCAGCGCAATAATCTGGCGAATCCCCTGCGCCATACCGGCAATCCCCTGCGAGGTCAGTTCCAGACGATCCAGCAACGCCGCGTCCAAACCACTCTTGCGCCCCGCCGCCATATCCAGCCCATTGGCCGCCAGCAACGCCGCCTCATCCGCCTCGATGGCCGAGGCAATTGCCTCCAACGCCACGTTTTTCAGCTTCGTTTCAACACGGCTCAAGGCACGCGCAGCAGCACGGGCCTGTTGGCCGACACGGGTCATATACTCTTTAACGTCGCTCATAGATTTAGAATTCCGATTTGAGTCATGGGGCCCACTAGGGGCAAGAAGGTCTATTTTAGCAATTTGTGGGGGGGGCTGTCGCGATTGGGGTAGTTTCTTCAACGCGGGGGATAGTTTTCAAACCGAACACTCCAAAGACTGTTACCCCATCACTCATTATCAAAATAGTCTGAATCCAGTTTTTTAACCTCGTACTGACCAACTGTTGAAACCCCAACATTATGTTCTGCCATCAATTTTGAAAGATGCTCACCATCAATCAAAATTATTTTTGATTCAATCACTGCGGTATATTCTCTTGCGTCCTTGGTAAAAAATGACGTTGTGATGAACACTCCTTTTCGAGCACGCTGCCCCTGTAGTGCACCTGCAAATTTCTGTATTTCAGGGCGGCCAACCGAACCTTCCCAGCGTTTAGCTTGAATATATATTACGTCCAGACCGAGACGGTCCTCGTTAATAATGCCATCTATACCACCGTCACCGCTTTTACCAAGCGCCTTACCTGCATCTTGTCGATTGCCTCCGTAACCCATTTTCACAAGAAGATCGACTACCAACCGTTCAAAAAATGAAGGAGAAGCCTCTTTGACTGCACTCAATATTTCAGACTCCACTGTCGAGCGGAGTTTTTTGTAAGCCGATGCAAGCGCATCTTCTGGCGTCAAGATCGACTCCTGTTCAAATGACGATTCTATTTGTGATTCGGCTTCACCTTTATCTTTTTTACGGTTTTTGAACTCAATGAATTCTGGATATCGTTCAAGAACCGATGTATCCACCTGCACTGGATTTGTTGCTAGTAGCTCTGCCCCCTTCTGTGTGATGGTAAAAAACCCTCGTTTTGGTGACATAAGAAGTCCCGCCTGTTTCAGATAAGATCGTGCCCAACCAACACGATTATTGAAAACAGATTGACTACCACTCGGGAGAAGCTCGCTCACTTCCTCAGTTGTAAGATCAAATTCGCTAGCCAGCTCTTCGACTGCCTGACTGAACTTGTGTTCCTTGCCATCCGATGCCAGCCTCAACACAGGTAGCATGAGTGTTTGATAATTTGGAATTGCCACGATAACAAGCTCCCTCTTATTGCTCCCCCCTGCTCTCGCACGGGAACCAAGACAACAACTATTACGCCCCTGCCAGCACCGGAAACAGCCCCTTAATACCGCTGGCGATAAACTCGATCGCAATCGCTGTCAGCATCAGGCCCATGATGCGGGTGAAAATATTAATGCCGGTGGCCCCTATGCGACGTTCTATCCAGGGTGATAACCGCAGCACGCCCCACACCACCAGACTCAACATACCAATGCAGAGTGCAATCATCATGTAGTGGAGAACACCACTTCCCTTGTGTGCCGTCAGTATTACGGTACTAATGGCACCCGGGCCGGCGAGCAGCGGCATCGCCAGCGGCACGATAGCGACGGACTCTTTTTCTATCGACTCGTGGGCCTCGGTATCGGTCTGTTTGATGGGGCTGGTTTTTGCGTGCAGCATGGCGATGGCCATCAGCAATACCAATATGCCGCCGCCGACACGGAAAGAATCAATGGTGATACCAAAAAAAGACAATAGATGTTCACCAAAAAATAGCGCCACCAACAAGATGACGGTCACGCCAATGGCTACCATATTGATGGTCTTGCGGCGTTGCTGACTGTTTTCATCAGCGGTCATGCTGATGAACATCGGTATCGCGCCAAAGGGATTGACGATCGCCAACAGACCGATAAATATTTTGAAGTATTGGGCAGTATCAAGCATCTGGTTTTTTCTTTTGAGTGGGCGGCGGAAAATTGCCTGCGTTTCCTGCCCCCATATTCCAGCGTGGGGACAAATGCAGTGTGGCGCAGTTTAACAGAATGGCGTGTGGCCCACTAAAGTGAGCGATGGCAACCAGGACTCGCTACCGCACCTTCACCGTGTTGTTGGTATCTCGGCTCTCACGAATCAGCTCATCACCCACTTTACTGAAACCTGATTTTGCCAATCGATCATAGAGCACCACATTGACACTGGCGGCAAGGTTCATACACCCCACCGTTGGCACATAAACCACCGCGTCGGCTCGGTCGATGATTGCCTGGTTGATGGTGCCGTCTTCCGGACCAAAAACATACATCGCATTTTCCGGGTGATGAAACTCAGGCAGCGGTATCGCCCCCTCTGCCAGCTCTACACAGATCACTTTGGTATCGGCAGGAATGTTGGCGAGCAGATCGTCTACGCCGGTTAACGAAATTGTTTGGCGTCTATCTTTAGTATCAGTCTGCATTTTTACGGCGCGGTCGTAACGGGTGCCACTGTAGATGACGGCATCAACGTGGTAGCAACCTGCAGCGCGCATCACGGCGCCAACATTGGTGACTGTTTTGGGGTTGATTAGGGCGATAGTGACCTTGGCTGTTTTCATGTTTCTGTTCTGCTGTATTCAATTTCGACGTTTGTACTTATCAAAACGGTGCTCCTGCCCGACTCATCCATCGGGATTTTGTTGCGATAGTGGCAGAGTTTCTCCTGTTCGTCATTGCAACGACGCCTCTCATTGCCACAACAACAAAAAAGGGGCCATCTCTGGCCCCCTCGTATCACTCCTACCGGGATTACTTTCCGGCAGCGCGCAGTTTACGTTCACGCAGCAAGCTTAATACCACGGACAAACCGATGATGGTCGCCACCACTGCCAGGGCAAAGCCGACCGGGATCTTGTAGACATCCATCAGCAGCATCTTTACGCCGATGAAGATCAACACCACCGCCAGGCCATATTTGAGCAGCGTGAAGCGGTCCGCCACGTCGGCGAGCAGGAAGTACATGGCGCGCAGGCCGAGGATGGCGAAGATGTTGGAGGTGAGCACGATGAAGGGGTCGGTGGTGATAGCAAAGACCGCCGGGATACTGTCCACGGCGAAGATCAGATCTGTTATCTCCACCAACACCAGCACTAAAAACAGCGGCGTGGCGAAGAGTATGCCGTTCTGCCTTGTGAAGAATTTTTCACCCACCAGCTCTTTGGAGATACGCAGATGGCCACGCATCCACTTCAGTAATGGATTCGCCTCCAGGTCGGGCTTGGCATCGGCGAACCAGAGCATCTTGGCGCCGGTGATAAGCAGGAAGACGCCGAAGAAGTAGAGAATCCAGTGAAACTGGCTGATCAGCCAGGCGCCGATCAGGATCATCACCGTGCGCATGATGATCGCTCCCAACACTCCATAGAGCAACACGCGGCGCTGATACTCTGGCGGAATGGCGAAGTAGCTGAAGAGCATCAGCCAGACAAAGACGTTATCCACTGCCAGCGATTTTTCCACCACATAACCGGCCAGGAACTCCAGCGCCTTTTCATTGGCGAGATCACGCCCGAAGGCGCCGTCGAGATACCACCACAATGCACCGCAGAAGAGCAGCGAGATGCTGACCCAGACCACCGACCAGGTAGCGGCCTCTTTCACCGAGACTTTGTGTGCCGTGCGGCCACCAAGCAAAAACAGATCCACCAGAATCATCACAACCACCAGGACGAAGAACCCCGTCCACATCCACCACGTTCCGATACTCTCAACCATGATCGTCTCCCGAATTTCAGCCAAATAAAAAGCCCCCGTGTACGCCGGTGTACACGGGGGCTGTTTGGAAATCAGGAGCCAGGGCTCGAATTTTACAAATAGGCCATCGTCGTCACCGACGAAGGTCTCGCTTGTAACCGCAAGGTTACCCTGGACACCGGGCCGATTTAACGGGCCGTGCTGACGATGCCGAGGCGGAAAGCTACTCCCCTTCTGGAAGTGGCGTCAGTGTGGCGCATAGGGTATAAGGAGTCAACGCGCGTCAAACGAAATCGCCATTGATTCTATGAATACTCAACCACAAAAAGCATCAATGGTGCAGCGCAAGGGCGGTGCTTATTTAATCGCTTGCCGTCACGGCGCTCTGCGCACACCAGGATGCAGTTGCAATCCACCCAGCAACAGGCTCAGCTCCAGCAATTCGTCCCAGACATTTCCTATACGCCCACCTTTGACCATCAGGTCGATCTCACCGCAGCGGCGCAACAGTGATTGCCAGCGAATGAGTGAATGGCGCTGCAGTCCGGTGCGCACCAGTGGCTTGCGTTTGTCCCAAACATAATGTTTGGCCATGGCCTGATCGGCGGATGAACCCTGCTTCATGATGAAAGCCATCTGGGTCATGGCGCGGATTTCGCGGGTGATGGCCCAGAGGATCAACACTGGCTCCACCCCTTCACCTTTGAGGCCGGTGATGATGCGACTGGTGCGGTTGGCGTCGCCCTGCAACGCACCGTCCACCAGTTTGTAGATATCAAAACGGGAGCTGTCGGCGACGCTACTGGCAACCTGTTCCAGGCTGATCGCACCGGGGCCAAACAGCAGCAGTAGTTTTTCGATCTCTTGGGAACAGGCGAGCAGATTACCTTCAACCCGCTCGACCAACAGCGCCACTGCCTCTTGAGTAGGCTGTAGCCCTTTGTCCAACATGCGCCGCATCGCCCAACCGGGCAGCTGACTCAGGTCCATCGGCCAGAGCGTGACGATGACACCGGCCGCATCAAGCGCCTTATACCATTTACTATTTTTAGCGCTGCCTTCGAGCTTGCCCGATTCAATCAACAATACATTGTCGGGATTGGGGCGTTCGGCATAACTCTGTAACGCCTTGCTACCAGCATCGCCAGGTTTACCGCCGGGCATGCGTAACTCAACCAGCTTACGATCGGAAAAGAGTGACAGGGCATCTCCCTCTTGCAAGAACCCCTGCCAATCAAATTTACCTTCGACGTGATGAACTTCGCGTTCGTTGCAACCCGATTGACGGGCGGCGGCGCGGATCAGATCACAACTCTCCTGCACCAGCAGCGGTTCATCACCGGTCACAAAATAGAGTGGCGCTACGCTTTTGGCGAGATGCGCCTTGAGCTGTTCCGGTTTAATTTGCACCGGCTGGTATCTTTGTAGTGGCTGGCGCTGCTTTCAACTCATTGAGTCCTTGCAAACGGCGCAACAAGGTTTGCAGCGCCATGCTGCGCATGAAACCAAACAGCTGCTGCTGCTCTTCGCCCTTGGCCAATACTTCGGACTCATTAAAGGTGTAGTCGCGCTGCTGGCGAATGGTATCGGCGGCCATCACCTCTTTACCGGCTCGGTCACGCACCAAAAAACGTAACTGGTATTGCAGTTCGTATTCGCTCACCTTACCTGCACTACCCACTGCCAGCACCCGCCGCCCCTGTGTCTCGTTTTCAATGACCAGAACCAACTCCGCCATCTCGCGTGTTGGCATCAGATGCACACCGGCAGAGTTAAATGTCTGCGGCAATTCCCGACGCAACTCAGCACTGCCGTTTTGGATATCAAGATAGAGCGGCGGCAATGCCAGCGCCTCATCCATCGAACCCCGCAAACGCCAGCCACAACCATTAAGCGTCAACGCAAAAATCGCAACCACCAATGCCAGCAGCAGGGTGCGCTGTGCGCACGACTGCTTCGGCGGCCCCCGGTGCGAAATGGTGCGCACAGCGCACCCTACATTGTGATTAGCCTTTGACAACGATGTTCACCAGTTTTCCAGGCACCACAATCACCTTGGCGATTGCTTTACCATCGATGAAGCGCTGCACATTTTCATCTGCAAGGGCGGCGGCCTCGGCAACGGCCTTGTCGGCGTTTGCCGCAACAGTCACCTTGCTGCGCAGCTTGCCGTTGACCTGCACCACCAGTTCGATGGTGTCGCGCACCAAAGCGCTTTCATCGACTACGGGCCAGCTGGCGTTGAGTACGTCGTCGCCATAACCAAGTTCACACCACAATACATGACTGATGTGGGGTGCGATGGGCGACAACAACCGCAGCACAATGCTGAACCCTTCGTTGACCACTGCGCCGTGGGCACCACCTGCACTGACGTTAGGCAACACGTTCATGATCTTCATGCAGGCGGCAACAACGGTGTTGAACTGCTGCTTGCCAAAATCGACCAGCGCCTGGCGCAATATTTCGTGCACTTCACGACGCGCGACCTTCTGTGACTCATCGGCGCGGCTGACATCAAAACTCTTTTTTGCCCCTAACGATTCGCTATTGGCAACACCAAAGTTCCAGATTTTTTTCAGGAAGCGGGACGCCCCTTCAACACCGGAGTCGGACCACTCCAGCGACTGCTCGGGCGGCGCCGCAAACATCATGAAGAGGCGCGCCGTATCCGCGCCGTAGTGCTGAATCAGCTCCTGTGGGTCGACGGTATTGCCTTTCGACTTGGACATCTTGACGCCATCTTTCAATACCATGCCCTGGGTGAGCAGGTTGGTGAAGGGCTCATCAATATCCAGCAGCCCCACATCGCGCATCAACTTATTAAAGAAGCGTGAGTAGAGCAGATGCAGGATTGCGTGTTCGATGCCACCGATGTACTGATCGACCGGCAACCAGTAGTTGGCGCGGGCGTCGAGCATCGCATCTTTGTTGTCGCGACAGGTGTAACGGGCGTAGTACCAGCTCGACTCCATAAAGGTATCGAAGGTATCGGTCTCGCGCTCCGCTGCACCGCCGCATTTGGGACAGCTGCACTGACGCCAGCTGGGATCAGATTTGAGTGGTGAGTGGATGCCATCCACCTTTACATCAACCGGCAATACCACCGGCAGCTGCTCTTCCGGCACCGGCACCGCACCGCACGTTGGGCAGTTGATGATCGGGATCGGCGCGCCCCAGTAGCGCTGGCGTGAAACACCCCAATCACGCAGACGATAGGTGGTGCGGCGTTCGCCGCGCTTTTTGCCTTCAAGTGTATCGGCGATGGCGTCGAACGCCTCTTCCGAAGTCATGCCGCTGAAGGCACCAGAATCGACCAACACCCCTTTGCCGGTAAAGGCGGCCTGACACAGATCACTCTTCTCGCCGTGCGACGGGGTGATCACCTCTTTGATTGGCAGGCTGTATTTCTGGGCAAATTCAAAATCGCGCTGATCATGGGCGGGTACAGACATCACCGCGCCAGTGCCGTAACCCATCAAGACAAAGTTGGCGATCCAAATCGGTACCTGTTTACCCGTGAGCGGATGGATGGCATTAAAACCCGTCGCCATGCCTTTCTTCTCCATCGTCTCCAGTTCGGCCTCGGCGGTGCCGGTCTTTTTGCACTCCGCCAAAAACGTGACCAGCTCAGGATTGGTTGCGGCAGCGGCCAGTGCCAGCGGATGTTCAGCGGCCACGGCAACGTAGGTGACACCCAGCAGGGTATCGGGACGGGTGGTGAAGACACGCAATTTTTCGTCACGCCCCTCAATACCAAAATCGACCTCCACCCCTTCGGAACGGCCAATCCAGTTGCGCTGCATGGTGCGAACCTGCTCGGGCCAGCCGCCGAGTTTGTCCAGATCGGCCAGCAGCTCGTCGGCGTAGGCGGTGATCTTCATAAAATATTGCGGGATCTCTTTACGCTCGACTTTGGTATCGCAGCGCCAGCAGCAGCCGTCGATCACCTGCTCGTTGGCGAGCACCGTCATATCGTTGGGACACCAGTTGACCGCCGAGGTCTTTTTGTAGACCAACCCCTTTTCAAACAGTTTGGTGAAGAGCCACTGCTCCCACTTGTAATATTCGGGGTGACAGGTGGCGACCTCGCGCTCCCAGTCGTAGCCAAAACCGAGGCGCTTGAGCTGCCCCTTCATGTAGTCGATGTTTTCGTAGGTCCACTTGGCGGGCGGCACATTGTGTTTAATGGCGGCGTTTTCAGCGGGTAGACCAAAGGCGTCCCACCCCATCGGCTGCAATACATTTTTACCCAACATGCGCTGATAGCGGCTCACCACATCACCAATGGTGTAGTTGCGCACGTGGCCCATGTGCAGGCGGCCACTGGGGTAGGGGAACATGGAGAGGCAGTAGTACTTCTCTTTAGTGGTGTCATCCACGGCCTTGAAGCTCTGGTTTTTATCCCAGTACTCTTGGGCGTCCTGTTCAACCTGTGCGGGGGTGTATTGCTGGTCCATAGGGGTTCCGATCACTCAAATTCTAACTATATAGTAGTGCCATAGGATACCCGAGCTGCGCAGGGCTTGCACTTTTCCGCGCCTGGCCCAACACTTAGGTCGTATATATAGATAAACCCATAAGGAGAAGTGATCATGCGTAACGACAGCCGTACCCACAACGAAAAACTGGTGCATGCCTATAACGCCATGATGCTGCGTGTCAGCCAGACCCTGTCCCACGCCACCGACGCCGTCGGGCCAAAGATCCGCCACGCCATCGAGGCCGCCGAGGAGAAGGCGGTAGAGCTAGGCGAACTGACCCGTGAAGAGTCCGTCAAGATTGGTGACTACCTGCGCCGTGACCTACAGGATGCTGGCGAGTATCTGGCCGGCCCCGAGGGCGAGGAGTTGGGCGAGTGGCTGCGGTTTGACATCGACCTGATTGAGTCCGAACTGCTCGCCATGTTCCTCAGCACTGCCGACCAGACCAAACTCGACATGCTCAACTTTGAAGAGCAGCTGATCGAATCGAGCCAGTATCACACTGGCGAGATCACCGGCCCCGGCACCCTGGTATGTGAAACATGTGGCGAAGTACTGCACTTCCACGAAACCGGCCACATCCCACCCTGCCCCAAGTGCCACGCCACCGTTTATAACCGTGGCTGAACGTAGCGATGCAGCACTTAAGGTGCTGCTTAGCCAGCTACTTGCCGTGATGCAGCAGAACAGCGCTGCCATTATCAACAACAGTCACAGTGAACAGCTACACGACTACCGCGTGGCGGTGCGACGCAGCCGTTCACTGCTCGACCAGTTACCACAGCTGCTGCCAAAACGGGTCGAACAGCGCTACAGCAACCACCTCGCTCAGCTTGGTGCACTCACCACGCCGCTACGCGACCTTGATGTTGTGCTGCTCAAGTTCGAAAACTACCGGGCGCTGCTGCCGAAGCGGCTACAAAACAACCTTGATCCGCTCCGGCAGCTGATCGAAACAAAACGCCAGCAGCAGCGACAACTGCTCATCAAACATCTGCAATCTGCCGGCTATCGCCGTTTTGTCAAGAGTTGGCAAACCTATCTGGAGAGTCCGACACCTGCCAATACCAGACTCGCCAACGCCAAACGCCCGGTGAAGGAGCTGGCCGACAACCGCATCTGGCGGCTCTACAAAAAAATAGTGCAACAGGGTGGCGCTATCACTAACAAGTCACCCGCCAGCGACCTGCACACCCTGCGCAAACGCTGCAAAAAATTGCGTTACCTGATCGACTCCTTTCAAACGCTCTATCCGGCAAAAAAAATCCAGCGCCTGATCGCAACACTCAAAACCTTGCAGGATCATCTCGGCGAGTTTCAGGATCTATGTGTACATCACGATCTTTTCCAGAGACTGGGCGCCGAGCTACCAGATGCGCTGGAAGAAAAGAGACTCCAGCGACTCCTTCACGTACTGGAAAAACAGCAACGCCAACAGCGCAAACAGTTTCACCGCTGTTTCAAAGGCTTCGCCAGCAAAACACACCAGCAGCAATTCAAGGAACTGTTCAAACCATGAAGGTCATCGCGCTCTACAACATCAAGGGCGGTGTCGGCAAGACCGCCAGCGCCGTCAACCTCGCCTACCTCAGCGCCCAGAATGGTTACCGGACTCTGCTCTGGGATCTCGATCCGCAGGGGGCCGCCAGTTTTTACTACCGCGTCAAACCCAAAATCAAAGGCGGAGCAGAGAAACTGCTGAAGAAAAGCAGCGAGCTGGATGGGCGCATCAAGGCCACGGACTACGACCTGCTCGACCTGCTGCCCGCCGACTTCTCATTACGTAATCTCGACCTGCTGCTGGAGGAGCAGAAAAAACCGACCAAGCGCATCACCAAGCTATTAGAACCATTGGCCGATGAGTATGACGTGGTCTTCCTCGACTGCGCGCCCAGCATCTCGCTGGTCTCGGAGAACATCTTTCGCGCCGCCGACACCCTGCTGATCCCCACCATCCCCACCACCTTGTCGTTGCGCACGCTCAAACAGATCTATGACTACTTCAGTGAGGCGGGGTTGCCAACAGACAGATTGCTGCCCTTCTTCTCCATGGTCGACAGTCGCCGCCAGATGCACCGTCTGATTATTGAACAACCACCGCAGCAACCACTTCCATTCCTCACCAGCCACATCCCCTCCATCAGCGAGATCGAGCGTATGGGCATCGACCAAAAACCGGCCTGCACCCACGCCTGCCGCGCTACCCTGGCCTACCAAGCATTGTGGGATGAGGTAAAAGAGAGGGCCGCTATCATCTAATTGTCATACCGTTGTCACACTACCGTACTAGCGTGGGTTCAACACAACCCCGGCAAATGGTGAGATGAATGAACCAGGCAATTGCAACTCCAATTCGCACCCGTACCCTGATCGATGAACTGATCGAACTGCGCAGCGAAATTCCCCGTCAGATCCCTGCGATCATCAACAGCTACGCCCCCGACAGCCCGGCGCTGCTTGACAACAAAAGCGCTCAGAATCTGCTCCATTACCTGGCACTGCGGCGCCACGACCTGCGCCAGCTCCAGCAACAGCTGGCAGAGGCGGGTGTCTCCTCGCTGGGCCGCTGTGAAGGACATGTCATGGCCACACTCAACCAGGTGATCGCCATCATGCAACATGGCTATCAGGGCTTGCCGGAAAACCGCAACGACACCTCAACGCATAGCATTCGCGAAGGCAAGGCGCTGCTCGACCTCAACAACATCCAACTGTTCGGTCCGCTGGAGATGGGGCGTCGCACCCGCATCATGGTCACGCTCCCAACCGAAGCGGCGCACGACAAAGCACTGCTGCAATCCCTCATCGATGAGGGAATGAACTGCGCCCGCATCAACTGCGCCCATGATGATCAAAACAGCTGGCGCGCCATGATCAACAACATCGTCGAGGCGCGCAGCCACAGCGGCCGCGACTGCACCATTCTGATGGATCTGGCGGGACAGAAGATCCGCACCCAGATCGCCACGCCCCCCAGCGACAATCTAAAACTCAAACATAGGGAGAGTAACAAGGCCCCGCTCATGGTGATGCTCAGCAGTGATGCGGCCAGCTGCCACACCTTTGATGAAAATTACGCCCGCATCGATCTGCCCGAAAACATCCACAGCCAGCTCAAGATCGGCGACGTTTTTCATTTTCTCGACACCCGTGAAAAGCGCCGCCAGATTGAGGTGAGTAGCTGCATCGGTATGAATCACTGGATCGGGCTGTGCGAGAAAAACACCCTCATCGACAGCGACACCCTGTTTGAATGGCAACGCAGCGATGCGGCGGGACAGATTGAATCAAAGGAGTGGTTCCGGGTGCAGAGCTTCCACAATCCCGCCCCCGAACTGCGACTCTTCGACGGCGACATGCTGCTGCTGGCGCGCCACGCATGTCACCAGGAGGAGGAGTTTGCAGCGATCAGTTGCAGCCATCCCGAGATCATCGACCAGCTCACTGATGGCCAGTGGGTCTGGTTTGATGATGGCAAACTTGGCGCCGTGGTAGAGGC
>CAMTXZ010000100.1:0-4093 GCA_947085765.1 uncultured Chromatiaceae bacterium | reverse complement strand
TCCAGACGACCCGATAATTTTGCTTTTTCTGACTCTACGTTGTGCAGCGTGTGGGCGAGGTCATCACACTTTCGACGCAGTTCAGTGATCGTTGTGTCAGCGTCGGCCTTATCGCTCTTGCGCCCCACTCTCTCCTGATCATATAGCGCCGTGAGTCTCTCTTCGGTGGCCTGGTGGCGCCCCTCTTCTTTCGCCAGCGACGCCTCTAGCGCCTGACTGCGCTGATTCGCTTGCTCGATGCGCTCCTGGGCATCGCGGCGGATGTCGGTGATCTGTTTTTCGGTTGCTTCACGTCGATCCTTCTCAGACTGTAGCTGATGGTTGAGACTGTCCACTTTTTCGACTAGCTGCTCTACCTGGTGCTGGAGGGCGGCCACCTTCGTATCCACGACTGCCTTGGCTTCGAGAGTCGCGTCACGTGCCTCTTCGGCCGCTTTAATCTTGGCCTCGGCCGCTTGGGTGGCGGCTTCATACTCTTTTTGAGCCTTCGCTTCGGCTGCCTGGCGAATTGTGTCGAACGCCTCGGCGAGTGGCTTGACCAAGGAGGACAACCCTTCCATGTATTCCAATTGGCAGAGGTGGTTACCGATCGCTTGATACCACTCGGATAAGGCGGCATGAATCGTTTTCATGGAGCCATAATTACCAATGCGCTCATAGATGGCGCGTTGACTGATCTCACTGCCCCGCCCTTCTCTCAGCATCTGGTGCGCGGCTTCAAACACCCGTGCGCGAGTATCTTTGTTCTCTTCTGTCATTACTTTTCCTTTATTCCCTGCCGTGCTCATGGTTAAGCGGCCTCGAGGGTGGCGCGAATGATTACGGCGGCCGCGACGGGCGGCACCGCATTGCCTAGCAGGTGCACTGCCGTCCGTTTGGTGGTGGGCAGACGGTAGGTGTTAGGGAAGGTCATGGCGGTGCGATATTCACTGGGTTGCAACATTCGCATTCGATCACCATCGACGACGGCCCACCGGTCAATGGTGGTGACTGTCCCGATGGGACGATTGAGACTGCGGCCGGTGAGGCCCGAGCCATTGCCGTAGTACGGCATGACAAATCGTTCTCCAAACGCCTGTCGGCCACGGGACACACGTGCCAGGGTGGCCGCGCTGCGCCCCTTTTTGTCTATCAAGCTCCAGCGGTGCTGGCCCCACTCGATCAATTGTTCGGCGGGCGGATGAGGCAATCGAGGCAACGTTAATTTCAACGGGTGTTGACTGCGGGTGCAGATGATAAAGACCCGTTCACGGTTCTGTGGGACACCTAGGTCGGCGCAATCGACGAGATGCGGTGACACGGCATACCCCAGGGCTGCCAAGGCCATCTTCCAGGCCGGATACAGTGACCAGTGTAAAAACTCTGGCACGTTCTCGACGATGGCAATTTTGGGTCTATGCACCTCAGCACAACTGACCACGGCCCAAGCCGTGGAGCGGGTAACATCATGATGGGCCTGATCCTTACCGCGCGCCCGGCTATGGCCCTGGCAGGCCGGGGATGCCAGCAAGAGATCGTGTGCAGGAACTTGGTGCCAGTTGGCCTGATGGAGATCCTGACAGGCGTGCGTCACCTCCGGATGGTTGGCGGCATGGTACTGGACCGCCACCGGCCAGTGGTTGGCGGCCCAACGCATGGTGATGCCACACATCTGCCCGGCTTGCGTGAACCCTCCCAGTCCTGCAAAGAGATCGATCCCTGTCGTCATCGCCGTATTCTCGCTGAATCCACTGAATTGATACTATAAGATATCTAATATCCGATAACAATAAGATATTATTTAATATTAAAAATACTTTATGGGTTAAATAATTGTCATTATCTAACCTAATATGGTAGAAAAAGGCTTTCTGACTCATATCAGGCACGGGACGCCCCCGTTCGTACCCTGCTACCGCCACAGGAGGCCATTAGCGATGGAGCTTCACGCCATGACTCCCCAAGTTCCCGCCGAACTCGAAGCGCTCCGTGCCACGCTCCAGCGCTATGCAGAACACGCGACAGGGGCGTATGCCGCCAACACCATTAAAGCGTGGGTGAGTGATGGCCAGGTGTTTGTCCGTTGGTGTCAGGGACAGGGTCATCGACCCCTGCCCGCCCACCCCGCGACGGTGGCGGGTTTTGTCCGCGCCCTTGGAGGGGCACGCGCCACGGCGACGATGCGGCGCTACCTCGCCTCGATTGCCGCACTCCACCGCGCCGCACAACTGACTGATCCCACCCAAGCGCCGGAAGTGGTACTGGCGTTGCGTACCCTGCAACGAGAGAAGGCCGTGGCCGGTGAAGGACGTCAGAGACAAGCTGCGCCGCTTAACTACACGCAGATAATGACTGGGCTGGCCGCCTTTGGGGAGCGCCCCATCGACCACTTCACGCGTGCCCTGGTGTGTGTGGCCTTTGAGTGTCTGTGCCGAAGTGAAGATCTGATCCGGTTCGACATCGAACACCTGCAGGTGGTGGACGATGGCAGTGGGCGCCTGCTCATCGCCCGAGGCAAGACTGATCAGACGGGTGAGGGAAAACAGATGTACATCAGTGCCACCACGGTCCGCCTACTCAATGAATGGCTGGCGTGCGCACCGCGCCACAGTGGCCCCCTCTTCCGCCCAGTATCAAAGTCTGGGGTGGTGGGCGAGACGCGCATCAGCCACATGGCAGTGGTGCGGGCCATGAAGCGGGCCGCACGTGCGGCCGGCCTCGATGACAGCGGTATCTCCTCCCACTCCTGTCGTGTCGGTGCGGCGCAGGATCTACTGGCGGCAGGATTCAGCCTGGCGGAGATTATGGAGGCCGGCCGCTGGAAGAGTGAACGGATGCCGGCACGGTACACAGAAAATCAGGCGGCCGCACGCGGTGGTATGGCACAATTCTGCCGTCGAAATGGCAGATAATATCAGTGGAGAGGGGAGTAATAATGAAGAGATCCACGCTTACCGGACTTTCGTTTTTGATTGTTGCCGTTAACCTGCTTACATTCAAAACAGCGCTTGCGGACATGACAGACTGCCATGAACCCGAGGCCACTGCCGGGTGGCAAGCGCTCCTCGATAAGAACCCCGGAGATCATGACCTCATAATCCTTTATAACTTACGTCTGTCCCTGTGCAAACAGGTCGAGGAAGATGCCCTCCCGCTTGAAACAGCATCAGAACGCTTCGAGGCTGCTCGACAGAGGGTCATCGAGAAATGGAAATCACACAACTCACGGCGGCAGGAAGAACAGCCCGGCGCCGGCTGAAAAAAGCCGATAACGCCATTGGTCTGTGATTTTTCGAATTTATTATTAAGTGCCAGTCTTTCCCGGCTTGTCATCGCGTCACTGTTACACCGGTATTTCATTTGACGCCCTAGCCATCGCTATCGTCAAACGTTCCCTGATTACCAGGCCACCCGTTCAGGGAGGCGCGAACTCCACCCATCAATTCAGCTTCCAATATCCGCCGCTCAAATATTATTTTTATTGCAAAATATCGCTTCTAGCTGCGTCCTCAATCCATCAACAGTGATAGTTGATGAACCAGACCTGCCTTCGTCATTCCGCATGTTTCTAGCATCCGAGATTCGTACTTTCTCCACGCCATCTAACATCAAATATTCCGCCCCGCTCTGTTGATCTGTACTCCATTTACATTCGCTCACTGTTAACTCCTTATTGTGCAATGCTTCCGCAATAGCCAGGGATTTTTCCTAACAATCGAATTTATTCCAATCGGCCTGATTCAAATTTTTGATCCCAGTAATGAAATAATTGTTCTTTATCGTTCATGGAAATATACAATCTATTACTGATATCTTTGTATACACGATCATTCAGCGCTGACGTCTCCTTAACCATTTGAGCAATAATTTCATGTGATCTCGGACTGATCGGCGCTTCTCCAGTTAAAATCATTCCCAACATAACTACGCATAGCCCGCCAAGCGTTAACATTGCCTTATGAAAATGGCCATGTTTATTCCAATGAAATCCTGTTGCAATGAGGACAGCCCCAAACACTTCCACCATCCTTATCATACTTAGTAGAGCATTTTCCCTTACACCACGGGCATTCCCGAAGAGTGGTGCATCCGCTAGGCACACTAACAGCAACGT
>CAMTXZ010000099.1:0-17822 GCA_947085765.1 uncultured Chromatiaceae bacterium | reverse complement strand
GTTGCATAAGGCGATGCTGGAGAAGATTGAACGTGAGATTGTGAATGCCAAGGCAGACAAAAAGTCGACACGCATCATCCTTAAGATGAACTCCCTGACCGATCCGCTACTGATCCAGGCGCTCTATCGCGCCTCGATGGCTGGTGTGAAGGTGGATCTGATTGTGCGTGGTATGTGCCGTCTGCGTCCCGGTATTGTCGGCGTCTCTGACAATATCGGGGTGGTTTCAATCATCGGCCGCTTCTTGGAACATGCGCGTGTCTTCTATTTCGAAAATGGCGGCGAGCCGGAGGTCTATGGCGCCAGTGCCGACTGGATGGAGCGCAACATGTTCAGCCGGGTTGAGGTCTGCTTCCCATTTGAGTTGAAGTCGATTCGTAACCGTGTCATCAAAGACCTTAATGCCTCTCTCCAGGAGAGCTGCCAAGCGTGGGAGCTGCAAAGTGATGGCAGCTACAGACGTCTGCGGGAACCCGCTGAGTGTGAGTTTTCGGCTCAAGCTACGTTGCTGGCGCAGCTGGCTGGGTAATAGCAGGGTAGCTGGTTAACCGCCGTTAAAACTCAGGCAACCGCTGAATAAAATAACGCCTCCGTTTGTGGTGAGTAACAAGTTACCTTACCAACCCTTCGACCGGCTCAGGACAAAGGGCCTGCCCCACGTAGTGCCGTGGGTACGGGCTTATTCACAGGTTGCTTGGTTTCAGTCTTCCGCTACTTCTCATCATCCCCTAATGCCAATAACGTTGCATTACCGCCCACCGCAGCAGTATTAACCGTCAATACCCGCTCTGTTGCAAAACGCAGCAGGTAGTGGGGGCCGCCCGCTTTGGGACCGCTGCCGGAGAGTCCTTCACCGCCAAAGGGCTGTGACTCTACAACGGCGCCGATCATGTTGCGGTTGACGTAGGTATTACCACAACGGCTGTGGCGGGTGATGTAGTCGATGGTGCTGTTGATGCGGCTGTGAATGCCAAGTGTCAGGCCGTAGCCGCTGTTGTTAATGGTATCAACCACCTCATTCAGCTTTTTGGCTTGGAACTGAATAATGTGGAGAATGGGGCCAAAGATTTCGTGTGGCAGCTGGCTGAGGTTATCGATTTCATAGGCACGCGGCGCGAAGTAACTGTTCTGTTCGCTCCCCTCTGGTAGTTGCATCGTCTTGATGTGACGCGCCTCTTTTTCCATCCGGTCGGCATGTTGTTGCAGGCCGCTGCGGGTGGCGACATTGATGACGGGACCGATGTCATTGCTGAGCTGCATCGGATTACCCATCTGCACCTGATCCATGGCGCCGCTGAGCATCTCTATCACACGGGGTGCGATCTCTTCCTGTAAAAAAAGTACCCGCAGTGCCGAGCAGCGCTGTCCGGCGCTGTTGAATGCCGATGCCATCACATCCTTCACCACCTGCTCTGGCAGTGCGGAGCTATCAACGATCATGCAGTTCTGGCCGCCGGTTTCGGCGATGAAGGGGATGATGCGTGGTCCTTGCGCCAATGCCTGGTTGATCATGCGGGCGGTGTCAGTAGAGCCGGTAAAGGCAACCCCGGCGATGCGCGGATCACTTACCAATTTCATGCCCACTTCGCTACCACTGCCGGGCACAAAGTGCAGCACCTCTTTAGGGATGCCCGCTTTGTGTAACAGCCTCACGATGTAGGCCGCGCAGAGTGGGGTGGCGGCGGACGGTTTGGCGATGACGCAGTTACCGGCGGCCAGTGCGGCGGCGATCTGGCCGGCAAAGATGGCGGCAGGGAAGTTCCACGGGCTGATGCAGATGAAGACACCACGGCCGACGAGCTGTAGCTGATTGCTCTCGCCGGTGACGCCGGGCAGGTCAATGGGCTGATCAAATTTTTGTCGCGCCTGAGTGGCGTAGTAACGGCAGAAGTCGATGGCCTCACGGACTTCGTTGAGTGTGTCGTTGATGGTGCGGCCACCTTCACGAATCACAATCGACATCAATTCGACACGATTCTCTTCCATCAGCTCCGCCGCACGTTCTAACAACCCGGCACGGCTACTGGCGCTGCTTTTCGACCAGCCGGGGGCGGCTTTGTAGGCAACCTCCAGCGCCCTGTCGGCGGTGGCGCTATCGGCCAGCGTAATGTCACCCACAATGTCGTTATGGTCAGCCGGATTGAAGGTTGCCTGCACGGTACCTTTGAGTGTCTGGCCATCCACAATTGGCGCGGCGTGCCAACGTTGTGTGCTGGCCTGTTGCAGTGCTGCCTCAAGCTGTTGCAGCTCTTCACCATCGGCCAGGTTGATGCCGCGGGAGTTGAGTCGCTCGGCGCCATAGATGTGGAGTGGGGCGGGAATGCCCGGATGGTGGCGGTGATGTGACGCCTCGACCTCACTTACGGGGTCGGTAATGATCGCCTCGATGGGTACCTGTTCATCGCCGATCTGATTTACAAACGAGCTGTTGGCGCCATTTTCCAGCAGCCGTCGCACCAGGTAGGGGAGCAGCTCTTTGTGACTGCCAACCGGGGCGTAGACGCGACAATGGAGTTGCGGCTGTTCTTTTAACAGCGTGGAGTAGAGCGCTTCGCCCATGCCGTGCAGCCGTTGAAACTCAAAAGGGCGCTGCCCTGCCATGGTGATGATGCTGGCAATACTGTGGGCGTTGTGTGTAGCAAACTGGGGATAGAAACAGTCACCACTGTCAAAGATGCGGCGGACGCAGGCGCGATAGGAGACATCCGTAGCGATCTTGCGGGTGAAGACAGGATAGTCGCTGAGGCCCCGTTCCTGCGCCAGTTTTATCTCGCTATCCCAATAGGCCCCCTTCACTAAACGAATCGGGATCTGGTGTTTGCATTGGGCGGCCAGTTCGGCCAGCCAGTCGATCACATAGAGGGCCCGTTTCTGGTACGCCTGCACCGCAATGCCTAGACCGTTCCAGCCGTTAAGTGCTTCGTTGCGCAGCAGCAGCTCAAGGATGTCGAGCGAGAGGTCGAGACGGTCCGCCTCTTCGGCATCGATGGTCATGTTGATGTTGGCTGCCTTAGCGGCCAGCGCCAGCTCCAGCAATATTGGCGGTAGCTCATCGAGCACCCGCTGCCGCTGGTTATGTTCATAACGGGGATGCAGGGCAGAGAGTTTGACTGAGATGCCAGGATGGTCAAACAGCTCGCCCTTGCCATTATGGTTGGCAAGTGTGGCAATGGCCTGGCGGTAGGCGGCCAGATACTGTTTGGCGTCGGCGCTGGTCAGGGCCGCTTCGCCGAGCATATCAAAGGAGTGACGATAGACCCTGTTTGTCTCATCAACACTCCGTGTCAGCGCCTCTTCGATGGTGGCGCCAATCACAAATTGATCACCGATGAGTCCCATTGCCCGTTTGATCGCCATGCGGATCAGTGGCTCACCACTGCGACTGATCATACGGCTGAAGAGTGAGGGTGACTCCTCTGGTTTAACTATCTGGCCAGTGAGCAGCAACCCCCAGGTGGAGGCGTTGACAAACAGCGATGAGCTATTGCCCAGATGGCGGCGCCATTCGGCACCAGAGAGTTTGTCCTGTATCAATTTATCGGCGGTTGTTGTATCGGGGATACGCAGCAGCGCCTCGGCCAGACACATCAGCAGTACCCCCTCCTGAGTGCCGAGGTCATACTCCTTGAGCATCGCCTCAACACCGCCCAGGGAGCGCTCCATAGTGCGTACCTGTGTCACCAGCTGCCGCGCCAGCTCTTTCGCCTGGGCATGCTCAGTCTCATCGAGCTTGGCGAGCGGCAGCAGAGTGTCGAGCTGTTCGCCCTCATCGCCGAGATAGGCGTGGTTGATGGCGGTGCGGGTCAGTGCCAGGGCAGCAGAGGTGTCGTAAATCATGGAAGGCGGGTTCTCTTTTTGTTACAGATGATTAGAGCTTCTAATGATAAGTTATCGTCAGTAAAGCAGTTTTATTCAGTATCGCGCACATACCCTGGCAGGGGAAGAGGGGTAATTTGCGGATTGCAACTCTGCCTGATCTGGTATATTCTGCCGCCCTCGCTGTGGCTGGAAAAGTTGGCTATAGCGGGGTAGTGGAGAGATGTCCGAGCGGTTGAAGGAGCACGCCTGGAAAGCGTGTATAGGTCACAAGCCTATCGAGGGTTCGAATCCCTCTCTCTCCGCCAAACTCCCCCCAATCGCGCCAGCGACTTCCAAAGTATCATGCCTTTGTCCAGCTGTTGCAACGTGGACGGATCGTCTGTGAAATCAAAAAAACCAACTTCCCTTTTCGGCCTTTAGCGTAAATTTATCGCCTCCGTATTACTCGCGCCTGTGCCCGGCCCCCTATAAAGTCTTATTTACATTCCAACGGAAAGGTAAAAGATTATCAATCTTTAACTTTTGTGGAGGATTAACTGTCCGCCATGTATTAAATTTGCGGCCTATTGGGTCGATACATTTAACAGGCTGTAAAAAACCAACTATTTACCGCCAGGATAGTGAGCTCTTAAGTTTATTAAGGGCTTGGCTTTTGCTGTTTAAATATTTTGTAATGTTGAGGGGCAGTCATGCCATTTGTTTCAAGAGGTGCAGATCGGCAGATTGTCGCGGTTTATGAGGAGTCTCGTGCCGATGCTATGGAGCAACTGAGGGAAGATGATCCCCAGCTGATTGAGTTCCTCTCCCATCCTGGGCAGGCCAAGGCGCTTCTTTCCGAACTCGATTCGGATATGGTGCGTGTCATTGAAGATCTTATTGAGGTGTTGATCGCCAAACAGCTGCTGTTGCCTACGGACCTTCCTGAGGTGGTGCAGCAAAAATTGTTGGGGCGACAACTGCTTCGTCAGAAGGTATCGGGCTATAACCCACTGGTAGATGAGAGTGATATCATCTAGCCCGCTTGACAGTACAGCTATGCAGTGTGAACAGTTTTTTCGATTTGATCATTTGGGGTATATGTTATGGCAATGCGTGTTGGCCTGGTAAAGGTTATATCTGGTTCTGCGGTCGCAATCTCTCCAGATGGATTAGAGCGGATCCTGCATAAAGGCGATATTATCTTTGCCTTCGACATCATTAAAAATGAGTCTGACGAAAAGCTGGTCATTGAGTTTGATGGCGGTAAAGCAGTGGCCCTGGATGGCACTGGTCAGCTGATTATCAATGCCAGCGTCATAAATGATGTTACTGCACAAACCGACATTCAGGAACAGGACAGTACCGTTGCGGCGGAAATTCAGAAAGCCATACTTGCTGGCGCTGACCCTACCTTAATCGCTGAAGCACCTGCTGCTGGTTTAATCGAAAATAATGGTCACGGCGCCGCCGAAATAACGCAGCGTCTGAATCAAAAGGTAACCCCTGATAGTGGTCATGAAACGATTGGTATCGGCCAGAGTGGCGTGACAGTGGGGGGCACTCAAGATGCCATAAACTATGCCTCCCTAGGCAGAGTATCCCTCTCGCTACTCGATTCAAGCAGCAGCGAAGGAGAGCTGGTTAACTATCAAATCAGCATCAGTCAGCCAAGCAACGTCGATACTGTAGTAACAATCAACTTCTATAGCAGTGCAACGGACACAGCAAGTTCAGGTACCGATTACAACGGTGGCAGCTATAAAGTTACGATCCCCGCAGGTCAGACCAGTGTGAATTTTAGTGTCGCAACACTACAGGATGGCGTGCTTGAGAACCCTGAAACATTCAGCGCCCAGATTACCAATGTCACCAACCCGGAGGGGCTTTTTGTCATTGATACTACTCCGGTGGTGGCAACGATCATCGACTCAGTAGTCAACATCGTCATCAGTCCGCTGACCGACAGTCAGGCCAATGAGGGGGCGCCACTAGGGTTTGTGGTATCACTCGAGCGGCCCTCATTGACCGATACCGTCATCACGTTGACCCCCTCAAGTCGGACAGGTGACAGCGCCACGGCAGGAGACGATTATGCGGCAACACCGGTCACGGTGATTATTCCGGCCGGTCAGACCAGCGCGATTGTCTCGATCGACACCTTTAAAGACAACCTGTTTGAAGGTCCAGAGACCTTTAGTGTGGCCGTGACCGGCGCGAGCAACTCCAACGGCCCGCTGAGTGTCAACAGCACACCAGTGACGGCGACCATTCTCGATACCCCAACGGTGATTGTGGTCTCGGTCAACAGCGCTCAGGTGATGGAAGGCACACCACTGAATTTTGCGGTAAACCTGAGTCAACCCGCCACCACAGACACCGTGGTAACACTCAACGTGGCGAGTCTGGCGGGGGACACCGCCACGGCGGGCAGTGACTATATTGGCGGCTTGGTGACGGTGACTATTCCCGCCGGCCAGACCACCGCCAACTTTGGTGTGGAAACAATTAAAGACGCGCTGGTGGAAGGCGCGGAGACCCTGAGTGTGGTTGTGACCGGCGCCAGCAACGCCAACGGCCCGGTGGCGATTGATGCCACGCCGGTGCAGGGCACCATCCTCGATACCCCGACCACGCCGACGGTGAGTCTCAGCGCAGTCGACTTCAGTCAGGCGCAGGAAGGCGGCACGATCAGCTTTAGCGTCAACCTCAGTGCGCCGGTTGCATCCGCCACCACAGTGATTGTGAATGTATCGAGTCTGATGGGCGACAGCGCCACGGCCAACGTCGATTACACGGCGGGTGGTTATAACGTGACGATTGCGGCCGGCGCAACCAGCGCCACGTTCAGCGTACCCACCACACAGGACAACATCTTTGAAGGCAGCGAGACCTTCAGCGCAAAGATCAGCAACGCCACAAACAGCATCACAACAGTGGCCGTGGATAACACCCCGGTCCAGGCGACAATCCTCGACAGCGCGGACACACCGACAGTGACACTGAACGCCGTCAATAGCGCGCAGACAGCCGAGGGTGGCAGCCTGACTTTTGAGGTCAGCCTGAGCAACCCCTCAAGCACCGCCACCACAGTGACGGTCAATCTCTACAGTGGTCCGGGGGATACGGCCAGTGCAGGTACTGACTACACCGGTGGGCTTTACACCGTGACTATTCCCGCCGGTCAGACAACGGCGCTGATCAGCGTACCCACTATCGATGACACACTCTTTGAACCGACCGAGACCCTACACGCAGTGATTACCAATGCCGCCAGTGTCAACGGCGTTATCAATATTAATCCAACACCCGTAGCGGCAAGCATCACCGATGCGCAGGATGCGCCAACGGTATCGATCAGCCAGGTCAATGGCAGTAGTGCCTATGAAGGTGCGCCAGTCAGTTTTGCGGTAAACCTGAGCAACCCCTCGAGTGTGGCGACCGTAGTAACAGTCAACGTCGCAAGCCTGTTAGGGGACAGCGCCACAGCAGGCCTGGATTACAGCGGCGGCAACTACACCGTGACAATCCCGGCAGGCCAGAACTCGGCTGTTTTTACGGTTAACAGCGTCGATGACGGCATATTTGAAGGCACCGAGACATTTAGTGCCCAGGTAATGAGTGCCAGCAACAGCAACGGCGTAGTGGCTATCAACTCTGCGCCAGAAATCGGCACACTATTAGATAGCAGCACCGCCCCCGTCGTCAGCCTCAGCAGCACCCCGGCAGAGGAGGGGCAACCAGTGGTACTGACCGCCAAGCTCAGCGGCCCGGCCGCAACCGACACCACCATCACAATCAATGTTTACAGTGGTCCGGGTAATACCGCGACAGAGGGCGCAGATTACACGGTTGGCATTTATACAATCACCATCCCAGCCGGTCAGACCAGCGGCACGGTCAACGTACCAACGCTCAACGACACCACCTTTGAAGGCCCCGAGACCTTCAGCGCCGCCGTCACCTCAGCCAGCAGTCCCAATGGTCCGGTGAGTTTTAATGCCACGCCAATCACCAATACCATCACCGACGCCGGCGATACCCCCGTGGTCAGTCTCACCGGCCCGAATCTGGCACAGGTAAGTGAAGGCGCTCCGGCCAACTTCACACTGCACCTCACCAATCCATCCAGCGTTGATACAGTGGTTACCGTCAACCTCTACAGCAGCCCGACTGACAGCGCCACGGCCAGCGCCGATTATGCCGCCGGCAGTTACACCGTGACGATCCCGGCGGGTCAGATCACAGCGGATTTTGTCGTCAACACGGTCAGCGACAACCTGTTTGAAGGCAGCGAGACCTTTAGCGCCGCGATCACGGCGGCAAACAGCGCCAATGGTGTGGTCAGTGTGGATGATCAGTCCGTCACCACCACAATCCTGGATGTCGTAACGGTCAGCCTGCGCGCCGATACCGCGCAGACCAGCGAAGGCACCCCGGCGAGTTTTACCGTCAGCCTGAGTCAACCGGCCACCGCCGCAACAACGGTCACCATCAATGTTGCCAGCGGCCCGGCCGACACAGCAATAGCCGGTGCCGATTATAGTGCTGGCAGCTACACCGTGGAGCTTCCAGCGGGCCAGACCAGCGCCAGCTTTACGGTCGCGACGGCACAGGATGATATTGTTGAATCCCCCGAGACCTTCAGTGCAGTGATCAGCAGCGCCACCAACCCTAATGGCCCGGTGGCGATCAATGCCACACCCGCCACCGCCACGATCATCGACACCACCGATACACCCAAGGTCAGCCTAAACGTCGTCGCCCCCGGCGAAGCCACCGAAGGCAGCCCCGTCAGCTTCCAGGTCACACTCACAAACGCCGTGACCAGCGACACCCGCGTCACCGTCAACGTCGCCAGCCTCAGCGGCGACAGCGCCACCGCCGGCACTGACTACACCGGCGGCAGCGTCACCGTCACGATTCTGGCCGGCCAGACCAGCGCCACCTTCAACGTGCCGACCCTGACCGACAACATTTTTGAAGGACATGAAAGCTTCAGCGCCGCCATCACCAGCGCCAGCAACAGCACCGGCCCGATCACCGTCGACACCACCGCCGTGCAAGGCGTCATCCTCGACGGCACCAACGCCCCCGTGCTCAGCATCGTCACCACCCCAGCGCAAGAGGGCCAACCGGTCAACATCGAAGTCAAACTCAGCGGCCCCGCGAGCAGCGACACCACCGTCACCCTCACCCTGGGCGCGCCCGGCGACAGCGCCACACCCGGCGCCGACTACACCGCCACCACCATCACCGTCGTCATCCCCGCCGGTCAGACCAGCATCAACGTGCCCGTCGCCACCGCCAACGATGATCTCTTTGAAGGCACCGAGACCTTCAGCGTCAACATCGACTCCGTCAGCAACAGCGCCGGCACCATCAGTTACAGCAGCCTGCCGACCCCGGCCAACATCACCGACGTCGCCGACACACCCACCGTCGTCCTCAGCGCCAACAACAACGGCCAAGTCGACGAAGGCAGCCCGGCCAGCTTCACCGTCACGCTCTCCAACCTGTCCAAATTCGACACTGTCGTCACGCTCAACACCAGCAACGGCAGCGCCACCGCCGGCAGCGACTACAGCGGTGGCCCGATCACCGTCACCATCCCCGCCGGCCAGAAAAGCGCCAGCTTCAACGTCGCCACCCTCAACGACGACACCTTTGAAGGTGATGAAACCTTCAGCGTCGCCATTGGCAACGCCAGCAGCGGCGGCATCCCGGTCAACTTCGTGCCCGACGCCGTCATCGAAACCATCAACGACAACGCCGACAAACCCACCGTCAGCATCGAGGCCGGCAGCGCCGCCGAAGGCAGCCCCGTCGTCTTCACCGTCAGCTTAAGCAACCCCGCCACCGTCGCCACCAGCGTCATCGTCAACATCGCCAGCCTGGCCGGCAACACCGCCACCGCCGGCAGCGACTACACCGGCGGCAACGTCACCGTCACCATTCCCGCCGGTCAGACCAGCGCCACGTTCAACGTCGCGACCATCAACGACGACATCTTCGAAGGCAATGAAACCTTCAGTGGCACCATCACCAGCGCCAGCGCCGGCACCGTCGCACTGACCGTGCCGACCCAAGGCGCCAGCGCCACGGCCACCATTACTGATGCCGCTGACACACCCACCGTGACATTGAGTAAGCTTCACAATAGTCAGGGAAGAGAGGGGAGTGACGTCTCATTTGTAGTTAATGTCGATAAGGCAAGTAGCCGTGACACAGTGGTTGTTGTCACCGTCTTCACGGCTAGCGGTAATGCAGCTACTGCGGGCGTAGATTACGTTGCGAGCACCTATACGGTGACTATTCTTGCGGGCAGCAAGGCAGCAGCTGTGGTAGTACCGACGTTGATTGATACCCTGGTTGAAGGTGACGAGACATTCAGCGCCAGGATTACTTCCGCTACAAATGCCAATGGCGTGGTGAACTTCTCTGCTGCCTCTGTCATAGGGACCATTATCGATAACCATGCGCCGGTTGCTAATAATGATCTGCTTTCAACCGCAGAGGATACAAAACTTGTTGTCTTGCCCGCCGCCTTGCTGGGTAACGATGTGGATGGCGATGGTGATGCGCTCACGATTACCTCGGTGGGTGTGGCGACACACGGCAATGTGGTGCTCAATGCGGATGGAACCATTAGCTTTACCCCAGTAGCAAATTACAGTGGCGCCGCAAGTTTTACTTACACGATTAATGACGGCCATGGGGGCAGCAGCACGGCCACTGCAAACATCAATGTGACTCCGGTTGCCGATGCGCCTGCATTGAATTTAGATCTGATCGCGAAGGGGCCGGTTTCATCTGTTCAAACCATTATGAAAGAGACCTTCACCGATGGTTATGACAATGCCGGTTGGAGTCCAACCAAGTTAGCCCTGAACAGTTTTGTTGATAACCCCAATACCCCCGCTAATGAAAGGGCTCCCTTTAACTCCGTAGCGTGGCAGGGGCAGACAACTAACAGTGAGTGGAACAGTTTCTGGAAGGTTAACAGTGCTACCGACAGACTGACCTATAACGAAAATGGCTCTTCCGGTAGTGATGATGCTTACGGCATGATGGCTTTTAATCTTGCCAGCAAGGGTTACGGCACAACCACTCAGTACACAGTCTCAGCTGATCTGTTTGGTTATGATTCAAGCCAGCAAAACAATGGCGTGGGAATCGTTTTTGGTTATACCAATGACAGCAACTACTTCATGGCGCGCTGGGAAAATCCGGGCGACTTTTATCTGCCTGGTGGCAGTCTGCATGGCCAGTACCCTGGCGCTGCTAATCAGGTAACACTGGTGCAGATGGTCAATGGCACACCCGTGTATCTGGGTACGTACGGCGGTCTTGTCACAGAGAACGCCGTTAATATGCAGGTCCAGGTGAGTCAGACAGAGATCAAGGTCTATCTGAACGACAATACATCCCAGTATCCCGGCACCACTCCGGCGATCTCTTATACCTATGGCTCTGTAATGAACGGCGCAACATCGGCTCCGGCAATTAAAACCATCGGCATGTATGTATTTGATAATGATAACGGTGTGGCGTTTGATAATGTGCAGGTGACTCAGCCCTCTATCACGGGCTATCAATACTCTGTGAATATTGTGGCAGCGCTGAACGATAAAGATGGCAGCGAAACCTTGTCGGCGGTGAAGCTGACAGACCTTCCGCCTGGTGTGACTTTGAAGGATGCCAACGGAGCACCCATCATTGTTACTAATGGCAGCGCCAGTGTGCTGGTGGTTTCAGAAGTAGTCACCACTATTACGCTGTTGTCGCAAACGCCACTCACCGGCGCCCAGATCAATGCAATGACAGGTACCGTTACGGCGACTGAGTCTGATGGTTCAACAGCCTCTACAACAGCAAAAATGGCTGAACTTCCAGCGGTCTACCTGGTGGCGATCAGTGCCGCTGAAGGGGCACCAGTGGTGTTCGAACTGCACCAGTCCGTGCCGAGTGCGGTGGATACGATAGTCACGCTGGTTATCGGCCAGTCGGGCGACACTGCTACCGCCGGCAGCGACTACACCGGTGGCGGCACACGTACAGTCACGATACCCGCTGGTACCACAACTGTGCTTGTTGAAATACCAACCATTAACAATACCGTTTATGAAGGCAACGAGACTGTTAGCGCAGTCATAACCAGCGCCACTAATGCAACGGGAGCGGTACATGCGATTACCACTCCGGTGAGCGCGTTGATAATGGATGGTGCAGACTACCAGGCCGTCACCATTTACAATGCGTGGGCATCAGAGGGCAACGATCTGTTATTCACAGTGAAATTATCCAACCCCAGTTCGCAGGCGGTAAGCCTGAATCTGGAAGCGATCGGCATGACTGCATCAAGTTCGGATTTTTCGGCCACTGGCTTTAAATACACAACCAATTACACCGGTGACTATGCACCCGGTGGCGGCATGACATCTGGAACTCCTGGGGCAACGACCTGGATAAATGCCAGCGGTGCTAACGGTACGGTGGTGACCTTTGCGGCAGGCCAGACTGAAATGCAGGTGAGAATTCATTCGGTCGAGGACAGTAGCGTTGAACCGAACGAGACATTTTCTCTGCGGGTGAAAGAGGTTGTTTCTGGCACCGTCAATAACACCACGGACACAGCAATCGGCACAATTCTGGCGGATGATGTGGTGGGTGTGAAGGGTAATGTGTTAACCAATCAGGATGTTCGTGTGCTGTTTGGCAGTGACGCATCAGATACCCTGGTAGGTAGTAGCACAAATGATGTTCTGATTGGTGGGCGTGGCAATGACATTCTTACCGGCGGCCCGGGGGATGATGTTTTTGTTATTCGTCATATTGGCGAAGGTGTTGATACCATCACTGATTACAATAAAAACTGGGCGGGGGAAAATGACAAACTCAATATTGCCGATGTGCTGGGCGGTACGGGTGTGACACAGGCGAATATAGATAACTTCGTTCGTGTTGATGGTGCAACCGGCATGCTCTCTATCAACCCCGCCGGAACGGGAACGGCACAGGGTACCAACGTCGTAACCTTAACGGGCGTCACCTCCGGTGCAGATGTGCGGTTGATTATTGATCAGTTGGGTACTGAAGCCATTGTTCATGTGAATTGATAGAACTTTTGTTAAGCCACTAACCGCCACGAAAAAAACAAGGACGTTGGATTTCAGTAATGCAGCAACCAATTGATCAACCAGTGACTGATCCACAGGCTCCGTCATGGGATGCCCCTGCCTCGCGGGAGACCCATGATGATCCGCTATTGGACTGTCTTACTATTGTTGCCAAAATCTTTGAGCGCCCCTGTACCGCTGAGGCTGTAACAGCGGGTCTGCCGCTGGTGGACAACCGGCTGACACCTGCGCTTTTTGTCCGTGCGGCCAAACGCGCCGGGTTATCCGCCCGATTGGTCAAACGTTCGCTGGATAATATCTCGTCACTGGTTTTGCCAGCAGTATTGTTACTGGCAAACAAACAGGCCTGTATTCTCGAATCCATGACAGAAGATGGGACTCTGCGCATCATTCAACCCGAATCGGGTGGTGGTGTTACAGAGATCGATCAGGAAGAGCTCGCCACCATTTATAGTGGCCATGTCATCTTTGTACGACCCATTTATAAATATGACAACCGTACCCATAACATCCAGCAGGTTCGTCCTAACCGCTGGTTCTGGGATACGCTGAAAAATTCCTGGCCAATTTACAGCGAGGTATTTGTCGCCTCGATCCTGATCAATATTTTTGCCCTGGTCACCCCGCTGTTCACCATGAATGTCTACGACCGAGTAGTACCCAACAAGGCGTTGGAAACACTTTGGGTATTGGCGATTGGCGTGATGATTGTTTTTGTCTTTGACTTTGTCATGCGGGCGTTGCGTGGTTACTTTCTGGATGTTGCCAGCAAACGTGCAGACGTCATGCTCTCTGCAACCCTGTATGAACGTATGCTGGGAATCAAAATGTCTTCCAGGCCGGCATCGGTAGGGGCATTTGCCAATAACCTGCAGGAGTTTGAGACGGTCCGGGACTTTTTGACCTCCACCACACTCACCGCACTGATTGATCTCCCCTTTGCTGTATTGTTTATTTTAATCATCTGGATGATTGGTGGTGACCTGGCGTGGGTGCCGCTGTTGTTGCTGCCGTTGGCGGTGATTGTCAGCCTGATTATTCAGGTGCCGCTGGGCAGGACTATTCATGACATGTATAAACACTCTGCACAGAAACATGGTGCTTTGATTGAGACGCTGACCGGACTTGAAACCATCAAAAGTATGGGGGCGGAAGGGCCACGGCAGCAGCAGTGGGAACAAGCAGTTGGCTCCATCGCCAAGTTGAGCCTGAAGATCCGCTTTCTCTCCGCCACGGCCACTAACTTTACTGCCTTTGTACAGCAAAGCTCGACTGTGGCGGTGGTGTTGCTGGGTGTTTATTATATCGCGGAGGGTGAATTGACCGTGGGTGCGCTGGTCGCCTGTACGCTGCTGACCAACCGGGCGCTGGCGCCGCTGTCGCAAGTCGTTGCCACTTTGACAAAATATCATCATGCAAAATCATCATTGGGCACTTTAAGCAAACTGATGGAGATGCCACTTGAACGCGGCCAGGATAAAACCTTTTTACACCGGGAGTCATTTGCGGGTGACATAGAGTTTAAAAATGTCTCTTTCAGTTATCCAGAACAAGAGGTCGAGGTGCTACGGGATGTATCATTTAAGATCTCACCCGGTGAACATGTTGCCATCATCGGCCGAGTTGGCTCGGGTAAGTCGACCCTGGAAAAATTGATCCTGGGTCTCTATGAACCAACAGCGGGCGCCATCCTGATTGATGGGACCGATATGCGGCAGCTTGATCCTATCGATATCCGCCGCAACATCGGCTACATCCCACAAGACGTTATGCTGTTCTATGGCAACGTGAAGGAAAACATCTGTCTGGGCATGCCCTATGCTGATGATGCCGCCATATTACGTGCCGCTGAAATCGGCGGGGTGACCGACTTTGTAAACAGACACCCTATGGGCTTTGATCTGCAGATTGGGGAGCGGGGAGAGGGACTGTCGGGTGGACAACGGCAAGGCATGGCGATTGCCCGTGCCATGTTGCATGACCCGCCCATTTTGATAATGGATGAGCCAAGCAACTCCATGGACAACACCACAGAGGAGCAGTTGAAGGGGCGTCTGACAAATTGTGTTACGGGCAAAACGGTGATGTTGGTAACACACCGCGCCTCCCTGCTGAAACTGGTAAGCAGAATCATCGTTATTGATAATGGCGCGATTGTGGCCGATGGCCCTAAAGAGCAGGTACTTGATGCCTTGAACCGGGGCAAAGTCAGGATCGCCCAGTCATGAAAAAATTACTCCCTGAAGATCTGGATTTTATCTCTGATGTGGCTGCGGCCGGCTCCTTTGGTGTACGGCTCCGCTACCATCTGATCTTGATTGTAACGGCCCTGTTTTTTATCGTTGCGCTGATCTGGGCGGCAAATGCCACACTCGATGAGATGGCTACGGGGCAGGGCAAGGTTATTCCCTCCAGCAAAATCCAGGTGATCCAGAATCTGGAAGGGGGGATTTTATCTGAGGTATTGGTCGGGGAGGGCGATGTAGTAGAAAAGAATCAGCCGTTGATGCGTCTGGATGATACTCGTTTTGCCTCGACCTTTCGGGAAACCGAACATAAATACCAGGACTTGCTGGCGCGTGTGCAAAGGCTCTCATCTGAGGTGAATGCCAGTGATTCAGAAGCCGCTTCTCAAGTTACAAAAAAGGATAAAGAGAGAGCAGAAAATCAGCAGGCGCTGTATGACTCACGTCAGAGAGAAGTAGCCAATAAAGTCGATATCCTTAAGCAGCAAAAGACCCAAAAACAACAAGAGCTGAATGAGTTACGTGCGCGCATAGGGACACTCAGAGGTAGCTATAACCTTGCCAAACAAGAGTTGACCATGTCGGAACCGCTGGTACAGCAGGGTGCTATCTCACCGGTAGAGATCCTGCGATTGCAGAGGACTGTGAACGACATTAAGGGCGAGATGGATGAGGCATCACTCAGCATTCCCCGTCTGGAGTCGGCAATGAACGAAATAAGTCGCAAGATGGAAGATGTTAAAATCAGTTTCCGCACCAAGGCGCTTGATGATTTAACCGAGACCAATGCTGAACTGGCCGAGACCAAAGAGACCCTGTTGGGATTAAAGGATCGGGTCACACGAACCCTGGTTCGTTCACCGGTAAAAGGCATCGTCAAACAGCTAAAGATAAATACGATTGGTGGTGTGGTGCAACCGGGCATGGACTTGATGGAGATTGTACCCCTCGATGACTCTTTGTTGATTGAGGCCCAGATCAAACCATCTGACATTGCCTTTATTCACCCGGGACAAGCAGTTGTGGTTAAGATTAGCGCATACGACTACTCTATCTATGGTGGCCTGGATGGCCAGCTGGAACATATCAGTGCTGATACCATCACTGATCAATCTAAAGATGGCGCGCGTCAGGAGAGCAACTATCGTGTCCTGGTGAGAACCCAGAAAAGCTACCTCGGCACAAGAGATAAACCTTTAAATATTATCCCTGGAATGACAGCCGTTATTGATATCAAAACAGGGAAAAAAACCGTGCTGGACTACTTGCTTAAGCCTATCCTGAAGATCAAGGAACGTGCACTTACCGAGCATTAGGGTTGATACCGTTGGTAATAAATTTATTCGTGCTGGACACTGTTTTAATAAAAAACTAATCCGACTTAATTAAAAAATGGAGAATATTAGTGATCACCTTAAAGCGCAGCAGGCTTATCGTTCTGATGGCACTTGCCGCAATCCCAGCCGTCCACGCTGAAACGCTGGAAGAAGTGGTCAGGCAGACATTGTCGACCAATCCCGATGTATTGGAAAAGATCAATACTCGCATTTCTGTTGATAAAGAGGTGCGACAGGCCAAGGCTGGATATTATCCCACCATTGATCTCAATGCCGGCATAGGTCGCGAAAGAAGTGACAACTCTTTTACTCGTGCTGGTGGCTATGATTGGCGCAGTCTGACACGCCAGGAGTTAAGCGCCACGTTGCGTCAGCCGCTTTATGCCGGTGGCGCCACTACCCATGAGGTGGGCCGACAGACCGAGCGCGCCAATTCACGTGCCTACACCATGTTTGCAACGGCAGAGCAGATCGCCTTGCGAACAACAGAGGTCTATCTTGAGGTATTACGGCGTCAGGAGCTGGTGAAGCTGGCGCAAGAGAATCTGAAAAGTCACGAAAAAACCTACGAGCAGGTGGGTTCACGCAGTGTTGCGGGGGTCGGTCGCGGGGCCGACGTTGATCAGGCGCGCAGTCGTTTGCTGTTGGCAAAATCTAATTTAATGGCGGAGGAGAGCAATCTGCGCGAGGCTGAAATTAACTATTACAGAGTGGTAAACGCCGCCCCTAACAGTTTGATTATGCCCTCTGCACCTTTTGATCAGGTACCAGAAACACTGCAGGCGGCGGTCAAACTGGCGGTCGATAATCACCCTACATTAAAAGCGGCAGCGGCTGATATTGAAGCGGCAAAAGAGCAACATAGCACTGCCAAAGCGCCCTATCTACCGAAGCTGGATCTGGAGTTGGAAGCGGCAAGAAATGAGGACCTTGCTGGTATCGCCGGTGAGAATAATGTTCTCTCCGCCATGGTGCGCATGCGCTATAACTTATATGCCGGTGGCAGGGACAAGGCGCGTCGGGCGCAGACATTTTATCAAATTGATGAGGCTAAAGAGATTCGCAACCATACCTGTCGGCAGGTGGTGGAGAGCATGCGGCTATCCTGGAACGCCTATAAAACAACCGATGCTCAGGCGATCTATCTGAGACAGCGCCTTGAGTCGAGCCTGAGCGCCAGAGATAACTATCGGAGCCAGTTTAACCTCGGGCAGCGCAGCCTGCTTGATCTGTTAGATTCTGAGAATGAGGTGTTTGGCGCCAGTAAGGAGTTCACCAATGGTGAGTTTGACAGACTCTTTTCC
>CAMTXZ010000098.1:0-2406 GCA_947085765.1 uncultured Chromatiaceae bacterium | reverse complement strand
TTGCGTTGTGACAGCCAGACATTGATCTCTACCCAATAAAAGGTCAGCCCAGCGATGAAACTGAGTCTGACAATGACCCACCATTCACCAAAGGTGCGCAACCCCAGTTTAATGCTGTGCAGGCGGTCCAACGACAACAGACTCATCAACAACACTCCAACGAGATACAACCCAATGAGCACGGCGGCAAACAGCAGCAATGTACGCCCCTTACGCCACGCTGCCTGGCGGAAGCTGGCGGTGTCCGTGCTGACCGGTTGATGATGAGTCTGTTTCGCTGACATCGCGGTTACTGTCCTCGTTTACTGATGTCTAGCTTGCGCATTTGAATTAACTTTATTGATTCTTTGCTTCCACTTGCAAGGATGATTTTCTCTATCTCACACGCCGGCAATCGCCCCAGCATTGCGGTGGCAGCATTTCCAATTGTTTTGCTCAACGTGCCCGTTACATTACCGAATATTGCAATCGAGTTCATACATTCCGCCGTCTCGGCGTAGGTGTATTCCGCATTCGGATTAACCTTCATATCAGCTGTTGATTCAGCGGCCTGGATGGCCATTGAGGCCATGAGTGTGGTGATGAATAGCAGTGGTAATTTTTTCATTTTTCCTTACTCCTGTTGAGATAGATGAGTTGCTAGTTTAACGCGGTACCGCACCGTTCATCGTGCTGGGACCGGGATCGATCTGGTTGGGGCGTCTGTTCGCGCCCGCCGCCTGCTGTTGACTGCGATGGTTAAGGATATTAATGGTGGTGCGATTGACTGTCTTCTGTTTCAGCTCCAGGGCGTCGAAGATCTCCTGGGTGACTTTTTCCATGTCGGGAAATGTGGTGCCACGAATATACTCAATTGCTGTTGCACCGGCGGTGCTGGAGACCAGATCTGGAGCCTTCAGACCTGTGAGCATCATCTGTTTGATTAGCATCAGTCGTTCACGGGCCTCGCTCACTGCCAGCTCAGAGACGAGACGGTCCATCATCACGGCCGCCTCCCCTGCCGGCATGGCACGCAGTGATTCGACAATGCTTGATGAGATGCGTGTCGAGGTGTACTCGTTCAAGTCGGCGTAATCATCCTTGTTTAGGGCTGTTTTTAACGCTGTGTAGATTTTTTCTTCGAGCAGTTCGACCTGCGGTCTCAATCCCTTGCCGGCAATGGTTTCTGGTTCCACCAAATTATCAACAAGGACAACTTTGGTATCCCCCAACACCTCCTGCGCCCAGCGTCCGGCGGCATTGGGGTTGGGCCAGATTTTGGCGATGGGCTGATTGGCCATTGCGCCCGTGGGCGCGGTGGTGACTGAAACGTCACCAGTACGGCCCAGCATGATGTTATAGCCTGCCACCACGATATCGCGGTTGATCTGCAGCGGATTGGCAGAGGTGCCATAGAGGTTATCGCCCAACCATTTGATCGGATCACGGGGGTTATCTTTGATGGCCTGATCAACATCCGCCGCCATCTCACCAGCGCCCGCGCCGATCGTCCAGCGGTCGGCGACGGAGGCTTGCATAAAACTCTGATAGGGATTGGAGTCAGGGCTACGCCGCAGCTCACGTTCAATCTGTTGGCACGATTGAAAACTCAAGTTGAACAGAGTGGCGGTCTCATCCAATGTTTTGGTAATAATGTTGTAGAGCGTTGGATTGGCCTTTTGGATCAGGTAGCCCGGCAGTCCAGCGACCGCCGCACCAGCGGCGGTGGTCATCTGACTGGGGATCTGTCGCACCTTGTTTGTCATCTGGTTGACCATCGTCGCCAGATTGTCCTGAAAATTGAACTCTCCGCAGGAATATCCCAGCCCGACCCTGTATCGGGAGCTGATGTTGAACGAAGACATATTGGAGCCGGGTGGCGGCAGGTAGCGCCCGCCCCCCAGATGGTAATAAAGGCCGCTGATCTCGGCCGGTACCTGCGAGGCATTTCTAGCGGCCGCTGATGCCGTTGTTGCCAGAGTTGAGCAACTGGCCATGAGTATCACCGCCACGGCCCGCTTAATTTTTGTGGGTTTTTCATGTCTATTTTTGCCGACGATCTTATTCATGATCATATCCTTGATAACTCTGGACGATGTTCTGGGTGATGTTCATTTTATTGCTGCCGCTGCTGCTTCTTCTGCGGCACGTTCGTCAGCGCTATCCCTCACCTCACCCAGCGTGATGCACAGCGGCGGAAAATCGATAGAGAAGAGAAATTGACCGCGTGTATTCGAGCAACAGGTATAGGTCTGGTAATAGTTCCAGGCGTAGCTGCCATGAATGTTGGGTTCCATAAAATCGGTCAGCGCACCGGAGGGGTAATAGGGGGTTGGCTGACACGACTTTCTTTCGGGGTAGATCATCTGCCATTTAGGATCGCCCACAGACGACTCATCGCCACCAGGGGGCGTTGGCAAGGGGATA
>CAMTXZ010000097.1:0-8079 GCA_947085765.1 uncultured Chromatiaceae bacterium | reverse complement strand
TGTGGCAGAGCAGCCTGCTCCAGGCCGTGCCGCTGTTTCTGGCGGCGGCGCTAATCTGGCCCGAGCGGGTTAAACAGATCCTTGGCCTCGGCTCGCTCTGGTATCTGCTCGACATGCTGCAATCACACGGCATCACAGAGTGGAGTGTACTGGGCGGTGGCATGGCTGCCATTTTTCTCTTGCTCTATGGGGTCTATCACGCAGGCCGCCACTGCTCTGCCCGGACCAGTACAAAAACATCCAATCATCACCCTGCACCTGATCGTGGTGGCCGCTCTGCTGACCGTGCCACCCCTGAAAGAACACTACCCCAACATCTGGCCGATGGCGCTGCTGTTTGTGGCTCTGCTGCCATTTTTTGTCTGGCGCACCGGCTATCTGATGCTCTCGGCACGACGCCGTCATAACAAGCTTAATGGCTTTGGCGATCACCTCTACTATTTTCTGCCACTCTGGGATGGCAGCAATGTCCCATATGGCAAGGGGCACGACTATCTTGCTTCACGCTAGGCAATTGATCAGGCACAACTCACACGCTCACGCCTGGCCGGGCTAAAGCTGTTGGTACTGGCGTGGCTCTGGAGCGGCACGCGTTGGCTGATGGATGTAACCCTTTACGCCGATCAGGGCGACTCCGGCCCACTGCTCTATAGCCTGGGCCAGATGATCAACGGCCAGACGCTGCCGCTCCACCAGGCGTGGGCGGGAATCTTCGCCGACTTAGTCTACGCCACGTTGGGGCTGGCGCTGTTTGGCCACTTTGTGATCGGCACACTGCGCCTGTTTGGCTTCAACGTCTTTCGCAATACCTACAAACCGCTGCTGGCGCAGTCGATTGTCGACTTCTGGAACCGTTTCTATTACTACTTCAAGGAGCTGCTGGTCGACTTTTTCTTCTATCCAACATTCCTCAGTTACTTCAAAAAATCGCCACGGCTGCGCATGTTTGCTGCCGTGATGGCAGCCGCCTTCATCGGCAACTTCTACTGCCACACCATCATGTGGCTGGCATGGGGCGAGGCCTCGTTCTGGAGCGGCAATGGTCTGGCGACACGCATCGAACCCTACCTGTTCTATACCTTCATGCTTGGGTTGGGGGTCTACATCTCGATGTTGCGCGAACAGGCGCGACGTGGCAAACCGATAGTGCCAAGCGCCTTTCCCATGCTGCGCACCCTGCGCCGCATCGCCGGGGTCTGGCTCTTCTTTGGCCTCATCCGCATCTGGGATGTAGGCGCAGTAGCGACACTGGAACAGCGGATGAATTTTTTCGGCTCACTCTTCGGCCTGTAGCCGCAGCAGTGACCTCACTTAATAACTGGCGAGAACAGAGATGCCTATAAAATATGCGTTCAACTGGCAGCCCGACGCGGCGGCAAAAGAGTTTGCTGAAGAGTCACTGCAACGACTCTTCAAAACCGAGTCCATCCAGTTTGATGGCAGTGCCATCATGGTCAAGTTTGAAGAGAGTGTCACACAGCAACAGTTTGAGAAGGTGATCAAGAACCTGCTCTTCATCGCCCGCAGCGTTGATAAAAACATGCTCTTCGAACAGCGCCTCGACAATCTTTATCAGCAGAATCCGCAACAGGTACTGGAAACACGTGGTGATGTCATGCGCATCGCCCCCGGCTGTTATGGGCTACAGGGTAACTTCCTCAAGGTCTGCAAAAGCTTTCAGAATCAGGTAATGGGGCTAGCGCAGAAGTACAACGCCATCGAGCAGGAGTTCCCGGTGCTCTGGCCAATAGAGATGCTCAAGAGCATCAACTATTTTTCCGACTACCCACATCAGATCATCCTCACCGCCACACCGCCACACCGCAGGGGAACCACGCCACACGGTTAGAGGTTGCAGACAAGTATAAAAAGACAAATGACTTCGAGCGCATCGACCTGGATGAAAACATGGAGCCTGCTGCCTACGGCCTCGCCCCCATGGTCTACGGCTGCTGTTACTACACATTACGCAATCGCCAGTCGGTCGAGAACAAAATCTATACCACCTACAACAAAGTCTTCCGCAACGAACGCTCCAACATCGACAGCCTCGACCGCCTAACCACCTTCTCCGTACGCGACATCGTCTTTGTTGGTGACAGCGAGTTTGTGTTGCACACCCGCCAGCGCCTGATCGACGATCTCATAATCCTGCTGGCATCGACTGCAAGGTGGAGACCGCCAACGATCCCTTCTTCTCTAATGAATCGATGTACAAAAACGTCTATCAATACAAACATCGCATCAAATACGAACTACTGGCACGACTACCGTTCTGCGACCGCTACATCGCTATCGGCTCCATCAACCTACACGAAGATTACTACGGCAAAAACTTCGACATCCAGGGCGCCAATGGCGACCACGTACACTCCGGCTGCATCGGCGTCGGTTTCGAACGCCTCACCTACGCGCTCTACAGCCAGTACGGCCCCGATGAACAGCGCTGGCCAGAAGAGATCGCCGCCCTGCATGGATTGATTGGTTAGCGTGTCTACCGATTATCACGCTCACCCCACAAGACAAAGATAAATACGGAGATCTATTCAATCACGCCTGACCGCCAATAATATGGTGCACAGCCCCCGGCCACACCCTGTTTATGGCCGGGAATATCGGCCACCTCAATACCTCTCCCCTGCTTCGCTCTGCCAAATAAGCATGCTGAACGCCTAAAGTAATCGCCCCTAAGTGCAGGCTAAGTATCGGCCCGTACCCTCACTACTATTCCAACAAGTTACTTCACTAACAACCCAATATGGAGTGCGGCTCATGAAAGCAGCAAATGATAACCTGATGCTGATTAAAGTCCCCATCGTCATCACTCTTTTCTTCTGGATCATCAAAATCCTCGCCACCACTATCGGTGAAACCGGGGCCGACTTTCTGATCTTTAGCCTGAAGGTCGGTCTGCCAACCACCTCACTGCTGATGGGAGTGATATTAATCGGTTTTCTCTATGCCCAGATCAAGTCGAAAAGATATACACCGTGGCTCTACTGGATGACGGTAGTGCTGGTCAGTATTGTCGGTACGCTAATTACGGATAATCTGACGGACAATCTTGGAGTTCCACTAATAGCTTCCACCATCGCCTTCGGCGTCGCTCTGATAGTGACATTCTGGCGCTGGTTCAAAACGGAAGGTTCGCTTTCGATCCACAGCATCTACACCGTCAGACGCGAACTGCATTACTGGGCTGCCATCCTGATCACCTTTGCCCTGGGTACCGCAGCGGGTGATCTGATGGCCGAATCTGTCGGCTTGGGATATGCCCTTTCGGCATTGATCTTTGGCGCAATGATCGCCCTAGTCACAACCGGTTTCTATGCTTTAAAACTCAATGGGGTTCTTGCCTTCTGGCTGGCCTACATCATTACTCGGCCATTGGGCGCCTCTATCGGTGACTACCTGTCACAACCCGCCACCAACGGCGGACTGGGGTTAGGAACGGTGGGCACAAGCGCCATATTTCTGGTGGCAATTATAGGATTGGTCTCATACCTGACCATTACCGGTGCAGATGCTCCAGCAGCCTCTGACCAGACAGACTAACGGGTGGCGCCATTATGAATATGAGACAAAATCTGATAAATCGTGTTCCACACATCATCCTGCTCTACTGGGTGATAAAAATCGCCTCAACCACGCTGGGAGAGACAGGCGCAGACATGTTCTCCATGACCTATGAGCTGGGTTACGGCTACACCATTCTCCTGTTTATGGGGCTGTTTGTGGCACTGCTTGGGATCAAGCTGGCGATAAAAAGATATGAGCCGGTAACCTACTGGTTGACCTTTACGTCCACCGCCATCGTCGGCACAGCCATCTCTGATTATATCGACCGGACACTGGGACTAGGGTATGCCATGGGTTCTGGCTTATTGATCGCCCTGCTGCTGTTTGTCCTGCTGCTGTGGTATCTGCGGGAAAAATCGATCAATGTCGAAAACATCACCAGCGCCACCTCTGAGATTTTTTACTGGCTGGCATTCTTGATCGCCAATACCCTGGGAACGGCCGCTGGTGACTTTGTGGCGGATCAGTTAGCCATTGGGTTTGCGGGGGGAACCCTACTATTCACTGGATCGTTGGTTTTGATCACCCTGCTGCACTATTTCACCAAAATCTCCGGAACTCTACTGTTCTGGTTAGCGTTTTTTTTAACCCTGCCCTTCGGTGCAACATTTGGCGACTGGCTCACCAAACCACTGGAAAAAGGCGGCGTGGATCTTGGCACAGTCGGCGCGTCACTGTTCTTTGCAGTTATTGTGATATTGGCCGTTTTTAGAGAGACACAAGTGGAAAAGTCAGGCAGATCTATGCGGGAACTGGACTAACGCAAGCTCAAAGATGGCTGCAACCACTTGATGATTTGGTGCCTAGGACCGGAATCGAACCGGTACGAGGGTCACCCCTCGAGGGATTTTAAGTCCCTTGCGTCTACCAATTTCGCCACCCAGGCATGGGGGATTTTTATTGAAATAGTGCCAGGCCACTGCTGCCCACCAAAAGAAAGACCGCAGGGTAAATAAACACGGGCGGAGTATACATGGCAATGTCCACTCTGACTAGAAGGAAAAAGCGATGCCAAGCCATTTCACTTGGTCATTGAAACCGCCCAATCTCCATAACTGATCACCACCTCTCAGCCACCCAAAAGTAGACGGGGCAACTAGCACGGCACACCATGCCACTACTGATTAGATAATAGAGTTCCTTACGTCATAACCAAATCCTACAGAGACCGAGCATCTCTTTGATCCTCGTCATGGAGAGGAATCTCGTATATATTCCGCGTTACCTCTGCTTCAGCCCGACAATACCCAAAGTATATTTGTCATTCGCCGTTTTACCCCCCACCTACCACATGAGCGGGAAGCTAAAATACGACAAGCCGTGGCAAGAGAACAACATGACTCCATATCACGACAAAAACAGAATTGTTTTGTGATGGTACCCCCCTGTTTTTATTAAGATTCCGACCGATAACACTATACCTGTGAAATAAATTGGGATAGTGTCTGGTGGTCACAGCAAACACCATGCTCCCAACAAACTCTCTTAGAAAGCTATTTGCTGAAGGATTGATATACGTGTACAAAAAGAGCCGATATTTTTTACCAGCGGGCCTATGGGCATCATTGATGCTCGTCGCGCCCATGACAACGATTGCGGCTGAGCAGATCGTCCACATAGCCCCGCAAGCCAATATCGAACAGCACCCCATCCACTCGACCAGTGCCGCACAACTGGGGCTGAAATCCAGCTCGATTGTGGTCTACGATCCGACCAGTGGCGAGGTCCTGCTAGAGCGGTTGCCTGACATGGTCCGTCCGATCGCCTCACTCACCAAGCTCATGACAGCTATTGTGATACTGGACGCAAAACTGCCACCGGATGAGGTGCTCACCGTCACCAACGATGATGTTGACAGACTCCGCCACTCTCGCTCCAAGCTACCGGTAGGAACCAGACTCACTCGTCATGACATGCTTCTGCTCGCCCTGGCCGCCAGTGAAAACCGTGCAGCTTCCGCCCTGGCTCGCACCTATCCAGGTGGTACGGCGGCCTTTATTAAGATGATGAACAACAAGGCCCGCACATTGGGATTAAAAAGCACTCATTATGTCGACTCTACCGGCTTGCATGATGAAAATGTCTCCACCGCCGCCGACTTGGTCAAACTCATCATCGCTGCCAATGAGTATGCTCAAATCAGTGCCATGTCCACCAATGGCACCGATTATGTTGTTGATAAGCGCCGTAACCGCAAAATTGAGTTCAGAAACACCAATGCCCTGGTACGAGACAAGGAGTGGGATGTGAATTTGAGCAAGACCGGTTACATCATATCCGCCGGTTACTGCCTGGTAATGCACACCATTATCAATGACCGTCCATTAGCCGTGATTCTGCTGAACTCCCAAGGCAAGTACTCAAAATTTGGTGACGCCAACAGAATCAAACAGTGGCTCATGAGGGCTGACAGCAAAATACAGATGGCTGCCAGTCTCACCGACTCCTAACAGCTGCACCTGCCATAGAGGTGCTGCTGCCTATTGCAGCATCTCTTCACTCAGGCTCATGCCTGCCTCGATCTTTGCTAAAATGCCCCGCTTATAAAGTCATAGGTAATAGTGTTGTGAAGGTTAGCCAAGCCATCGAGACCCGCCGCTCAATCGAGCATTTTGACCCCGAACATGAAATCGCCGACGCTGAAATTGAAGCGCTAATCAGAGCTGCCATGCTCTCTCCTACTGCCTTCAACATTCAGCACTGGCGGTTTGTCTGGGCACGGGACAGAGGGCTGCGTCAACAGTTGCGCACCTTGTCGTGGGATCAGCCTCAAGTAACCGATGCCTCACTACTACTGTTTATCTGCATGGACATGAAGGCCTGGCAAAAAAACCCAGAACGTTACTGGCGTAACGCCCCCGAAGATGTTGCCCAGGCGATGCTCAGAAACATGAGCTACTATGGCAAGAGTATGCAAGCCGAACATGACGAGGCGGTTCGTTCAGCCTCGATGGCGGCAATGACGCTAATGTTAAAGGCGCGGGAAATGGGTTATGACTCATGCCCAATGCTAGGCTTCAAATATAACGAAGTAGCAGATTTGCTGAAGTTGCCTAAGGATCACGGCATCTGCCTAATGCTGGCTATTGGCAAACAACTGAAAGAACCCTACCCCCGTGCGGGACAGCTCTCTCTGGATGAGGTGTTCTTTATAGATACGTTTTAAGGCTCTGTGCCGGGAAGCCTTCCCGGCACAGAATCACTATTAAACTACGCTTACTCAGGCGTTGGCTCTAGGTCGACCAATGGAATCCCCTCTGAACCCTTTACATCCTTCTGACGATCAGAATACTCCTTAATCTTGCGCTTAGCTGCCTCAAAGGCATCACGTATAGCAACATAGAGGTCTTCATTCTCTTCACGCTTGATCACAATCTCAGAACCGGGAACAGTGATGTCAATAACGACGTTGTACTGATTTCCATGGTTTTGGTGACGATGGGGAGCTTCGACAAGAACACGACACCCCATTATGCAGTCACAGAGCTGATCCAGCTTCGCTGCTTTTTCACGAATAGTCTGCTCTGCTGCTTCAGAAAGAGAGACGTTGCGGGAGGTAATTTGCAGCGGTAGTTTCATATAGTTCTCCTTGGTTTTTGCTTTTCACCCGGTTTACCCTCCCTGCTCAAGCCTGGGTGAAATGGCTAATACCTAGCAGGGGAAAAACTCTTCTGTTTCTAAGTATAAATACATTTACACCATCACGCCTACTAGTTTTTTACCGCGAAAATAATTCAAGAAGGCCATGCACAAAGTCGATATAAATAATGACGAAAACAGCAATGGCGCGCCGGGATATCCGCAGTACCCGGCACAGTGGCCAGCGCTTTTATTTTCAATCATAAATGCGGATATAAGCCAACCGTCTGGCATGAAGGAGAGCTGTATGTATTCGCCAATTCCGCCAAAATTCCATCAATGGTATCGATTGGCCGATGCCGAAGTGTTTCGTGTCACCGATATCGATCATGACAACATTCAAATACAGTACCCCGACGGTACCTTTGAAACCGTCGAGATGGCCATCTGGCATAAACTGGGGGCAATGGAGTTAGAACCGGATGAAGAGTGGCTGGAGGAGCTGGATGAACCCATCAAGGAGCTGGACTTCCTCACCCTAGGCGTTGCATCGGGATCCGAAGGGCTGGAATATATGGATTTTTTTACCGATAACGTCTAAGCATTTATACGCTGTGCCGCGCATGGCGTATAAATGTCTGTTGGACTAAGCCGTGTCGGTACGGCTGCCTGATATATAGGGGATTGTATTGTGGAGTGCCGGGGATGTCTAAACCATTTGGCGGTTTTTAATACCCCTGTTGGGCAGTAAGTCTGGTTTTTACCGGCGTACCTTCTTGCTTTTATGGCTTGAGCCAAGCTAAAAACAGCTGTTTTTCAGGTAAATGTCCGTGCGCTGCCCCGAGATCAGTTGCCTCGTTTGAATATCATCAACGGCTGATGCGTTTTTAGTGTTCTATCGATACGCCCTCCCTTCGTCGT
>CAMTXZ010000096.1:0-2659 GCA_947085765.1 uncultured Chromatiaceae bacterium | reverse complement strand
GCGAAAGACGTTGGCGCGGTTATTGATTTCAACCCCTAAACGCAGCTCTATTAACCGCAGATGGTCATCAAACTGACCACAGAGATTAGCCAGACGCTGGTTGTCGGCGGGTTCGAGAATAAAGTCGGAAGTTGTTGGTTGAGCGTTCAATGTGGCTGTACGTCAGTATGGAGTGGCTGAAATTGAAACACAATCTGCCGCCAAAGACTAGCAGTGGCTCGGGGCAAAGAGATTAACCCATTGGTTTTATTCAACAAGTTCTCCACGCAGGGAGTTGGGCTGGGCCTCCACGATGCGCACGGTCACAAACTGGCCAATCATCCTGGCGGTATCTCTGCCCTGGCAACTAAAGTTGACCACCCGGCTATTCTCGGTGCGCCCTGCCAATTCTGATACATCACGGGTCGAGGGGCGCTCCACCAGTATCCGTTGCAAAGTACCCACCATCTGTTCGCTGATGGCCATCGTCATCTCATTGATACGCGCCTGGAGACGCGCAAGACGGGCCTGTTTCACTGCCAGCGGCACATCGTCCGGCATGGCCGCCGCCGGAGTGCCCGGGCGTTGGCTATAGATAAAGCTGTAAGAGCGGTCATAACCAACATCCTCAATCAGCTGCATGGTGGCCTCAAAGTCGGCCTCGGTCTCACCGGGGAAGCCGATAATAAAGTCAGAGGACATGGCGATATCGGGGCGCACCTCGCGCAGGCGGCGGATGATCGCCTTGTACTCCAGCGCCGTATGGCCACGTTTCATCATCGCCAATACCCGGTCCGAGCCGCTCTGTACCGGCAGGTGCAGGTGGCTCACCAGCTCGGGCACCTCGGCATAGGCGCGGATCAGACTGTCGTTCATCTCAATCGGGTGGGAGGTGGTAAAACGGATGCGCTCAATACCCTCAATGGCGGCAACGTAGTGGATCAACAGACCAAGGTCAGCGATCTCGCCGTCGTGCATCACACCGCGATAGGCGTTAACGTTCTGTCCCAGCAGATTGACCTCGCGCACCCCTTGGGCCGCCAGCTTGGCCACCTCGGCCAGCACATCATCAAACGGCCGGTTGATCTCTTCGCCACGGGTGTAGGGGACCACACAGAAGGTGCAATATTTAGAGCACCCCTCCATGATCGAGACATAGGCCATCGGGCCATCGGCACGTGGCTCCGGCAGGCGATCAAACTTTTCGATCTCCGGGAAAGAGATGTCGATCACCGGCGCGCGTTTAAGCCGCGCATCACGGATCATCTGCGGCAGGCGATGCAGGGTCTGCGGGCCAAAGATCACATCAACATACGGGGCGCGGATGCGAATCGCCTCACCTTCCTGACTGGCGACACAACCCCCCACACCGATCACCAGATTGGGCCGCTTCTTCTTCCACTCACGCCACCGCCCCAACTGCGAGAAGACCTTCTCCTGCGCCTTCTCACGCACCGAGCAGGTATTGAGCAGCAGCACATCGGCCAGCTCGGCCTCTGTGGTCAACTCCAGACCATGGGACTCATTGAGCAGATCCGCCATCTTGGAGGAGTCGTACTCGTTCATCTGACAACCGAAGGTTTTGATAAACAGTTTCTGGGCCATAAAAACTCAGGTCTAACGCGGGGAGAAGGGGGCAAAGCATACCATTTCTGGCAACACACCGCCAAAGCAGCTACGCCCCGCTATCGCCACCCACCCCCCAAGATGAAAAACAGCCTTGATACAACAAATTACACAAACGCGTGGGTCGTTTACCAACACCGACTACGCCGCCTTGATCTCACCAAGAGGTTGATATTGTTTATTTAACCAGCCCATACCCCGCCTTCACCACAAGATCAAAAAATGCTCATATAAACGCCGGGGAACGACTAGCCTATCGCCACCCGAATAGCTACACTGCCGCAACGCCCCCCTCAACCCCAGGAGAAAAGCAGTGACCCAGATACTCGAAGGTGTCTATACCCCTCCGGTTGAGGTGGTGGATAAAAAGGATGGCAAAATACATCTCAATATTCGGATACACGTCTATAACGACGGTACCAGTAACAACCGCACCAATACCCAAAGCCGCCTTGATAACGCCGAGGCTTATCAAGTACTCAAAAAGAAAAAAGATAGTTACGAAAACGACTTCACCAACATCGCCAGAATGGAGACCTACATCCTCGGTGAACCGACCCCCGGCTACCACCACACCCTCTCCGTCTACGTCGAAGGGCCAGGCACGATTGATGATGAGGCCGACCGAACTCTGGGGTATGGCATCGGCGTGGGTGAGGCGGGCATACGCAGCAAGGTGCAGCGGGGGCTGACTAAAATCGTCGATAAGATCGTGGCGGCACTTAAAGCAGCATACAAAAGGGATAAAGAGATTGTCATCGACCTGCTGACCGTCGATCTGTTTGGTTTCAGCCGTGGTGCTGCCGTGGCCCGTAACATGATTCACGAGGCACTGCTTGGCAGCCAGCCGTTGCAGGCGCGACTGGAGGTGAAGGAGTATAAAACCTATCAAGTCGACATCTGTTTTGTCGGGCTCTACGATACCGTCTCCTCCCACGGGCTATTTTTCCTTTTCAACAACGATACCCAAGTGCTCAAGCTGGATGCAATCAGCCAGGCGGAGGCGGTATTGCAGCTGGTGGCCGCCGACGAACATCGTAAAAACTTTTCGCTC
>CAMTXZ010000095.1:0-41096 GCA_947085765.1 uncultured Chromatiaceae bacterium | reverse complement strand
GGCCTGGCATTTCAGTTTCGGCAATATTCATCTCCTTGCGGCCCCATGAGGCGAGGGAGATGTCGGCAACCTTATAGTCGGTAAATCCGTCAGTAACAGCGTTCATTGTCAATCCTCCAAATAGTAACAGTAGAGTATTGAGCGCCGTTGATCATCAGATGACCCGTACTTCGAGCCTGGCAGCGCCTCTGTTCTGGCTCTGTCGCAGCGCCCCTCGAAGTGCGGGGAGTGCCCCATCTGCAGGGCTTTGAATTTAGTAAATAGCGTAACGCAAGTTGTTAAATGCCGGCGGCGGCACGCAGGGCGTCAGCCTTGTCGGTCTTCTCCCAGGTGAACTGTGGCTCTTCACGGCCAAAGTGGCCATACGCCGCCGTTGCCTTATAGATTGGACGCAGCAGGTCAAGCATGGTGACCAGACCTTTGGGGCGCAGATCGAAATGTTCGCGCACCAATTCGGTGATGCGGGCGTCATCGATCTTGCCGGTGCCAAAGGTCTCAACAGAAATAGAAGTTGGTTCGGCTACACCGATGGCGTAAGAAACCTGGATTTCGCAGCGATCAGCCAGACCAGCGGCAACAATGTTCTTGGCGACATAACGGCCCGCATAAGCGGCAGAGCGGTCAACCTTTGAGGGATCCTTGCCGGAGAAGGCGCCGCCACCGTGACGCGCCATGCCGCCGTAGGTATCCACAATGATCTTGCGGCCGGTTAGGCCACAGTCACCTACCGGGCCACCGATTACAAAGCGGCCGGTCGGATTGATAAAGTAGCGGGTCTTGCTGGAGAGCAGTTCGGCGGGCAGCACGTGTTTGATGATCTCATCCATCACCGCCTCTTGCAGCGCCTTCTGTGAGATATCAGGGCTGTGCTGGGTGGAGAGCACCACGGCATCAATGGCGACAGGTTTGCCATCTTCATACACAAAAGTCACCTGACTCTTGGCATCGGGACGCAGCCACGACAGGGTGCCGTTCTTGCGTACTTCGGCCTGGCGCTGCACCAGCCGGTGGGCGTAGGTGATTGGAGCGGGCATCAGTACGTCGGTTTCGTTAGTGGCGTAACCAAACATCAGCCCCTGGTCGCCAGCACCCTGTTCGTGGTCGGCACTCTCATCAACCCCCATGGCGATATCGGGGGACTGTTTGCCGATGGCGTTGAGCACGGCACAGGACTCCCAGTCAAAGCCCATATCGGAGCTGTTGTAGCCGATCTCTTTGACGGTATCGCGCACCAGCGCCTCAATGTCGACCCAGGCGGAGGTAGTCACCTCTCCGGCAACAATCACCATGCCGGTCTTGACCAGTGTCTCACAGGCGACACGGGCCGTTTTATCTTGCTCCAGAATGGCGTCCAGAATGGCATCAGAGATCTGGTCGGCAACTTTGTCCGGATGTCCTTCGGAGACCGACTCAGAGGTGAAAAGGTGACGGTTTGACATTATGTGATGTACCCCATGAATAGCAGTAAGTTGATTTTTATCCGGAAATTATAGACTGCATATAGTATAGCTATTGGCTGTTTTGGTAAAACGATTCTGTCATATCCACTGGGGAGCGAGAGATTTGTGCGACACAGTATAAAACTGCTAGTGATCGAGGGGGGGGGTGGTTCGATGATGTTGAATAGTGGCAAAATGTGATAACATTGCCCGCTTTCGCGTCCGCCCTGATTGGCGGTGACGCCCTGGTTTTTTATGTAATCTTTTGTTTTTTAACCTATTAATCCACCAAGAGTTTGAGGAGAGTTTTATGCCCTCTCGCAGAGATCTAGCGAATGCAATCCGCGCTTTGAGCATGGATGCGGTACAAAAAGCAAAATCGGGCCACCCGGGTGCGCCCATGGGTATGGCCGATATTGCTGAAGTTTTGTGGAATAGCCACATGAAGTACAACCCAACCAATGCCAAGTGGGTTGATCGTGACCGTTTTGTGCTTTCAAACGGCCACGGTTCAATGCTGCTTTACTCTCTATTACACCTGACAGGTTTTGGCCTGACTATAGACGACATTAAAAACTTCCGTCAGCTGCACTCCAAAACCGCGGGTCATCCTGAATACGGTTATGCGGCCGGTATTGAGACAACGACCGGTCCTTTGGGACAAGGTATTACCAATGCAGTGGGTATGGCGATCGCCGAGCGTACCTTGGCGGCACAATTCAATAAGCCTGGCCACGAGATCGTTGATCACCACACCTATGTATTCATGGGTGACGGCTGTTTGATGGAAGGTCTCTCCCATGAGTCCTGCGCCATGGCCGGTACTTTGGGTCTGGGCAAGCTGATCGCCTTCTGGGACGATAACGACATCTCTATTGATGGTCACATCGGTGACTGGATGGAGAAGGGTGTGCCTGCCCGCTTCAAATCCTATGACTGGCACGTAATTCCTGATGTTGACGGCCACGATGCTGATGCGCTCAATGCGGCTATCGCAGAGGCGAAGTCTGTTACTGACAAGCCCTCTCTGATCTGTGCCCGTACTACTATCGGTTTTGGTTCGCCAAATCTGGCGGGCAGTCACGACTGCCACGGTGCACCATTGGGCGATGCTGAAATTGCGGCTACCCGTGATGTATTGGGCTGGACTGCGGCCCCCTTTGAAATCCCTGCCGATATCGCTGCTGGCTGGGATCACAAAGAGCAGGGCGCTGCCGATGAAGCGGCCTGGAACAAGAAGTTTGAGGCCTATCGTGCCGCCTTTCCTGCGGAGGCCGCTGAGTTTCTGCGTCGTATGGCAGGCGAGCTGCCAGCCAACTTCGTCGTTGACATGGATAAGTTCATCGCCAAGACTCAAGTCGATATGCCCAACATTGCTTCACGTAAAGCATCTCAAAATGCTATCGAAGCAATGGGTCCACTGCTGCCAGAGATGTTCGGTGGTTCTGCTGACCTGACAGGTTCCAACCTGACCAACTGGTCCGGTACCGTGAAAGTGAACAGAGAAAATGCCAACGGTAACTACCTCTCCTGGGGGGTACGTGAGTTTGGTATGGCCCACATGATGAACGGTATGGTTCTGCATGGCGGTTTCAAGATATACGGCGCAACCTTCTTTATGTTTATGGAGTTCATGCGTAATGCACTGCGTATGTCTGCGCTGATGAAGATTGGCACTATCTATGTCTACACCCACGACTCTATCGGTCTGGGGGAAGATGGTCCTACCCATCAGCCCGTTGAGCAGATGGCAACCATGCGTGTGATTCCAAACTTCCAGACATGGCGTGGTTGTGACGCCGTTGAGTCTGCGGTCTCCTGGAAATTGGCAATGTTGCGTAGCAATGCACCCACTGCCCTAGTCTTCTCACGTCAAAACCTGACACCCATGGAGCGTACTCCTGAGCAGGTCAAAAATATCGAGAAGGGTGGTTATGTCCTGAAAGATTGTGCCGGCACACCAGATATTATCTTTATTGCATCCGGCTCTGAGGTTGGTTTGGCGGTAAGTGCAGCGGCAGCGATGGATGTGAAGGTCCGCGTTGTCTCCATGCCCTCCACCTGTGCATATGACACCCAGGACCAGGCGTACAAAGACTCTGTCCTGATTCCCGGCGTTAAGCGTGTTGCCGTTGAAGCGGGTGTAGCTGAATCCTGGTATAAATACGTTGGTCTGGAAGGAGGCATCGTGGCGATGAAGAGCTTCGGTGAGTCCGCGCCCGCTGGTGAGCTGTTTAAACAGTTTGGCTTCACCGTAGAGAACGTTGTTGCAACTGCAAACAAGGTTCTGGGCAAATAAATATTATTCAACCTTAAGTCAGTCCCACCGTTAGGTGGGCCTGATAAACTTCAGGAGTTAAAAATGGCAATAAAAATCGGCATTAATGGTTTTGGCCGTATCGGTCGTATGGTGTTCCGCGCGGTTGCGCAGGAGTTCAAAGACATCGAGATCGTTGCAATCAACGACTTGCTGGATGCGGATTATCTGGCATACATGCTTAAATATGACTCTGTACATGGCCGTTTTGACGGCGATGTTTCTGTAGACAACGGCATGCTGATCGTTAATGGCAAAAAGATTCGTCTGACTGCCGAGCGTGATCCTGCCAACTTGAAGTGGGGCGAAGTGGGCGCTGATCTCGTTGTTGAGTGTACTGGTTTCTTCCTGACCGAAGAGAGCTGCCAGGCGCATATCAAAGCGGGTGCCAAGAAGGTGGTGCAGAGCGCCCCTTCGAAAGATGCTACCCCGATGTTTGTATATGGCGTTAATCACGACACTTATAAGGGTGAGGCTATTGTCTCTGCCGCCTCTTGCACCACCAACTGCCTGGCCCCTATTGCCAAGGTGCTGAATGATAAATTTGGTATCAAACGTGGTTTGATGACAACTGTTCACGCAGCGACAGCTACCCAGAAAACTGTTGATGGCCCTTCGCAGAAAGATTGGCGTGGTGGTCGCGGTATCCTGGAAAACATAATTCCCTCTTCAACAGGCGCTGCCAAGGCTGTGGGTGTTGTTCTGCCTGAGCTGAAGGGTAAATTAACCGGTATGGCTTTCCGAGTGCCGACCTCAGACGTCTCTGTTGTTGATCTGACTGTTGAGCTGAATAACTCTGCGTCATATGAAGAGATCTGCGCTGCGATGAAAGCTGCCTCCGAGGGTTCAATGAAGGATACGCTGGGGTATACCGATGAGAAGGTTGTCTCCACTGACTTCCGCGGTCATAGCTGCTCTTCCATTTTTGATGCCGAAGCTGGCATTGCGCTGGATGGCACTTTTGTCAAACTGGTTGCCTGGTACGATAATGAGTACGGCTACACCTGCAACATGATGCGTTTCGTTCGTCACGTTGCTACCCATTAGTTCATATATGTAGTGCGATTGCAGGGCATGGGTATCTATCCCATGTCCTGCTCTTACAATGAAGAGAGTGATTTGCCGAGAGATAACTTTCGCCAAATTTCTTTCAAAAACATCAGGAGTTATCCCCCATGTCTGTAATCAAGATGAGTGACCTTGACCTGGCTGGTAAGCGTGTATTGATCCGTGCTGATTTAAACGTGCCCGTGAAGGATGGCAAGGTCACCAGTGACGCCCGCATCCGCGCCACCATGCCTACCATTAAAGCGGCCATGCAGGCCGGCGCCAAGGTGATGGTGATGTCCCATCTCGGTCGGCCTGAGGAGGGTATTTACAGCGAAGAAGACTCTATGAAACCAGTGGCTGAGCATCTTGGTACCCTGCTGGGCAAGCCTGTGCGTTTGGTCAAAGAGTATCTTGATGGTGTTGAAGTTGCTGCTGGTGAGGTGGTATTGCTTGAAAACGTTCGCTTTAATAAAGGCGAGAAGAAAAATAGTGACGAGTTGGCCCATAAATATGCGGCTCTCTGTGATGTATTTGTAATGGATGCCTTTGGGACTGCCCATCGTGCCCAGGGCTCTACCCACGGTGTTGCCAAGTTTGCCAAAATCGCCTGTGCCGGTCCGCTACTGGCCGGTGAGCTGGATGCGTTGGGCAAGGCGCTAAAGAGCCCGGCCCAGCCGCTGGCGGCGATTGTTGCCGGTTCCAAGGTATCAACCAAATTGACAATACTGGACTCTATGGCGGACAAGGTAGATAGCATGATTGTCGGTGGTGGCATTGCCAACACCTTCATGCTGGCGGCGGGTCTGAATATCGGCAAGTCATTGGCAGAGGCGGATCTAGTCGCTGAAGCCCGTAAGATCATGGATAAAATGGCTGCCCGTGGCGCTGAAGTGCCCATCCCTGTTGATGTGGTGTGCGGTAAGGAGTTTTCTCCCACTGCCGTAGCGACCATTAAGGATGTTAAAGATGTAGAAGATGATGACATGATCTTTGACATCGGCCCAAAGACTGCCAAGATGCTGGCTGAAAAGCTTAAGACTGCTGGGACCATCGTCTGGAACGGCCCCGTGGGTGTGTTTGAGTTTGATCAGTTTGGCGAGGGTACTAAGACATTGGCCCTGGCAATTGCTGACAGTCCCGCCTTTTCCATCGCTGGTGGTGGTGATACATTGGCGGCGGTAGATAAATATGGCATTGCGGACAAGGTTTCGTACATATCCACTGGCGGCGGCGCTTTCCTTGAATTTTTAGAGGGTAAGGTTTTGCCAGCGGTTGCGATTTTAGAAGAACGTGCCAAGTAAACTAAAAATGCGGCTGTGCACCGACCGGGAGGTCGGTCGCAACCGTTTGATAAAGACAACAATTACTCAGGTATTAAGCCAACTATATGTTTAGACGCACAAAGATTGTTGCCACCCTTGGGCCGGCAACCGATGACCCTAAGGTGCTGGATGATCTGATTCAGGCGGGCGTGGATGTGGTGCGCGCCAACTTCTCTCATGGTTCAGCTGAAGATCATATAAACCGTGCCGAGCAGGTACGTGATCGTGCGCGCGCACATGGTCGTCAGGTCGGTGTACTAGCCGATCTGCAAGGACCAAAAATTCGCACAGCACGCTTTAAGGAAGGCAAGGTTCTGCTGACCGAGGGTGATCGTTTCATCCTTGATGCAGCCATGTCCATCACCGAGGGTGATAAAGAGCGAGTGGGCCTTACTTATAAACAGTTACCCAATGATGTGAATCGCGGCGATACGCTATTGTTGGATGACGGTCGTATCGTGCTGTGGGTTGAAGAGGTCAAGGGCCAGGAGATTATTTGTAAGGTCCAGGTTGCCGGCATCCTCTCCAACAATAAAGGCATCAATCGTATGGGCGGTGGACTCTCTGCTGCAGCCCTAACGGAAAAAGATAAAGAAGACATCGTTACTGCTGCGCAGATGCGTGCTGACTATGTCGCGATCTCTTTCCCACGTACTGCCGCAGATGTTAACGAAGCGCGTGAGCTGCTGCGTGCTGCCGGCGGCCATGGTGGTATCGTTGCCAAGATCGAACGTGCTGAAGCGATCGAAAATCTGGAAGAGATTATTGCCGCTTCTGATGCCGTTATGATCGCTCGCGGCGATCTCGGTGTTGAGATCGGTGACGCTGAGCTGCCTGCCGTGCAAAAACGCATCATCAAGCTGGCTCGTGCCATGAATCGTGTGGTGATCACTGCAACCCAGATGATGGAGAGCATGATTGAGAATCCGATTCCAACCCGTGCTGAGGTATTTGATGTTGCCAACGCTGTATTGGATGGTACCGATGCAGTAATGCTGTCGGCTGAAACCGCTGCGGGTAAGTACCCCGCCAAGGCTGTTGCGGCCATGGGGCGGATCTGTATCAGCGCTGAGAAACAAGAGACGGCGATGACCTCTGATCATCGTATCCACAGCCAGTTTACTCGTATCGACGAAGCGGTTGCGATGTCGGCCATGTATACGGCAAACCATTTGGGTGTGAAGGCGATCGCCTGTCTGACTGAGTCTGGCGCCACCCCTTTGTGGATGTCACGCATTAGTTCCGGCATTCCGATCTATGCCATGACCCCACATGTCGAGACCCGCCGTAAGGTAACGTTATACCGTGGTGTCTGCCCGGTCAGCTTTGCCGTCACCAGTACCGATCACGCGGTGGTCAATATGGAAGCGGTGGATGAGTTGAAGCGTCGTGGTGCGGTGCGTGATGGCGATCTGGTAATCATCACCAAGGGTGACCTGGTGGGTGTTATGGGTGGTACCAACGCGATGAAGATTGTGCGTGTCGGCGATATGCATGAGCCGTCATCGACGGAGTCCTGATTCCCGACCATCTAATGTTTTTGTTTTAACTTTGTGTAACGATAATTGAGGAGATAGACATGGCTCTAATTTCATTGCGTCAACTGCTGGATTACGCCGCCGAGCATAGCTTCGGTCTGCCAGCATTCAACGTCAACAATATGGAACAGGTTCACGCGATTATGCAGGCTGCTGATGCGGCTAATTCACCTGTCATCATGCAGGGTTCAGCCGGTGCCCGCTCTTATGCCGGCGAACCGTTTCTGCGTCACCTGATCACTGCTGCTGTTGAAATGTATCCACACATTCCTGTCTGCATGCATCAGGATCACGGTGCCTCGCCTGATATCTGTGCTCGCTCTATCCAGTCCGGGTTCACCTCGGTGATGATGGATGGTTCACTGATGGTGGATGGTAAGACACCTGCCTCTTATGAGTACAATGTTGAGGTGACACGCAAGGTCGCTGATATGGCCCATGCCTGTGGCGTCTCTGTTGAGGGTGAGCTGGGTTGCCTGGGTTCGCTTGAAACCGGTAAAGCGGGTGAAGAAGATGGTCACGGCGCTGAAGGTGTGCTTGACCACTCCATGCTGCTGACTGATCCTGAAGAGGCCGCTGACTTTGTTAAACGTACTGGCGTGGATGCCCTGGCAATCGCCATTGGTACCTCACACGGTGCTTATAAGTTCAGCAGCAAACCTACTGGTAAGGTGTTGCGTATCGACCGTGTCAAAGAGATCCATCAGCGTATCCCTGATGTTCACCTGGTGATGCACGGCTCTTCTTCTGTGCCAGAAGAGTGGCTTGAAATCATCAATAGCTTCGGTGGTGACATGGGCCAGACTTATGGCGTACCGGTTGCAGAGATCGTTGAAGGTATCAAGAACGGCGTGCGCAAGGTCAATATCGACACTGATCTGCGTATGGCTTCTACCGGCGCGATTCGTAAGCACCTGGCGGAAAATCCATCTAACTTTGATCCGCGTAAATTTATCAAGGAATCAACCAAGGCGATGGCTGGAATCTGTCAGGCCCGTTTCGAAGCCTTTGGTTCTGCAGGACACGCCTCCAAGATCGTTGCGTTGTCATTGGAAACCATGCAGAAGCGTTATGACAAAGGCGAGCTGACCCCAAAGGTTAAGTAAGTCTGATTGGTTGTGAATAATCAAGGGCGGGTATATCCCGCCCTTTTTTATGATTAGCGGTAAATAAAAAAACCACGCCAAGGCGTGGTTTTTTTATCTGCATGGCCGATGGTGTTCAGACCTTGTAGTAGTCCCGGTACCAGCTCACAAAGTTGCTGATGCCTGTTTCGATCTCGGTGGCGGGTTTAAAACCGACGTCATGTATCAAGTCATCAACATTGGCGTAGGTGGCCGGCACGTCGCCGGGTTGCAGTGGTAGCAGATTTTTCTCGGCCTTTTGGCCCAGACACTCTTCGATAATCTCGATAAAACGCAACAGCTCTACTGGTTGGTTATTACCAATATTGTAAATGCGGTAAGGGGCGTAGCTGGTGCCACAGTCGGGATGATCCCCGGACCAGTCGGGATTGGCGGTGGGGATTCGATCCAGGGTTCTGATGACCCCTTCAACAATGTCGTCAATGTAGGTGAAGTCGCGGCGACATTTTCCGTAATTAAAGACATCGATTGGTTTGCCTTCCAGTATCGCCTTGGTGAACAGGAAGAGCGCCATGTCGGGCCGTCCCCAGGGGCCATAAACCGTAAAAAAACGTAGCCCGGTGGTGGGCAGCTGGAACAGGTGGCTATAGGTATGGGCCATCAGCTCATTGGCTTTTTTGGAGGCGGCATAGAGGCTGACGGGGTGGTCGACGTTGTCATGCACCGAAAATGGCATCTTGGTATTGGCGCCATAGACTGAGCTGCTGGAGGCGTAGACTAGATGTTCGACACTGTTGTGACGGCACCCTTCGAGGATATTGGTGGTGCCGACGATGTTGCTGTCGATGTAGGCGAGCGGATTAACCAGTGAGTAGCGCACGCCAGCCTGTGCCGCCAGGTGAACAACACGTTCTGGTTTATGGTTGTCAAAGAGCTGCGCAATGCCGGTACGATCTTCCAGATCCATGCGCACATCGGTGAAGCCTGGCTCTGAAGTAAGGCGCGCCAGGCGCGCCTTTTTCAGATTGACGTCGTAGTAATCATTCAGGTTGTCGAGGCCGATGACTTCGTCGCCGCGCTCAAGCAGCTGGCGCGCAACGTTAGAGCCGATAAAACCGGCGGTGCCGGTGATTAATACTTTCATTTACAGGATTGCCTTGTTGTTTTATAGCCGGCCATCCACGGCATCTGCCGGGAAGAGGTATTTGACATCGAACAGGACTGAGTTGGCCTTGCCTAAGGCGCGAATCTGCTCGAGTCCCATTGCGATGAACTGTTTGTGGCTCACTGCCAGAATCACCGCATCGTAGCTATCTGGTTTGACCTCTGCAACGGGCGTGATGCCATATTCATGTTCGGCTTCAGCGGCATTGATCCAGGGATCGTAGACATCGACCTGGGCGTGATACTCGTTAAATTCGGTAATGATATCGATGACACGGGTATTGCGCAGATCGGGACAGTTCTCTTTGAATGTGAAGCCCATAACCAGGATTTTGGAATCGACCACGGTGATGCGTTTTTTGGTCATCAGTTTAATGACACGTTCGGCGACATAGGCCCCCATGCCATCATTGACACGCCGCCCGGCCAGGATCATTTCGGGATGATAGCCAATCTCTTGCGCCTTGTGTGTCAGGTAGTAGGGGTCGACGCCGATGCAGTGGCCGCCCACCAGGCCGGGACGGAAAGGGAGAAAATTCCACTTGGTACCAGCGGCGATCAGCACCTCTTCCGTATCGATGCCGAGGCGGTTGAAGATCAGGGCCAGTTCATTGATGAGCGCGATGTTGACATCACGCTGGGTATTTTCGATCACCTTGGCGGCCTCGGCGACACGGATGCTGCTGGCCTTGTGGGTGCCGGCGGTGATGATCTGTTTGTAGAGAGTGTCGACAAAATCAGCAATTGCCGGTGTGGAGCCGGAGGTTACCTTGAGGATGTTGGTAACGCGGTGCTCTTTGTCACCCGGGTTGATGCGCTCTGGGCTGTAGCCGGCGTAAAAATCCTGGTTATAGGTGAAGCCGGAGAGTCTTTCGAGGATCGGGATGCATACCTCTTCGGTGGCGCCGGGATAGACGGTTGATTCATAGATCACTACATCGTCTTTCTTCAGCAGCTTGCCGATGGTGGTGCTGGCGCCTATGAGTGGCGAAAGGTCAGGGCGGTTGAACTCATCGATAGGGGTGGGCACGGTGACGATGTAGACATTGCAGTCGGCCAGGTCGGCGGGTTCGCTGGTGTAGCTCAGCAGTTTGGCCAGCGGCAGCTCTTCTGCGGAGACCTCAAGTGAGCTGTCTCTGCCAGCGTTGAGTTCGGCAATGCGTTTTTTGTTGATGTCGAGGCCGACGGTGGCGATTTTTTTACCAAACTCCACGGCTAGTGGCAGGCCGACATAACCAAGGCCAATCATGCCGATCTTTATCTTGTTTAGATCCATTCTTACCTTCTTTTTATAAACGATGACGATTGACCTGCCGTTTACTGGCCGCGACCGATAGCGTAGTAGCTAAACCCTTTGGCCTTCATGGCGACGGGGTCGTAGAGGTTGCGCCCATCAAATATAACGGGCTGAGCCAGCTTTTCTTTGAGGGTATCGAAATTCGGGCTACGGAACGCCTTCCATTCCGTCACGATGGCCAGCGCATCGGCCCCTTCAAGTGCCTCATCGGGATGGTCGCAGAGGGTGAAATCAGGGCGGTTGCCATAGATACGTGAGGTCTCGTGCATGGCGGCGGGGTCATGGGCGCGGACTTTTGCCCCTTTCTCCCATAGCGCCTCGATCAGAACCCGGCTGGGTGCTTCACGCATGTCGTCGGTATTGGGTTTGAAGGCCAGCCCCCAAACGGCGATGGTCTTGCCCTTGAGGTCACCGCCGAAATGTTTTTCGATCTTCTGGAACAGCCGGTGTTTCTGACGATCGTTGACCGATTCCACTGCGCGTAACAGACCCGCTTCATAGCCGATGGCCCGGGCGGTGCGCTCGAGTGCCTGTACATCCTTGGGGAAGCAGGAGCCACCATAGCCGCAGCCGGGATAGATGAAGTGGTAGCCGATACGGGGGTCAGAACCGATGCCGATACGGACCTTTTCAATGTCGGCGCCCAGCAGCTCCGCCATATTGGCGAGTTCGTTCATGAAACTGATTTTGGTCGCCAGCATGGCGTTGGCTGCATATTTGGTCAGCTCAGCAGAGCGAATGTCCATGGCTACTATGCGATCGTGGCTGCGATTGAAGGGGGCGTAGAGGGCGCGCAGTAGCTCTGTGGTGCGGGGGTTGTCGGTGCCGATCACAATCCGGTCGGGTTTCATGAAGTCCTCAATTGCGGCCCCCTCTTTGAGAAACTCAGGGTTGGATACGACGTCAAACTCGATCTGTTTGTTCAGGCTTTTTTGAGTCGCCTCTACTTGGCTTCTGACTCTATCGGCAGTGCCGACCGGGACCGTGGACTTATCAATGATGACCTTATATTCACTCATGTTCTCGCCAATGCTCTTGGCGACCGCCAGCACATATTGGAGATCAGCCGAGCCATCTTCGTCAGGCGGTGTACCTACAGCAATGAACTGAAACAGGCCGTGATTAACACCTGCGGCTATGTCGGTGCTGAACTGGAGCCGGCCCGCTTTAGTGTTGGCATGTACGATGGCTTCCAGTCCTGGTTCATATATAGGGATAACCCCTTGCTTAAGTTTATTTATCTTCTCAGCATCAATGTCGATACAAAGAACATCATTGCCAACATCTGCTAAGCAGGCGCCTGTCACTAGACCGACATAGCCTGAACCGAAGACCGTTATTTTCATAAGCTTTCCAAATGATGGGGTTAACGTTAATTGAGTGTGCCAAACATACCAAAGCTGTGCCTATTCGTCAGCCCTTCTTTTGGTGTTTGCCGTTATTTTGTCCGTCGTTATGCTGAGTTGAGTATGATAGTCAGCCGTTTATGAGGGAGGGTCTATGCCGTCGCTGTTATTTGATTTATTAGAAAATCCTGAAATTGTCGAGGGTGTATACTGGCGGCGCCATCATGTTGATGCTAATGGTGTCGTTTTTCATGAAGGCGATCAGGGGGCTGATATATACCTAATACTCTCCGGTTCTGTTCGTATTGTGGGCAGTGTTGATCTGGATGAGCAGCGCCGGGTAAGGCCCGGTTTTAGCGAACTGGCAAAAGGCGAGCTGTTTGGCGAGTTGGTATTGTTTGATGATGGGCCCCGTTCTGCGACTGTAATTGCGATCACTGATGTGGAGTTGGCGGTGCTGGATGGAAGGGTGCTGTTACAGTTTCTGGATAACCACCCTGAGATTGGCTATCCCATCATTAAAGAGCTGATCACCACGCTGGTGGTACGTTTGCGCAAAGCCAACCGTAGGATTTTCTCACTATTTGCCTGGGGATTGAAAAGCCATGGTATTGATGAGTATCTATAGGGGTAGATAACCTGCATTGTTTTTCTGGTTTTAACATGGTTTACTCTCGTCGGCTACGCTTGGAGCACTGTTTGCTGCGGCATAGGTTTCTGATTTGAAAATGGATTTTGATCCGCATGTTCAGAATATTTAGACATTATGTCCCCTCATCGCTCATCGCACTCATAGTGATTGAGCTGCTGCTGTTATGGCTCTCTATCTATGTGGGCGTCGAGATACGCTTTATCGGCGGCGAGTCAACCACGGAGTTGGAACCACTCTATCCCAAAGCACTGCTCTTTACTTCGGTAATGTTTATTGCCTTGACGGCAATGGGGCTTTATAAAAACCTCTATCGCGAAGGATTGAACGGTATGGTTCTTAGGCTGGTACTGAGCATGTTGCTGGCACTGGCGGGCATGAGCATCGCCTTTTATCTCTTTCCTTATATGTTTCTTGGCCGGGGCGTCTTTGCCTGGTCATTTGCAATAGCCATTGGTGCGATTGTTGCTACACGGATCATCTTTTTCAAGGTGGTGGGGCACGAAAACCTGAAACGACGCATTTTAGTGTTAGGAGCTGGGGTGAGCTCTGAGCAGTTCAAACAGTTGCGCCGTAAGGTTGATCAGCTGGGGTACGTTATTCTTGGGTTTGTCCATGTTGCGGGTGAGCATGACGTGATGCCCGCAGAGAGTGTGATCCATATAGATGTACCGTTGCTTGATTATGCGCAGCAGCACGCTGTAGATGAGATTGTGGTGGCCTTGGAAGATAGGCGTAAATCGTTTCCGGTTGAGGATCTTCTGGATTGTAAAATGAGTGGTATTGATGTTGTAGATGCGCAAACATTTTTCGAACGTGAGACCGGCAAGGTGCGCCTTGAAACACTGCATCCGAGTTGGCTCATCTTCTCTGACGGTTTTCGTCAGGCGGGCATGCAGTTGATTGCAAAGCGCGGTTTTGACATTGCCGCCAGCACCCTGATTCTGCTGTTGACCTTCCCGTTGATGGCGCTGGCAGCAGTGGCTGTCTGGCTGGAGAGTGGTTGTCGCGGACCAATCCTCTATCGTCAGGTCCGCGTGGGACAGAATTGGCGGCTGTTCCAGGTGTTTAAGTTCAGAAGCATGGTGGTGGATGCGGAGAAGGGCGGGGCAGCACAGTGGGCGAAAAAAAATGATGCGCGTGTGACACGTGTCGGCAAGTTTATACGCCGCACCCGAATTGATGAACTGCCGCAAATTTTTAATGTATTGAAGGGTGATATGAGCTTTATTGGGCCGCGCCCTGAGCGTCCTGAGTTTGTGGAGCAACTGGCCGAGAAGATTCCCTATTATGCCGAGCGCCATCGAGTGAAGCCGGGAATCACAGGCTGGGCGCAGATTCGCTATCCCTATGGAGCTTCTGAGCAGGATGCGGTGGAAAAACTGCAATACGATCTCTACTATGTCAAAAACTACAGCCTTTTCCTTGATTGTCTCATCCTGTTTCAAACGGCTGAAGTGGTGCTGTGGGGACAAGGAGCACGCTAATGTTCTCTGTGATACCTGGCTTAAGTTTCTGAAGTTCTGGCATAGGCAATAATTTATGGAACAGTTGAGTGATTGGTCCATAAACATCGGTGCTGTGGCCTATGGTTTTGCGGCGCTGGCCAATCTTGGTCTGGTTGTGCTGTTGGTCACTAGTTGGCGTGGTCGCCTGCAGGGGGGGCTGTTTTTGGCCTCTGTAAGCGCTACTACGCTTTGGGCTGCCACGCTAGGTCTGCAATCACTCTACGACTACCCCTTATTACCGTTAATTTTCCTGCTTAAAATTCTACGTGATGGCCTCTGGTTTTGGTTTTTTTTGAGGTTGTTGGCACCCGTGGCAGAACAGGTGACCTCCTGGCATCTGTCGCCGCGTTTGCGTCGGTTTGGCTGGGTGTTGTTGATATTATGCGGTGGCTTGGTGGCGCTGCATGTTGCAGAGTGGCTCCAGCCTGGCGGGGTTGGTGGACTCATAGGTTATGATCTACGCCTGCCTGGCCATCTGTTGTTGGCGATTATCGGTCTGGCTCTGGTTGAGCAGCTGTTTCGCAATACTCCTGCGCAACAGCGCTGGGGAATCAAATATCTCTGTCTTGGTCTGGGTAGCGGGTTTGCGTACGATTTTTATATGTATGCGGATGCGGTATTGTTTGGTCGTCTTGATATCTATATTTGGGATGCAGGTGGTTTTGTCCAGTTGCTGACAGTGCCGTTGATCGCCATTGCGGCTGCCCGTAATCCGGTCTGGTCACTGAATCTCTTTGTCTCCCGTGGTGTGGTATTTCATAGTGTGGCTGTATTGGCAGCGGGTGCCTATCTGCTGGTAATGGCCGCGGGCGGCTATTTTATTCGTTACTGGGGTGGAGAGTGGGGTGCGGTAGCCCAGCTCATCTTCTTCTTTGGTGCGGGTCTGGTATTGTTGGTACTGCTCTTTTCCGGGCAAATTCGATCGCGCTTCAAAGTGTTTCTCAGTAAACATTTTTTCAGTTACAAATATGATTATCGTGATGAATGGCTGAACTTTACTGCAGCGTTAGCAAGTGAAGTATCGGGACTGGATGTGCGTGAGCGAGTGGTTCAGGCCATGGCTGACATGGTGGATAGCCCTGGTGGAGTTTTATGGCTCAAGGATGGAGTGGGCAACTATTCGGTAGCTGCCAATTGGAACGTGCCAACATCACAGGGTGTGATGAAAGATGATGCTCTGGTAGTATTTATGCGTGACAAGGGGTGGTTGGTCAATATGAATGAGTATTACGACACCCCTGAGATCTATACTGGCTTGACGATACCGGCTTGGCTCGAGCAGATTCCTAAAACATGGCTCCTGATACCACTGTTTCAGGATAACTGTCTCTGTGCCCTGTTATTGTTACAGCAGCCGCGGGCGCCCCGGCAGATTAACTGGGAGGATCGTGATCTGCTCAAAACGGCGGCCAGTCAGGCAGCTAGCTATTTAGCCCTGGCTGAGGCGAGTGCGGCGTTGACCGAGGCGCGGCAGTTTGAGGCGTTTAACCGGCTCTCTGCCTACGTTGTGCATGATTTGAAAAATGTAGTGGGACAGCTCTCGCTGGTGACGGCCAATGCCAAGCGTTTCGGTCAGAATCCGGCGTTTATGGCAGATGCAATGGTGACGGTGGATCATGCCGTTTCCAAGATGCAAAAGATGTTGGCTCAGTTACGTCAGGGGCGACCCATTCACCAGAGTGCTACGGCGGTAAAACTGCTGCCGATCCTGAAAGAGGTGATGCTCCATCGGGGTGCAGCACATCCAGTGCCGGAGTTGCTGACGGGTGATGAACTTGATGGAGTGATGGTGATTGCGGAACGCGATCGTCTTGCGGCGGTCATTGAGCATGTTGTCCAAAATGCCCAAGAGGCCACGCCTGATGATGGCTGGATCAAGGTCTGTCTGTATATGATGGAACAGAATATTGTTGTGGAGATCGAGGATAATGGCTGTGGCATGGACGAAAAATTCATTCGTGAGCGGCTCTTTAAGCCGTTTGATACTACCAAGGGTAATACCGGCATGGGCATAGGTGTCTATGAGTGCCGTGAGTTCTTACGTGGCATTGGTGGCGATGTATCTGTTGTCAGCAGGCCTGAGGTTGGAACACGATTTCAATTATATATTCCGCAAGCGAGCTAGAAATTATGTTGATAACAGCTCAGAGCAGCAGTGTGAGGTAATGGCTTGATTCGGTTGAAACAGACACAACAGAAAATTCTGGTGGTTGAGGATGATCCGGGCCTGCAGAGTCAGATGCGCTGGTGTTTTGATGGGTATGAGGTGTTGATTGCCAGCAATCGCGAAGAGGCGATTATGCTGTTACGTCGGCATGAGCCAGCGGTAGTGCTGCTTGATTTGGGGCTGCCGCCAGATCCCGATAACGCCAGCGAAGGGCTAGCTGCGCTTGAGGAGATTCTAAATTTGATTCCCGCCACCAAGGTAGTGGTGGTAACGGGGAATGATGAGCGTGAAAATGCAGTGCAGGCGATCGCCAAAGGGGCGTATGACTTTTACCAGAAGCCTGTGGATCCGGAAGTTTTAGGGCTGATTGTTGAGCGTGCCTATAATCTGTATGAGTTAGAGCTGGAGAATCGTCTGCTGATTCAGCGCACTGCAACTTCGGCCATTGATGGCATTCTTGCGATCAGCCCGCAAATGATGAAGGTCTGCCGTACCATCGAAAAGGTGGCGCCAACAAATGTCACCACATTACTACTCGGCGAGAGCGGTACCGGTAAAGAGGTCTTGGCGCGGGCGTTACACGATTTGAGTCCGAGACGAAAAAAACCATTTATTGCGATTAACTGCGGTGCAATTCCGGAAACGTTACTTGAAAGCGAGCTGTTTGGTTATGAGAAAGGGGCCTTTACCGGCGCCGCTAAACAGACCAAAGGTAAAATAGAGTATGCCGACGGAGGGACTCTGTTCCTGGATGAAATCGGTGATATTCCAGGGTTGCTTCAGGTCAAATTGCTGCGCTTTTTACAGGAACGCATCATTGAGCGCCTGGGTGGTCGAGCAGAGATACCTGTTGATGTCCGTGTGGTTTGCGCGACCAATCAGAACTTAACCGATCAGGTGCAGCAGGGTCTGTTCCGCGAGGATTTATACTATCGCATCAGTGAAATCACCATTAATATTCCACCTTTGCGTGAGCGAGAAGGTGACGCGCTGCTTCTGGCCAGGGTGTTTCTGGATAAGTTTTCCCGCGAGCATGGTCGTAATCTGCGTGGTTTTACTGATGATGGTGCCTGCGCCATCGCAAATTATGGCTGGCCTGGTAACGTGCGTGAGATGGAAAACAGGGTGAAACGCGCCGTGATTATGGCCGAAGGGAGCTGCGTGAACGCCGAAGAGCTTGAGCTGGATGCCGTCTCGGAACAGCAGGCGATGCCCGTGAATTTGCGTGAGGTCAGAGAGGCAGCAGAGAGCGCGGCTATCAGACGCGCACTGGGCTTGAATGATGGCAACATCTCTCAGGCGGCTGAAATTTTGGGGGTAAGCCGGCCAACGTTATATGATCTTATGAATAAATACGGCTTCAAATAAACGTGATGGGATCACATGCCTGAGGATGAATGTGGCGTAACTCTTCAGGGTCAAAAAAAGGATGCACTTATGATGAAGCTGACAAAGCGAGCTTTATGGCTGCCGATAGCGGCGTTCTGTTTAAGTTCGGCGGTATTTGCCGCAGATGATGTTGCAGCACTGCTGTCAAAGGCGAACTCCAGTTATGGCAGTGGTGATTATCGAGCTGCCATTATTCATCTTAAAAACGTGCTGCAACAATCACCGCAGACCTCTGAAGCGAGACTTCTGTTAGGGCGCTCTTATCTGAAACTGCTGGATGCAGTAGGAGCTGAGCAGGAGTTCAAAAAGGCGATACAGCAAGGGGCGTCACGCAGTGAGGTGATGCCATTGCTGGCCCAGTCATACCTGATGCAGGGAAAATCCAGGCAGGTGATAAAAGAGATCACTGTTAATAAGGATGATGCGCCTAAAAAACAGGCAGAGATTATGGCGCTGCAAGGCGATGCATATCTTATGACGGGTGAAACTGCGGAGGCTCAAAAATCATACGGCGAAGCGCTTAAACAAGATCCACTGGCGGAGGGTGCTCTGCTGGGTTCTGTTCGTGTGATGTTGCTGAAAGGGGATATTCCTGAATCTGCAAAACTGGTTGAAAAGGTGCTGCAGCAGTATCCAAAGAGCGCTGATGCGCTAGTGTTGAACGGCATTGTCTTGCAGCAGCAGAATCAAAATGAGAAGGCGCTGCAGTCGTTTGTTGATGCCCTGAAAATCAATCCAACCAATCTCCAGGCGTTGCTTGGTAAGGCGGGGATTGAAGTGGCAAAGCAAAACCTGGATGTGGCCTTGGCCGATGTCGAGCGGATACTCAAAAGCGCACCGAGCCATCCAATGGCCGGCTACATTAAATCTGAAATCTATTTTAAGCGCCAACAGTATGATTTAGCCAAAAGCACCTTGAGTCAGGTGTTGAGGGTATCGCCCAACCATCTACAGTCCAAGCTGCTATTAGGCTTGGTTCATTATGTCCAGGGTAATCTGGAACAGGCAGAGTTCTATCTTTCTGGTTTTACCAAATCGGTACCTAACCATCTGCCTGCTCGAAAAGCGTTGGCAGGGGTCTATTTGAAATTGAAAAAACCGCAACAAGCAATTGAGACACTTGATGTTGTTGCGGAGAAAAATGGTGGTGATGCTCAGTTGCTGGCGTTGCTGGGCAGTGCTTACATGCAGGCCGGAGAGAGCAAAAAGGGTAGTGAATATCTGCAGCGCGCAGTGGATATCGCCCCTGATGCAGGTTCGATTCGCGCGCAGTTAGGGTTGAGCAAACTTGCTGCTGGCGATGCCAGTGCGGCTGCTATTGATTTGGAACGAGCAGTGGCAATGGATGAAGATCTGCTGCAGGCTGACATGTTATTGGTTTATGCCCATCTACGCCAAAATAATACCAATAAGGCGATTGAAGTTGCGCAGGCGCTGGAGAAAAAACAGCCAACCAATCCGGTGGCCGTCAATTTGCTCGGGATAGTGTATGCGCAGAAAGGTGATGCTGTGGCAGCACAGCGACAGTTTGAAAAATCACTGCAGGTGGACCCTAAATTTACCACTGCCTATATGGAGCTGGCGCAGTTGGCGCTACAAAATAAAAACCTGCCATTAGCCAAGCAGAATTATCAGCAGGCATTGAAAGTAAATCCTAGCCATCTTGGCGCCATGTTGGCGTTGGGGCGTCTGGCAGAAGCTGACGGGGACCGGCCAGCAGCTATAGCTTGGATAGAGAAGGCTAAAAAAGCCAATCCTGATTCGATTGAACCATCACTGCTGCTGGTGAATGCCTACCTGATGCAGGGTGATAAAATGAAGGCGCTGAATTTGGCGCGTGAGGCGGTCAGTGCCAAACCGGAACATCCCTCGGCTCTGGCGACCTTGGGTAAAGTCCAGCTTGTTAGCGATGACCCGAGCAACGCAGTTGCCACGTTGCGTAAACTTGTGGAGTTGCAACCAAAGTCAGTCCAGGCGCTGGTGATGTTGGCAGAAGCTCAGGCGGTCAATAAACAGCCACAGGCGGCTCTGGACAGCGTTAATTCAGCTATAAAAATTCAAAAAGAGTTCATACCAGCTAAAGTGCTGCTGGTGAAATTGCAGAGCGAGATGAAGCAGTATGATAAAGCGCATCAAACTGCTAAAGAGTTACAAACTCAATATTCAAAATTAGCGGTTGGGTATGAGTTGGATGGTGATGTTTATACTGCGCAGGCGGATGTCAGAAGTTCAGAAAAGTCATATGACGCCGCCTTCGCCAAGGAACCGAGTAGCACATTGGCGTTAAAGCTCTATCGGGTACGGCAGCAGCAGGGTCAGGCAGATGCGCTGGAACCCTTGGAAAAATGGCTCGCTAAAGAGCCCGGTGATGTCACTGTGCGTATGGTATTGGCGGTAGCCCAGCAGACCACTAACAATATTGCCGGAGCCATTGAGCAATACAATAAAGTGTTGGCGGTTCAGCCTGGTAATGTTGCGGCACTCAACAACATGGCTTGGATTTATGCTGAGAGGGGAGATAAACAGGCGGTTGAATATGGCCAGAAGGCCTATGATCTGGCGAAACAGACCCCCGCCGTCATGGATACCTTTGGCTGGGCGCTGGTGAAAACAGGGCAGTTAAAGCGGGGTGTGGATATTTTGAAAGAGGCCAGTATCAAGGCCCCCCATCTGCTGGATATAAAATACCATCTTGCCTACGGCTACTTTAAGAGTGGTGAGATTGCTGCGGCGAAAAAAGAGATTACACGACTGCTGGAAAACCCAGCGTTGACGGACAAGGATCAGGCTAAAGCACTGAGAGCGGAAATTGATAAAGTTCAGCGGTAAAGCGATTTTTGGGGGTTGAAATGGGTAAGTGTTTTGTTTTGGTTGTAGGGTTATGTGCAGTGCTGTTGTCAGCATGCAATGGGGCGGATCCCGCGCTTTCCGAACAAGAGTATCTTGAAAAAGCCAAAGGGTCGTTGGAGCAAGGTGCGTACAACGAAGCGATTATTGCTTTGAAAAATGCTATCAAAAGCAATCCTAACAGTACAGAGGGGCGTTATCTTCTAGGAGAGCTGTATGTCAAGGTGGGTAGTGGTGCGGATGCAGAAAAAGAGTTGCAGCGTGCTCGTGAGCTTGGTGTTGCCGATGTTGCAATTGATCTGTTGATGGGTGATGCGTTGTTGCAGCAGGGCAAGACAGATGAGGTTATTAAAAATTATCAACTTAATGAAAGTGGTTCATCCCATGCAAATGTAAATGCCAGTGTAGTGCTCGCAGATGCCTATTTTCAGAAAGGCGACTATGTGGCGGCAAAGGTGTGGTTTGAAAAGGCGCAGACACTCGCCGCGGACAATGAACGAGCGGTGCTGGGCTTGGCGAGATTGGCAATTGTGGCGCGTGACTATGATCGAGCTCAGACACTTATCGATTCGATAATTACTGGTCAGGGCCAACAGAGTCAGCGTGCATGGCTCACGTTGGTCGATCTGAAGCGTGCTCAAAACAGCCCGGAAGAGATCATTGCCGGTTATCAACAGGCCGCCAAACTCTCAAAGAGCAAACAGGACTATTTCTACCATGTAGCAATGCGTGGGTTGGTGTCTGAATACCTGCAACGCAATAATCCGGAGAAGGCTGAAACTGAGTTAAATGTGCTCAAAAAATCCTACTTTAAGCAGCAGTTTCCGGACGATATTGAGATGAATCAGATTCGCGCCACGCTTGCCTACGAGCAGAAAAAATATGAAATGGCTGCGGATTTGACGACCAAAGTGCTTCAGGCTGATCCAAATCACCTTGGGGCTATATTGTTGATGGGCGCGATCAGTGCGGTTAAAGGCCAGACAGAACAGGCGGAGATGCACCTAAGTAAGTTTCTTTCTCAAGTACCCAACAACATTGTGGCTCGTAAACTTTTGGCCTATGTGCAGATGAATAGTGGTCACTCTGCCGCTGCTGTGGACACCTTGACACCCATTGCAAAAGGGGTGGCCCCCGATGCTGAAACTTTGTCTTTGATTGCGGGAGCTTCTCTGCGTGCGGGTGACCCAAGAAAGGGTGCGGAGTATTATCAGCAGGCGCTGTATGAGAACAATGATAATAATGAACTGCGGGCAGGGCTCGCTCAAAGTTATTTGATGATGGGGGAGTTTGCAAAAAGCATTTCAGAGCTGGATAAGATTAAAGGTGAGGATGCGAATACTTTCGCCACTGGGCTGGCCTCTGTTGAAGCTCACATTGCGGAAAAAAATTATTCAGCTGCCATGGAGATCCTGAAGGCGCTTGAGCAGAGCGATAAAACCAATCCGTTGCCAGTGAGCTTGCAAGGCACTGTCTACTCTTTGATGGGGGACGATGGCAAGGCAAAGGCGCAGTTTCAGCGCGCTATGAAGGTTGAGCCTGGGTATGGGCCAGCGGCTAGAAGCCTGGCCTTATATGAAATTAGTGGTGGGGATGTTGCCGCCGCTAAAAATATCTATGAGTCGGCTTTGAAGGCGGCGCCCAGTGATGTGGGGATACTTTATGACTATGCCCAGATAGAAATGATGAGCGGTGAGTACAAAAATGCCGAGGTGCTTCTTAAAAAGGCCCAGGCCGCTGATAAAAACAAGGATAAGGCGGCTGTGTTGCTGGCGAGACTTAATCTAAGGCGGGGCAATCCCTCTGGTGCACTGTCTGAGTTGCGCAATCTAGGCAATACAAAAAATGTGGCGGTACTGGCCGAGATGGGCAATGCCCAAATGATGTTAAAAGAGTACGTCAACGCTAAGAGTTCATACAAAAAACTGACGGAGATAGATCCTGGTTCGGCGTTGACACATTATCTTCTCTACACTGCTCAGGTTGCCCTGGGGGAAGTTAAAGAGGCGAATGCCACTTTAAAGGCCGCATTGCAACGTGATGGAAAACATCTGCCATCATTGATAGCTGCTGTCACTATGGCGTTGAACAGTGGTGACCATGTGGCTGCCAGGGATCAATTGAAAAGACTTGAAACGTTGATGCCTAAAGGCGATGCGGTGGTCTTTCTCAAGGGTGATCTGGCCATGAGTGAGAAGAGGTTTTCCCAGGCGGCAACGTTGTATGCGGACCTTTATAAGCGCAGTCCCACTGTTGATCTGGCGCAAAAGCTCGGTCAAGCCTACTGGGCAATCGGCAATAAAGAGGCTGCTTTGACACTGTTGGCAGAGGCGGCCACTAAATACCCCCAGAGTACAAAAGTTCAATATGCCTTGGCGACAGCCTATCAGGAGATGGGCGATTTAAGGCGCGCGGTTGATGCATATAAAACGGCTATCCGCCTGGACGAGAAAAATGTTGCTGCGCTTAATAATTTGGCGTGGTTGTTGAGAGAGACTGATTTGGTCCAGGCCAGGAAATATGCGGAAAAGGCTAGTGAACTCGCGCCGCAGAGCAGTGGTGTCCAGGATACTTTGGCGGACATTAAAAAAAGGCAGGGCCATTAAATCAGATGGCTTGGAAAGAGAGACAATATTGGTGCGTGTTCACTGAAATGGCTGGATCTGGGGTAATGACGTTTTCTATCGTGGCGGCTGGGAAGAGGCCATTTATCTCCAAGTGGTAGGTAGGGGCGTGTGCCGTTTCACGCTGATGTGGTAAATTACGGTAATGACCATTCAGAACTCTTTGAGTAGCATCCCTGTCGTCGTCGAGGGGCGCAAACCGAGCCAAAAGCTCCATTGGCAGCGGCGCGCCTTTCAGTATGGGGTATTGGCGCTGCTGGTGATTATTCCTCTCACTGGCTTGTTTCGTATTGATCCGATTCAGGGCGCTTTTGTTGTATTGAATCGTCAAATCTGGTTCTCAGATTTCAGTATTGTATTTGGTTTTTGGATTGTCATGGCCTGTCTGCTGGTGATGCTCTACTCGTTGATGGGCACGGTCTTCTGTGGCTGGGCCTGCCCGCAGAATACTCTTTCAGAGTGGGCCAACAATCTGACCTTCAAGCTGCTGGGCAAGCGCGCTGAGGTAAGCCTGAATGGCGCGCCGATGCAGCTATCGCAGGTCAAAAACAAGCCATTGAACTGGTTGATTTTAATTGGTCTCAGCGCAGTGGTCGCCGGGTTAGTGGCGTTGATCCCGCTCTTCTATTTTTATGAACCGCTCCTGATCTGGAAGTTTGTTACCTTCCAGCATGACGCAGGGTTGGCGCCATCCCTGCACTGGATTTACACTATTTTTTTCCTGGTGATTTTGGTGGATATCACCATGATCCGCCATTTCATGTGTCGTTTCATGTGTGTCTACAAGGTCTGGCAGCACACTTTCAAGACTAAGCAGACGCTGCATATTGCCTATGATGAGAGCCGGGCTGATGAGTGCGAAAAGTGTAACTACTGCGTTACCTCCTGTTTTCTGACGATCGACCCCCGCAAAACCGACCTCTATGATACCTGTATCAATTGTGGTGAATGTGTCACTGCCTGTGAAAATCTGCATGATAGAAAAGGTAGTGGCGAGAGCCTGCTGCGTTTTGCAATGGGTGAACGCAAAGATGCCGGGGCGGCGGAGTTCAAAACTAACATGAGTGATCTCTTTTCGCGGGTGGCCTGGTCCTTTCCGATATTGTTGTTGGGGTTGGTCATGTTCATATGGGGACTCTGGAGTTATGAGCGTTACCATATGACGGCCTATCGCGCCGATATTGCCCAGGGTGCACAGATTCTCGACTACCGCATCTCGGTGGCTAACAAGTTCTATGAGCCGACTCGTCTCCATTTGGCTATCGAGGGGTTGAGCGAGGATCAATATGCCTTGGCGACAAGGGTAGTGGATTTTGAAACTGCCGGGCGGATCAATGTTGAATTGAAAATCAGCCCTGAGTTGGTAAAGGGTCTGTACCCAGTTCTGGTACGGGTAACGTCCGAGGACGGCTGGCAAGAGAGCTTTCGCGTCCAACATTTTTCAGCAGGTGCGATATGAATGATGAACGTAGTAAGCCGCTATCTAAGGATAAACTGACCTCTATTGATAGCCAGTGGGGCGAAACTCCCAATGACCATTTTGGTTATGCTACCGATAAAGAGCGTCTGGCCAAGCGTGGCATGGAGGATTGGGAGATGCTGGAGTCGATCCCTGACTCTCAGCGCGGTATACCGAAGTGGTTCATTGGAGTGGTGGTGATGGTATTGTTGGTCGCCATTGGTCTGAGTTTCCCCTTCTGGGGCGATCGTCCCGGTTATGAGCGCAACTGGATCGATTGGGGTTTTGGTATCGCGATTCTCTATCTTGCCGTGGGCTCAACTTTTGTCTGGTTTATGGTTCGCCTCTATGGTTCCAAGCTAGGTGGCAAACTTGATCTGGACAAGGAGCAACAGGTTGAAGATAAGGATACCAATGCAAAGCCGTAATGTGGTCGCAGCAGCACTGCTGCTGATACTGGTAGCAGCTTGTGAAATGCCTCAGGGTGGTGCTGGTAAAGTGGTGTTGCCGGAGCCGGAGTCGCCCGGGGCCTTGGTGATGAAGGAGAGCTGCTCCAGTTGCCATGCGGCCCCCAGTCCTGCGGTCCATACCGCTGAAGAGTGGCCCGGTGTTATCTATCGCATGCAGGAACATCGCCGTATGACAGGTTACACCGTAATCGCGCCTGAAGAGCTTGAACTATTGCTTGATTACCTGAAGCGCTACTCCAAGGTTGATAGATGAAAATATTTGTTGTTGTGTCGTTAGCGCTGTTACTGCTCGCCTGTGGCGTCCCTGAAGATCAATATCAGATTCCGGCTCAGAAATGGGAGGATATTGTAATCAAGCTGGAGTCACAGCCAGCACCAGTGGTGGTGGGGATGAATGAGTTTCTGATACTTGCTACGTTGGAGCGTGGTAAACCAGTGCATGAGCTTGTTATTGCGTTACGCGGTGATGATTCAGAGCCATGGCAGCAGGCGATTCAAGATGGCTTTAGTGGGGTTTATCGCAAGGCGGTCATTGTGCCGCCTGGTGTGGATGAGCTTCAGGTGCAAGTGCGAAGAAAGCGTACAGAGAACGAGGTGGTGCTGTACTTTCCTATGTTTTCAGTAAAAACTGCGGTGCAGAAATAGTTTTTTCTTGTCTGTTTTTGACCAGGGATCAAGCCTCGGATTGATAGGTTATTAACCTGTTCGTTGCCGCCCTGTTTTTGTAATAAGCTGCTGTTTTTTGAGGCGCCTACTGAGCTGGCCGCTCTCTTCCCAGCGCCACAACAGCATGATCATGGCGCCACCACGCTGCTCGGCGCAGTTGGGGCAGGTGAGATGGCTCAGGTAGAGTTCCTTGGGCATGCACCCTCTATCCAGAAGCGCGGACCGTATCTCCCTCACACTCATTTTTATGCTGCCAATATCCCCTTTGTGGAGTTTGACACGTAGCTTGAAAGGGCTGGGTAGATGCACTACATGGCGCGAGGGTGAGTCTCCCTGTTGCAGTGGTGCGAGGATCTGACCGCGCATCCAGCCAGTACGGGTGAGGTAAAAGCCGGGCCAGCGTTCCTTCAGCTCGAGCTGTTTTATCAGGTGACGGACCCGCCCGAGGTAGACCTCGTAGCCCATCGGCATGTGCAGAAAAGTCGGAATCGGGAAATCAAGCACTGGCTCACTGCCGAGTTCGATGTCCTGGCCATCCCATTGCGGAAAATCCTCAGGACAGCCGCAGGGCAGGCTCATGACTTGCAGCAGGCCTGCTTCAGGGACATCAGACCGTTAAAGAGAAAGGACCACAGACCTACGCCCATAATGGTGGCCGAAACGGCCACAATTGGCCCATACATCGCTTTGACATCATCGATTTTTGGGTCGCTGGCCAGCAAGAGTTCCCCCATCCATGTGCCAAATACCATGAGCGTTGAGTAGAAACAGATAACGCCGATGACGGTACCCCAGAAGGAGAAGTTCATCAGTTTTTTGGACCAGATGCCCTTGTCGCTCAGGATGGGAATTAGGTAGTAGGTTACGGTCATGACCAGAATCATAACGCCGCCGATCAGATTGATATGGGCATGGGCTAGTGGGTCAATCAGATGGCCGGGTCCACCGTTGGGGCTGCCGATGGAGTCCAGCCAGGCGCGTACCGGTGGCAATAGTTGTATAACCCCGTGCATGCTGCCAGCGAAGAAAAACAACAGCGAGGCGGCGAGAAATTTGATGAGGTGTTTGTGATTCTGTTCTGGCATGAGTCATTTCCTACTTTGGCTACAGCTATAAAACTGATCATAAAGGTCGGGGTATTTTATATGAGAAAAAGCCCGGCAGGACCGGGCTTTTCTGGATGCATCTGGATACAGATTTAGACGTGAAACTTAGTCAGGCTGACGTCTGTGTTCGATGTTTTTAACCGCGGTACCAGAAATACTTAAACCGTAGATTACAGTTATACCAAAAAAAAGCACTAATGGAGCCAGAAGACCAATACCAATCGTCATTATTTACCTCCCCTTAAAAGGTTACTGCACAGCAGTGGTAATAACTTAACAAATTTGATGGGTCGAGTCTATCGAAAATTATGGTTGTGGCGGCCTCTGATGCTGTTTGACGATGGCGATGCCACCGCCCCGTGGATCACTGGCTGCCGTTACCCTGTTGGCACTGCGATCCCAAAGTATTGCCTGCATATTGCCGTAGTTGTTTTCCAGGATTTTCAGGGTATGACCACGATCAATAAGCTGTTGTTGGATGGCATCGTCGAAGGTGTCAGGCTCAAGCTGGATCAGGTCGGGTAGAAACTGGTGGTGGAAGCGAGGACGACTTACCCACTCTTGTAGCTCACGACCGGCGGCAAACTCCAGTGCCCCCAGCAGGACCATGGTGATGATGCGGCTGCCACCGGGGGTGCCGAGAATGGCGAGGCGCTCATCACTCTCCAGAAAGGTGGGGGTCATGCTTGAGAGCGGCCGCTTGCCGGGGGCGATGGCATTGGCCTCGGCACCGACCAGGCCATAGGCATTGGGTGTGCCCGGCTTGGCGGAGAAGTCATCCATCTCGTCGTTGAGCAGTACCCCGGTGCCTGGCGCAACAAAGGCGGCACCAAAGGGGTAGTTGATGCTGAGGGTGGCGGCGACGCGATTGCCCTCCTCATCAAGGATAGAGAAGTGGGTGGTATCAACCCCCTCTTCCTCCATTTTTTGGCCTTTAAGGCTCTGGCTGGAGGTGGCGTGCTCAGGTTGAATGGTGCTGCGCAAGGTGCGGGCGTAGTAGGGATGGGTGAGGCCAGCCATCGGGATCTTTACGAAATCGGGATCTCCCAGATATTCGGCGCGGTCGCGGTAGGCGCGGCGCATCGCCTCGACAATCAGGTGGGTGCGGTCGAGCTGGCTCATCTGTTCCAGATCGTAGCCGGAGAGGATGTTGAGCATGGTCACCAGGGCGATGCCACCTGAGGAGGGCGGTGCTGCGGAGGTGATGCGAATGCCACGATATTCGCCATGGATGGGTGCTCGCTCCACTGCCTGATAACTGTCGAAATCGCGCTGGCTCCAGATTCCGCCGGCACCTCGGACAGCGGTGAGCAACTTTTTGGCGACTGCGCCACGGTAGAAACCGTCCCGACCATGGCTGGCAATCGCCTCGAGGGTGGTGGCCAATTCCGGCTGTTTGATGGTGTGGCCGACTGGCGGCACGTCGTTATTGAGCAGGAAGAGTCGGGCCGTCTCTGGGTTGCGACGCATCACCTCCAGACGAAAGCTTGCCTGGTTACGGTAGTGTTCATCAATCTCAAAGCCGTCACGTGCCGCACGGATAGCCGGTGCCAGACTCTTTTTCAGGGGCAGGCGGCCGTAGCGTTGCGCCAGATGTACCAGCGCGGCGGGTTGGCCGGGGATGGCGGCGGCCAGTGGCCCATCCATGGAGAGTCCGGGAATGACTTCGCCCTGTTTGTCCAGATACATATCGCGTTTTGCCGCCAGTGGCGCCCGCTCCCGGCCATCCACCATGGTCTCAAAACCGTCACTGGCGCGGTGCAGCAGCCAGAAACCGCCGCCCCCCAGACCAGAACTCATGGGTTCTACTACCGCCAGCGTGGCGCTGACGGCGACGGCCGCATCAAAAGCGTTGCCACCTGCGGCGAGGATTTCGTGGCCCGCCGCGGTGGCGATCGGATGGGCTGTGGCTATGGCGGCGGCAGCAGGTTTTTGTGTTTGTGCTGATGCTGGTGGCGGGACAGCAATGAACAGCAGCAGCGCTATAGGCGTTACTGCCCGAGTCAGCAGCTGCTTGAGGGGGTAACGTCTGCCGGAGTGTGCGATTGTCAGGCTCATCACGGCAGCCGGACTCACCCTTGGGCCGTCAGTTTTTTATACTTTTCCAGCAACTGGTCGTTGGTTTCGACGTTATCAGCATCTTTTGGAATGCAGTCTACCGGACAGACCTCGACACACTGAGGGGTGTCGTAATGGCCGACACACTCGGTGCAGAGTTTGGGGTCGATCTCATAGATCTCATCGCCCTGGGAGATGGCGCTGTTGGGGCATTCAGGTTCGCAGACGTCGCAGTTGATGCATTCGTCGGTGATGATTAGAGACATTGTTTGTTACCTTTTCTATAAATCACTGAGTTAACTTTGCTTGAGCTTGAATTTCTGTTGCAGGGCGCGATAGACCTGTGGGTGTACCGAGTCGCTCACATCGCCGTCCAGTCGCGCCACCTCTTTAACCAGGCTGGAGGAGATATAACCATACTGTTCCGCTGGCATCAGAAACAGGGTCTCGATCCCGGGGGCCAGTTTGCGGTTCATACCGGTGAGCTGAAACTCATATTCGAAGTCCGATACCGCTCGAAGTCCGCGCAGGATAACGCCGGCGTTGCACTGCTGGGCAAATTTTACCAGCAGTATATCGAAGCCGCAGATCTCAACATTGTCCATGCCCGCCAGGGCAATCTTTGCCAGCTCAATGCGCTCCTCCAGCGAGAAGAGTGGCGCCTTGCCGCTGCTGGCGGCGATGGCGACGATGACCTTGTCAAAGAGAGGTCGCGCCCGTTGCACCAGGTCGGTATGGCCGTTGGTGATCGGGTCAAAGGTACCTGGGTAGATTGCAATCCCGCTCACCTGTGCAGGCCTCTCTTTAAAAATAAAAACCGGCACGCATCATATCACGAAGCCCCGTTTTGCGCCGCTGCATCGCCTTGGCGCTGGGCCAAGTGATACCCGACATCACCTGCCTTTTTACTGTGTAGCAGTTGCCAGTTGGCGGGCAGTGTCGGTGTGCCGTTTTTGGCGTTGTCTTCAAGGTAGATGAGGGCATTGTCGCTGAGCCAGCCGTTCTGCTCCAGCAGTTGGCAGCACTGCGTCAGGACGTTGAGGCGGTAGGGCGGATCGAGAAAGACAATCTCAAAGCGGGTGCCCGTTGCCCCAAGAAAACCCATGGCATCGCTGCTCTCGACGCTGCCATCCCGACAGTTTAGGGTGTGCAGGTGTTGGCGGATCTGTGCCGCGGCGCTACGGTCCTGCTCCACCATCACCACCTCACGGGCGCCGCGCGACAGCGACTCCAGCCCCAGCGCACCGCTGCCGGAGAAGAGGTCCAGGCAGCGGCTGCCGGCAATCTGCATCTGTAGCCAGTTAAAGAGTGTCTCGCGCACCCGGTCCGGCGTCGGACGTAGGTCGGTGACGGCGGGAAACAGTAGTTTTCGACCACGCCATTCGCCGCCGATGATGCGTAGCTGGCCCGCTTGAGGTTGCTTGTTGACGATCTCCTTCACCACTATCGCGCCGCGTTGTCGACAGTGCCACCAACGATGACGGTAACCATGTTTTCTGGTTGCAGGCGGCGTTTGAAGGCATCGCTGATCTGTTCGACGGTGACGGCATCCACCTTGGTGGTATAGCTGTCGAGGTAGTCGAGTGGCAGCTGATAAAAGCCGATGGCAGCGATGTTGTCGATGATCTTGGCGTTGCTGTCGAGGCTCAGGGCGAAGCCGCCGGTGATGTTCTGCGTGGCCGCCTTCAGTTCATCGGCGGTGGGGCCATTGTCGATGAAGTTTTTAAGGGTCTCGTTGAGTAGTTTGAGCGCTTCATCGGCCTGGTCGTTGCGGGTCTGCAATCCCATGATGAAGGGACCGTTCTGGCGCATCGGCGCAAAGTAGCTGAAGGTGCTGTAGGAGAGACCGCGTTTTTCGCGGATCTCAGCCGTCAGGCGTGAGACAAAACCGCCGCCGCCAAGGATGTAGTTGCCCACATAGAGTGGGAAGTAATCCGGGTCGTTGCGACTGAGGACCGGTTGTCCGACCTGAATGTGGGTCTGGCTGGAGGGAAACTCCTGCTTCACCAGTTGTGGTTTTGTTAACGCCGACACCGCTGGAATGGCGCTGGCTGGTTGGCCGGCAGGCAGTTTGCCAACGATGGTCTCGGCCAGCGCCTCGGCCTGTTTGCGATCAATGGCGCCAACGATGGCGACAATGGCGTTTTTACCCACGTAGTACTGCTTGTAATGTTTTAGCAGATCCTGGCGTTTGATCCGTTTGACGGTCGCTTCAGTACCGCTGGCATCATTGGCGTAGGGGTGGTTGCCATAGGCGGCGTGGAAAAACGCCTCATCGGTGAGGGCGTCAGGCGACTGTTTTTTGGACTGGAGGGCGATCAGCAGCCGGTTGCGTTCGCGATCCAGCGCCTTTTGCGGAAAGGTGGGCTGGGTGACAACGCTGGTGAGAGTGGCGACAGCGCTATCGAGCAGTTCCGGTTGCGTCAGGCTGCGCAGGCTAATGACCGACATGTCGCGATGGGAGCTGGCGCCAAAGTTGGCCCCTACAGCGGCAAAACGGTCGGCGATCTGGTTGGCGCTGAGCTTGCCCGCACCCTCTTCCAGCAGGCCGTTGGTCAGCAGGGCCAGCCCCGGCAGCTTGCCGTCGTGGGCGCCGGCGGCATCAAAAACGATACGCAGATCGACCATCGGTAGCTCCGGTGCGGCGACAAAATAGACACGGGCGCCGTTGCTGGTCTGCCACTGCTGGATCGCGGGGCCGGCGCTGGCCAACGGGCTGACCACGATCAGGCAGGCGAGCAGCAGCCACTGTGGGCGTTGTTTAATCCAATTGTTCATCTTCTGGTTGATCCTTTTATATATTCAGTTAACGCAACATCTCGCCCATCGGGCGGTGCGGCTTTTTATGATCCAGTGGCAGCGGCTCCAGCACTGCTACGGTCAGGTGGTCATCGATCAGATATTTACGCGCCACCTCGCGGATCTGTTCCGCCGTCACCTGTTTGATCTTGTCGGCGTACTGCTCACCAATGCGCCAGTTGAGACCGATGGTTTCGAGTGAGCCGATCTGCATCGCCTGATAGAAGACCGAGTCTTTCTCATAGACTTCAGAGGCAATCACCTGCGCCTTGATGCGGGCCAGTTCATCGTTGCTGACCAGCTCATCCTTCACCAGTTTGATTTCGCCACGAATCGCCTTCTCCAGTTCGGCGATGGTGTGGCCCTTGGCGGGCTGGCCGTCAAACATGAAGAGGCCGTCCAGGCGGGCGAAAGGGCTGTAACCGGCACCGGCACTGGTGGCGATCTGCTGGTCGCGGATCAACCGTTTGGCAAAGCGGGCGCTGTTGCCGTCATCAAGGATGGAAGAGAGTACCGCCAGCGCGTAGGGCTCCCACTCGTCGGCGGTGCCCTTGGCAACGGGGGTCTTGTAGCCCATCAGCAGGTAGGGGAGTTCAGCCGGGGCCTTGACGATGATGCGGCGCTCACCACGCTGCTCCACCTCTTTTACCGGTTTGGGTGGGGTGATGGTATCGGGCTGGAGCGGGCCGAAATATTTTTTCGCCAGCGCCAACACCTCCTCCGGCTGCACATCACCCACCACCACCAGCGAGGCGTTGTTGGGCGCGTACCAGGTTTTGTACCAGGCGCGGATGTCGGCGGCGGTCATGTTTTCCAGGTCATTCATCCAGCCGATGATCGGCCGGCGGTAGGGGCTGTTGACGTAGGCGGCCGCATTAAAGGCCTCGCTGGTCAGCGCCTCAGGATCATCGTCGGTGCGCATGCGGCGCTCCTCCATCACCACCTGTACCTCTTTGGCAAATTCCTCGTCCAGCACCTTCATGTTGCGCATGCGGTCTGACTCCAGCTCCATGCTGATCGGCAGGCGATCTTTGTGCAGACGCTGAAAATAGGCGGTGTAGTCACGGCTGGTAAAGGCGTTATCCTGGCCACCATTGGCAGCGATGATGCGCGAGAACTCGCCGGGGGCGTGGGCATCGGTCCCCTTGAACATCATATGTTCCAGCACATGGGAGATACCGGTGGTGCCGTTCTGTTCGTAACTGCTGCCGACCTTGTACCAGACCATCGAGGCAACCACCGGGGCACGGTGATCCTCTTTGACAAAGACCTTCATGCCGTTGTCGAGGGTGTACTCCTGGACCTCGCTGGCAACAACGGGCTGCACCATTAATAGGGCGCTGAAAAGGGCGACAAGGGTATTTCTCTGTTTCATTGATGGTTCCCTGGCTAAGGATTAGTGCCTGAATGTGGTAGCATAGACTACCCGATTACGGTCCCGAGTTCGACCAAGCTTTCGACCGTGTCATGAGATGAAAATTCAATTTTTATAACCACATAGCGGCCACAAGATTATGTTCGGTTTCCGGAAGAAAAAAGATGCAGATGCGGCGCCAAAAGCGCTTGAGCCAATCGCAGCCCCGGCTCCCCCTGCATTGCAGAGCAGTGACGAACCTGGCGAAAAGGCGGGCTTTTTCGGCCGCCTGAAAGAGCGGCTCAGCCGTACCAGCAGTAACATCACCGAAGGGGTGGCGGCCCTGGTGCTGGGCAAAAAGGCGATCGACGCCGAGGTGCTCGATGCGCTGGAGACCCAGCTGCTGACCGCCGATGTGGGGGTTGAGGCGACGCTGGCGATCATCGCCGATCTTACTGCGCGTATGCAGCGCAAACAGCTCGACGACGTTGATGCCCTGTTTGCCGCCCTGCGCGAAAACATGTTGCAGATCCTCAAGCCGGTGAGCCGTCCACTCCTGACCAACATCGAGTCGGGTCCGTTTGTGATCCTGATGGTTGGCATCAACGGCGCCGGCAAGACCACCACCATCGGCAAGCTGGCCAAACGTTTCCAGGGTGAAGGTAAAGCAGTGATGCTGGCGGCGGGTGATACCTTTCGTGCCGCCGCCGTTGAACAGCTGCAGGTCTGGGGCGAGCGCAATGGTGTGCACGTCATTGCCCAGCAGCGAGCGGCCGATCCTGCGGCGGTGATGTTTGATGCGGTGCAGGCCGCCAAGGCGCGTGGTATCGACGTGTTGATTGCCGATACCGCCGGGCGTCTGCATACCCAGGCGAACCTGATGGAAGAGCTGAAAAAGATCAAACGGGTGATGGGCAAGATTGATCCTGCAACCCCTCACGAAGTGCTGTTGGTGCTGGATGGCGGTATCGGCCAAAATGCCGTGGTCCAGGCCGAGCAGTTTTATAAGGCGGTGGGTGTCACCGGTCTGGTGCTGACCAAGCTTGATGGCACAGCCAAGGGCGGCGTGATCTTTGCCATTGCCAAAAAGCTCGGGTTGCCGATCCGTTTTATCGGTGTTGGTGAAGGGATCGATGATCTGCGCGATTTCAATGCCGAAGAGTTTGTTGACGCCTTGCTGGCAAGACCCGAACAATAATTTCAGAGCAGTAGACTTCGTCCATGATCCAGTTCACAAATGTCAGTAAACGCTACGCCAATGGCTTTGAGGCGCTCAATAACCTCACGTTTCAGGTTGAGCGCGGTGAGATGGTCTTTCTCACGGGCCACTCCGGCGCCGGCAAAAGCACGGTATTGAAGATGATCCCGCTACTTGAGCGTCAGAGCGAGGGGCAGATCATCATCGATGGCAAGGAGCTGAGCAAGATCAAGCGCCGCCATGTTCCGGCGCTGCGCCGCGATATCGGCATCATCTTTCAGGACAGCAAGCTGCTTAACGACCGCAATGTCTTTGATAATGTGGCGCTGCCACTGCTGCTCTCTGGTGATCACCATCCACGTGAAGTGGGGCGGCGGGTGCGAGCGGCGCTCGATAAGGTTGGCTTGCTGGCGCGTGAACACGACTCGCCCATCGCCCTCTCCGGCGGGGAGCGCCAGCGTGTTGGCATCGCCCGCGCCGTGGTCAACCGCCCCAAGGTGCTGATTGCCGACGAACCTACCGGTAACCTCGATCCGATCTTGTCACAGGAGATCATGACCCTCTTTGAACAGTTTCAGCAGGTGGGGGTGACGGTGTTGATCGCCTCACATGATCTGGAGTTGATCAGTCAGATGAAGAAGCGGATTCTGGCACTGCACCAAGGCCAGTTGGTGGCGTATCAGGAGGAGTCGCAGCCATGAGCGCAACCAAGGAACGCCGCCCGGTGAAGGCGCGCCGTGATCGCCCCGGCCTCAAGGCGCGGTTGAACAACTACTTTGCGATCCATTTTCATGTGCTGACCAACAGCCTTAGCCTGTTGGGGCGGACGCCACTCTCTACTTTTATGGCGACGATGGTGATTGGTGTCGCGCTGGCGCTGCCCACCATGCTGCATGTATCGCTCAGTAAGGTGCAGAGCCTCGGCGCGGCGTGGCAGGAGTCGGCCCAGATCTCGCTGTTTCTGCGCGACACAATTTCTGAGCATGGCGCGCTGTCACTCCAGGCGGAGGTGACGCGCTGGCCCGAGATCAGCGGCGTCAAATACATCAGCCCCGAGCAGGCACTGGAGCAGTTTCGTCAAGGTTCCGGGCTGGGTGATGTGGTGGCGATGCTGGATAAAAATCCATTGCCAGCCGTGCTGGTGGTCTATCCCAAGCTGGATCAGAGCACCACGCTCGATACCGAGGTGCTGCTGAGCAAGCTGCGCGCCCGCCCCGAAGTCGAGCAGGCCCAGCTCGACCTGGAGTGGGTGCAGCGGCTGCATGGGTTGATCGATCTGGCCAATCGCGCCGTGCTGGTCTTTGGTGGCCTGCTGGCGCTGGCGGTGCTGTTTGTCATCGGCAATACCATCCGCATGGCGATCCAGAACCGTCGTGACGAGATCGAGGTGATCAAACTGATCGGCGGCAGCAACGCCTTTGTGCGTCGGCCATTCCTTTATAGTGGTATCTGGTACGGTCTGTTTGGCGGCCTGCTGGCGTGGCTGCTGGTCAACGTGCTGTTGTTGCTGCTGGATGGCCCGGTCCGGCAACTGGCGGCACTCTATGGCAGTGATTTCAACCTCGGTTTGATCGGCATGCAGACCACACTGTTGCTGCTTTTGGCGGGGCCGCTGCTGGGATTGATTGGAGCCTGGTTGGTGGCGGGGCGGCATATTCGGGCGATTGAACCCTCATAATTGGTTGCCTTGCTGTCGGGTATAGCGGAACTTTTATCTCTGGTTAGCACTCCTAGATGCTGAGTGCTAGAATAACCACCGTGTTAAAAGATCCCAGCCGCTGCCGTTAAGAGCAGCGCCGGGATTGATAAAAGATAGTTGAACGTCTACACCTAAACACACTTTTGGGAATAGAGAAGGGTAAAGCTGATTATGAGCAGAGGAATGGATTTGGAACTGGTTCTACCGACAGGCAGCCTGGAAGCCTATCAAGCGGCGGTCTCCCGTATTCCGGTGTTAAGCGCCGCCGAGGAGCTGGAACTCGCCACCCGTTTACACAGCAACAACGATCTGGACGCCGCGCGTCGGTTGGTCCTCTCGCATCTCCGGTTTGTTGCCTATATCGCTCGTGGTTACCGCGGTTATGGCCTGCCTGAGGCAGATCTGATTCAGGAGGGCAGCATCGGCCTGATGAAGGCCGTCAAACGTTTTGACCCCACCATGAATGTGCGCCTGGCCTCATTTGCCGTGCATTGGATCAAGGCCGAGATTCATGAATATGTGCTGCGTAACTGGCGCATCGTCAAGGTCGCCACCACCAAATCGCAACGCAAACTCTTCTTCAATCTGCGCAAGGCGCGTGCCCGGCTTGGCTGGATGACCCAGGAGGAGATTCAGACGGTCGCCAATGATCTGGGCGTGACAACTGAAAACGTTATGGAGATGGAGGCGCGCCTCAACTCCCACGATGCCTCATTTGACCCTTATGTGGGCGACGGCGATGACGAAAGTTTTGGCGCTCCGGCCGGTTATCTTACCGATCAGCGCCTTGATCCGGCCATGGAGATTGAAGAGCAGCAGTGGGCAGAGCAGAACGAAACGCAGCTCAAAAGCGCCATGGCGCAGCTCGACGATCGCAGCCTCGACATCCTCCAGAGCCGTTGGTTGGCGGATGAAAAGGCGACACTGCACGAGCTGGCCGACAAGTACGGCGTCTCCGCCGAGCGGGTGCGGCAGCTGGAGGGCAACGCCATCAAGAAGTTGAAGGCGGCGTTTGTTGCCTGATTGTTGCTGGTATTGATCTAAACGAACCGGGCCGCAGTGGCCCGGTTCTGTTTTGGGCCAACAGCAAGAGCGACACCCTTGGCAAATCCAGTTAAAATCCCCCGATGTTTTTTACTGACGACCGCAAACACTTCTTCCGCCCCCTCAACAGCAAATACCGCGCCCAGATCGTGGAGTGTTTGCGTGAACTCTACGCTCGTCTGTATAGCTCGGTGGCCGACTATCGTCGCGCCCTCAATCGCGAGCAGCTGGTCGAGATCTTTCAGGAGGCATTGGTACGCGCACCGCTGCTGGATGAGGATGGCAGCAACGAGTTCAGCGCCCCGGCGCGCGCTGAGCGCGAGCAGGCCAACTGGATACTCAATCAACTGCTCGAATATGGCTGGCTGGAACGGCTGGTGGATGAGGCGACGCTGCAAAGCAGTTACGCCTTCAGCCGTGTTGGCCGTCTCTTCACTCAGCCGATGGTGGAGACCGCCGGTGGTCGTTTCCGCACCCGTCATCGCAATACCCGCAACACCCGCAACGCGCTGCAATCGTTTCTCGACAAGGGCGAGGTCTACGATCTACTTGACGCCTTTGAATATTCAGAACGCATCATCAGCGACTTCAGCGATGTGATCGCAGAACTCGATGAACGCAAACGGCAGTTGGTACAGGAGGTGGAGGCGCAACAGATTGTGCAGCGTGCCAGCGACGAGTTCTTCGACTTTATGGAGAAGCGTTTTATGCCCGACCTGGCGGTGCGCCTCTCCGCCGATAGTGTCGAAAAGTATCGTGATGAGATTCAGGGACTCATCAACAGTGCACGCCGTAAACGGAGTGAGTTTAAGGCCGATGCCGAACGTGAGCTACGCAAGGTGGCGCCGGAGCTGGTCACTGACCCCAAACGCTCGCTCTATCTCACCGTGCTCGATGGCATCGAGGGGCGCATGCACAGCGCCGCCGAGACCATGTTGCCAGCTCTGCGCCATGCCCTTAACAGCTTCACTCGCCGCGCCGACATCATCATCCGCCAGCTCAGTTACTCCAGCGCCGGACATCAGAATAGATTGCTGGAGATCTGCCAGGGCCTCGCCGAACTGCCACCAGCAGAGCAGGCCGCCCGGCTTGAAACGGCCGGTGAGGTGCTGGCCTCACTCAATGTCACACTGGTGGACCCCGCCGCTCTGCGCATGCACAGCGGTCGGGTGCAGCGGGTTGTGAATACCTCCGTCGAGTCACACGGTGAAGTGGATAGAGATTCACGCCGCAACCTCTTTGTGCAGCAGGCCGTTGAGACCGCCTTTGCCGTAAACAGCCAGGCGCAGCGTGAATATGTAATGGCAGCGTTGAGTGGTGGCCACCGGCTGCGCAGCCAGAACCTGCCGGTGCATAACGCCAAAGAGCTGCTGATGAGCGCCCATGTGATTGAGTTGGGCGCCGCCGGTGGCTCCAGCGAATACCGTTTTCAGATCGAAGCGACCGGTCAGCAGGTCAGTACCGACTACTTCGAACGTTGTGATGAATTTGTCATTGAACTCAAAGAACAAGAGCAGGACAACCATGCTGAGTGAAGAGCTGCGCGACAAACTGGCGCGTGAAAATATCGGCCTCGACGAATTTCAGGAGCTGCTCATCCGACTGCTCAACTACGGTGTGCTCAGTCGTCAGGAGAGCCAGACCGAACAGCAGCTCTATGATCGTTATCTGCGCAGTGCCGAACCGGTGCAGCAGTATCTGAGCCTGCTCGGCATCCGTATCCATCACGATCGGCGCTTCGAATATATCCGTCTCTATCCACCGGGCAGCAGTGTACCCGGCATGGAAGGGGCGAGCGACAACGCCTTCAGCGGCAGCCTGCGCGCCCGCCTTAGCCAAAACGAAGTGGCGCTGATCCTGGTGCTGCGCAGCCAGTATGACAAGGCGTTGCGTGAGGGTAAGGTTGATGAACACGGCTACGTCGCCGAGTCGATGGAGTCACTCAGCATCGCCCTGAAAAATCTGCTGGGTCGTAGCCTGCCGGAAAAATTGACCGAACGTCGGCGCCTCTTTCAACGGCTGCGGCAGCTGCGTCTGGTGCAATACAATCAGGACGAGGCGCTGGAGAGCGGCGAAGGGTGGCTGCGGATTCATCCGATGATTGTAGGTTTTGTCGATGACGAGGCGCTGCTGGCGCTGGAGCAGGGTGATGTTGCGGTGACGGATGAGAGTGACGAGGTGGAAGAGCATGTTTCTTAAACGTTTCATATTCGTCAACTGGGGCAACATCCCTGGCCTTGAATTTGAATTCGGGCCGGTGAATCTCTTCTCTGGTGGCAACGGCTCCGGCAAGACCACGGCGGCCGATGCGATCCAGACCATCATGACCGCCGCGCACGAAAATCTGTTTCAGTACAACCCCGGGCAGGACGAAACCACGCAGCGTGGCCGGGGTGGCAAGCGCGTCCGCACACTCGCCTCGTATGTGCTGGGTTGTGACGATGGCAGTTATGCGCGGCTCGACCCTACCGACGGTTATCTGGTGGCGGTGTTTCATCCGACTGAGGATGAGACGGCCGACCCCTTCACCGCCATCATCGCCGTACGTGCCTGGCTCGATCAGTCGGCGAACAACATTGTTGCGCGTCAGGACGACGCACTCTTTTTTATCCTGCCGGGTGAGACGTTGTCGCTTAGCCATTTTGTGCGTGAGGACAAGGCGGGCAAATATGTCACGCCGCTCGATCAGTTGCAGACACTGTTGATTGTGGAGTTTGGCAAACGGGCAGTGGAGAAATACGAAACCAAACGGGCCTATCTGCGTCGCCTCTATGGTGCGTTGCGTGGTCTGCGTGATGCGGTATCGGAGCAGGAGGCGCTGGCCGCTGCGCGCGCCTTTTCGCGTTTCATGGCCTACAAACCGGTGCAGAGCATCAACAAATTTGTCTCGGAAGAGATCCTCGAACGCAAGGATCTGGGCGAGGCGATTCGCTCTGTCTCCAGCCAGCTCAAGACCATTCACGCCATGGAGCGTGATGCGGCCCGGCTCAAGGGCTCCATCACCATTCTCGAACAGGCGCGGTTGCAGAGTCAGCGCTACATCGAAGAGTGGATCGATCTCAATACGCTCGACTACACCCTGGCGCAACACAGTTATCAGCAGCGTCAGCAGGAGTATCTGAGCGCCAAAAAATTGCAGGAGGAGTTGCGCCGCACGCTTAAAGAGAGCGATGAAGAGTTAACACTCAGCAAGCAGCGCAGTGAACAGGTGCATGATCAGCTGGTGACGCTGGAGGCGCAACGTATTGGTGTGCCGGCATTGCAGCAGAAGGATGAGTTGGAGACACGGCTGCGCAAAGAGGAGGGGGTGCTGGTCGAACAGGCCAAGCGGTTGCTGCTGCAGGACAACGCCCTGCAAAAAAATATTCAGTTCAGCGACCAGATTAAAAATGATCTGCTGGCGGCGGATCTGGTTGAAGAGCTGCCGCAGGTAGCGGACCTCAAGAGCGCGGCTATTTGCAAACAGCTGCTGGAGCAGGGCAGACGCGCCGAGATCAATTT